>JANQHO010000156.1 GCA_028277105.1 Owenweeksia sp. | reverse complement strand
TGCTATCCTTCCTATATTCACACCAATTTTAGAATTCTGATACAAGTCATTCAGGTCGGCAAATGAGATAGACAGCAGTTCGGCCGACTCGATGGCCTGGGTAAATAGTTCAGTAGATCTTTGGGTTATGAACGACATATAATCTCCGAAAAACTCATTTTCATAGCACAGATCAAGACACACCGGAGCATTCTCCTTCCACAGAAAAATACCTGCAGAACCTTTTAGTATGATGTTCAGGTTGCCTTCTGTTTGATGGACTTCTTTAATGATCTCATTTTTCTTATAAGAACGGTGTTTTAAAAAGGAGGCAAAGGATTCCCATGCTTCAATTGGAGCCTCAAAATAGGGGTCAAATATTTTCTTTACTAATGTTCCGGTTTCGATCATTATATGACTTGGTTAACGATCACCTGACCATAGCGAGTAGCGTTGCCAGCTTATCAGCAATGGCAGCAAAAACCTTATTGGCGTATAATTTTGAAAGATTTAAATATAGCGAATAAACTGTTGTACTACTTGATCTAACAGTTCGAGTAGTACAGCTGTCTTATCCTAAAACTACTCTTTCTACAAGAGTTATTACCTAATACCCAAACCGCCTTAGGCTAAGGTAATATTCAGCCTGCCGACTGGCAGCTCAGTTAGCTTATGGATGGAGTGTTTTGTTATGCGCTTTTTACCTTCGATCAGTTAGGAGAGTGCAATCCCATTTTATTCCCTTCTGTGTCGAGGAATATAGCGAAAAACCCACTTTCATCGGCATGAGGCGTTTTAGGTACAATAATTTTCCCTCCACTTTTTTCAACTTTATCAAGAATGATTTGGAGGTTTTCTCCGCCATTGAGATATATTGCTATTCCTTCAGCAGAGGGTTGGTATCCTTCACCTTTCACTATTACTCCTGTTACCATTTGTCCTTCGTAGGGAAATATACCCATTTCCATTTCTGGAAAATCCATTCGCTCGATGTCAATGCTCAGAATTTCTTGATAAAATGTGACTGCTCTTGAGATGTTTGTCGCAGGAATTTCAAAGATGGATATGAAGCTTTTCATGTCATTACTATTTTGGTTTTTTGATAAATCTTCTGTTTGAGCACTGGCTTTAGTCGGATTGACATAAATCATGACGCCCAATGAGAGCATAATGGCTACTTGATAAATTTTGTCTTTCATTTTTAATGTACTTCGATCGGGTGCATAGTTACATCAGTTCAAAAGGCAGAAATTGTAAAAATGCGACAGCTTAGTCTTTTGAATAAATAAGGGATGAGAGGATCATCTGATCATCACTCAAATATTCCTTGGGGTTTGTTCCGGTAAACTCCTTGAAGTCTTTGATAAAATGAGCCTGATCGTAGTATTGGCTCTCATATGCGACCTGAGTCAATTTTTCTCTTTTATTATTCAGCATCATTTTTAATGCCGCCTGCAACCTTATTATTCTGCCCAGTTGCTTGGGACTAATCCCAACTTGCTTTGAAAATTTTCGCTCAAGCTTTCGTCTTTTGGACAGATCGTCTTTAAGTATTGAGTTGATGGACTCATTGCCCTTAGTTCTGGACAAGGCATCAATGGTAGATTTTACAATGTTGTCAATAATCGATTGGTCCGTGAGTTTGCCTAACAAGAAATTTTCTACTGCTTCTATTCTGGATTGGGTTGAGGGTGCTCCGATTATTTTTTGTTCCAGTTCTCTTGCCGACTTCTCTTCAAATAAAGAGGTCAGGGCTGTTTCTTTATCAGCCAATTCTTGAATTGGTCTGGTTATGAAATTGGCAAAACCATAAGGGTAAAACCGAACGGCAAAAGTGTTCACATAGCCTGTCGGTTGCACATAATAGGGTTTGGTAATCTGTCCAAACACCATTGCGCGGGGTTGAATAATGAAATCAGTTTCCGAGGTAAATCTTCGCACATTGTCCCCAAGAATGAAGCACATTTCAATACAACCATCAGGGATTACGCGTTGTTTGGGCGCCTCCATGTCACCTGGTACCTCCAAAATCCAATGACACTTTACAATTGCGTTTAAATCCGGGTGAGGTTCAAAGGTCTCATAGTTCATGAGTGATATTTTGGGAGTGTTTGTGCCTAATGTGATCTCAGCTAAAAGTAGTTAAAATGAATACGAAGTTTACATTTTTATTGCTTTTTAGCGGTAGTTGTGAGCCTTTAGGCGAGCAACTGGCAGGGTAAAGCTGAGATCACATGAAGAGCCAAGTGTTCATATCGTTTGTTAGAGACTTTTATTTAGCCTCTCTTTGGTAGTAAGTAACGATACTTGTCTTGGCGATCGTATTGTTCCATAGGTAGTATCCAACTACTGCGGGATTGGTGTTCTCGTCTAATCCTAGTTTATCCGTTTTCAAAGCATAAACTGTAATGATATATTGGTGTATGCCGTGACCCTCCGGTGGACAAGGTCCTCCATATCCTTTAGCACCATAATTTGTGACGCTTTGAATTGCCCCTTGCGGAGCTAAGTTCAAAGAAGCATCACCAGCATTGCTCACCAGTTCGTTAACATTAGATGGAATGTCGAACATCACCCAGTGCCACCATCCGCTACCCGTGGGGGCATCTGGGTCGTACATAGTCACCGCAAAACTCTTGGTGCCTTCCGGTGCATTCTCCCACGAAAGTTGAGGGGACTTGTTTTCACCAACACAACCAAAGCCATTAAACTCTTCAGCTAAAGTTGCCTGACCACCAATGTCTTTACTGGATAAAGTGAATGTAGTTTGGCCAAATGAAATATGCGTTAAAATGCTTAACCCAATTAACATGATTGTCTTTTTCATAATTCTTTTAGTTTTAATTATGATACAAAGCTCATCTTGTTCTGAAACTTATTGGGCACGTTTTCAGGTCAAAAAGTATTGCTAAAAGCTCAATCTAATTGGTATTGCTTTGGTGTAGTACCAAACTTTGACTTGAAGGCCTGGATGAAATTTGTTAGCGAATCATATCCGATTTCAAGATAGATATCAGAAGGTCTTTTTCGTTCGTTTTTGAGGAGTATCGCTGCGTATTCAAGTCGCTGTTCCTGAAACCACTTACTGGGCGAAGTATGAAATTGGTTTTCAAACTTTCTCTTGAAGATAGAAAGACTCATATTGGCCAGAAACTCCAACTAACTCAGGGTCAGTATGTTAAGTTTGTTGTGTTCCACCACCTCCTGAAAATGGAAGTCGTAATCGTTTATATCTATCATCAGTGACTCCAGGAAATCGCCTCCCAAGGTGTCTGTGAGATATAACATTAACTCTTCAAATTTGACATGAAGTACTTTGTTCTTACTTTCTGCGGATAATTGGTTCAGGTCTACGAGGCTTTCCGCAAACGAGCGTAGGTACCGATTAAAAGGCAGAGACTGGATCGTTTTTCTCTTACCGGATTTTGAAAGGGTGATGGCGTGTTTTCTGGAAAACTGAAAAACAGCTTCATTGGAAAAAAAGAAAAGAATACTTCGATAGCTGTTATTGGTATCAGCGAATTTCTCAGTCATCAAACACTTGCCTACTTTCATTAGCAAAAATTCGGAGTTAGAGATGGCCGTTGATCTTACATCAGCAAATACTTCCTTGCTTCCTTCCATTAGGAAGCTGAATGTGTTCATGGAAAGATTGACTTGCTGCTTGGTGGACTCCTGTTGAGCTTGATAATCGAAGGCCATGATCTCTGCCTTGTCAGTAGCTACTATATCTTCAGGTAAGGTGATAGTTTTCAAAACTCAATTATCTCTAACGCCCAAAGCTAAGGCGAGTTTCGGGAAATGAAAGTACGAAGTAACTTTCGATTTATCGAAACCAGGAGCCTTTAGGAATTCGCTTTAGCCATTGTTGCTAAATGTTATCCTATTGATGGAGGAAACACAGATTTTTTCGCTGTAGCGGAACAAGGTGTTTCCGACCCGATAGGGTCATTTCTGATAACGATCCTGGGTATGGCGTGGGATTTCGGAGTTGGGTTCTTGTCCGCCTACCTTAAATTTTTTTAGTTGTACTATTTTCATTTTTAAGTGGTCAGCCCGCATTTGCTATAGCCGATGTCGCCACACGTTTTTTATTTTCTTTTTTGAAATCTTCCCATTCCTGCATAAGTTAAAAATCTTCCTTCTTTCAAATCTCCGGGTTCGGTAATCATTGAACTTGGTATTTCTTCTTCATTCCAAGTTTGACCGAAGTCTTCACTTACTAAAAATGTATGAATTACACCCAAAAATGCATCATCATCATCGTGAAATCCATTTATCAAAATCAGTGAGTCCTCAATGTAAGGTTCAACTACGCTGTAGTTCGTAAAACCCTCCAATTCGATATTTTTGAACTGTCCATCTCTAAGAAGGAGAATATCTGCTGTTGAGTAGCTATCGTAGAAGAGAATATCTCCCTTGTCAGTTTGTTTCGATAAGTCGTAAGGTTTTTCCAAATCAATTTTTGTTAGTGACTTTACAGTTCCAATGCGATCATATTCTAGTAGTTTAGAGGAGTCAGGAGAGTAGGATATTCCGATAAAGCCATTATCTGTCAGTTGAACATTTCTGACTCCTTTTGGAAGAATGATTGTATCAATTTTCGATTCTGTTAGACTAAGTACCTTTTGAATCCCATTTCTCTCCCTGGCAACAAATCTTATGTTTTTGTCAGTGTCAATTCGAATTGACTGAATGTAATTGTCATCGTGATAGTTGAACAACTTTGTCCAATTTCTCCCTTGATCTTCACTTAGTAGGATTTGACTGCTGTCATTCATCACTAACTGATTCACCACTACAATATTTTTACCGTCAATGTCAATAAGACTAATTTCTCCTTTCATTTTTGGAAAGGGTAACTTCTCCCAAGTTCTTCCGAAATCCGAACTTTCATAGAGAATACAGAGATCTTCAAATTGATTTTGATGGTCTTTTTTTCCTTTCGCAATTGAACGACTTCCACCAAGATAGATATTAGATTGGTCTCCAAACTTCAAGACCTCATAACCTTCTTTAGAGTCGGGAAGATTTTTTCCTTTGAACTCCTCCCAATTTTCATTATGTCCACAACTCAAAAGAGACAACAGTATTAATATGATTGGAAGGTAAATTTTCATTTTTGACAACGGTCTCGTGTAAGGGCAGCAGCGGAATTGACCTATCAAACTGTCAGATAGCACAGATCCGTAATTTACAATTTTACGTTTCAAAATAGCACTTAACCCGCTATTGCTTATACCATTGTGCAAACGTTATTCTCTGATTAGTCTAACTACGGCTTGCTTGTCGTCTGAAAGTATCGTTACCATATAAATTCCGGCAGGCTGATCTATTCCTAGGTTTAGCACCTGTGTTTGAGTGAAAGATCTTGAATCAATAAGTTTTCCGGAGAAATCTGTAATGGAAACTTCAGCGCTTTCGCACACCTCACCCAAATCAATAGAGAAGGTTCCATTAGTCGGGTTAGGGAATACTTTAAATTCACTTCCAAAAGCGTTCTCCCATATGCTTAGATTTGTAATGGCAACACAAGCAGAGGTATCTACGCAGCCATTTTCTGTCAATTGAACTGCGTAATTTCCATTGGCAGTTGCAGTAAAGGTCTGACCGGTTTCACCGCTTATAATCGCATTATTATTATCACAGTCTAACCACTGGTAAGACGCGCTAGTGTTGTTTGCAGAAATGCTTGCACCGTTTAAAACCGTTGTAATATCGGAAACCGAATTAACCGTAAGGTTCACGGTGATAACACTGTCGCATCCAGCAGCATTGGGTATGGTATCCGTGTATGTTCCGCTGGTAACCCAAGAATGATTACTACTTGGTGATGTGTAACTGTCACAAGCAGATACGGTAAGCACACTGCTAGTTGAAATACATCCTGACGAAACGGAAATTCCCAAGTTGTATAGATTTGGAGCAGATCCATCAGCTACAGAAGCCGTATTAGATGTACTAACGATCCTCCTGTCCACCCCGGGCACGGATTGCCATCTAATGCTGAAACTCGTTGAGTGAGGGCTACCTGTTGCCATCAATCTTGTATCCAAAACCAAGGTTTCAGAATTAGAATATTGAAATGGAGTCTGTAAGACAATAAAGAACCAACTGTCTGCAGGACCTGCCGGAATTGTTAAAGGTCCATCATATACCAGGGTCAGACTTGCATCAGGGAAAAAATTGAGTCCATTAAATGATGTTGCCGATGTGTTGGCAAGCCGTATTTCGAAATCTGCAAAATTTTGCAAGGAAGTGCTGACTGTTGATGTAGTTCGCTGAAACCATAAAGTATCAATTTGTCCTGATGGCGGAAGGGAGGTGAAATCACTTTGAAAGAAAATCAACTGAAGTTTTGTGGTTGTCGTACTTCCGAACATCCAGTTTGTTGATCCGCCACCTGCAGGGGTGAAGTATGAACCCTGGCAAAACGCTTTATTCGAAAAGGCCGTAATTAATAATGCATAAATGATAATGCTCAAAATACTACCAGGAAAAACATTCACCTTTCTTGATAATTGTGAATCTTTCATTTTTTTGGTTTTTAGTTGTTTATTCATTTTATCAAAATCGTAAGTAATGTTTATTAAAGCCAACAGTCAAGGCAGATTTAGGGAAATGAAAGTACGAAGTAACTTTCGATTTATTGAAACCAGGAGTCTTTAGGTATTCGTTTTAACCATTGTTGTGCCCAGTTTTTATTTTTTTCGTCAGTAGAGTTCGGTCGTTAGATTTATATCCTTTGTTAAGATAAAGTCGATTTGCATTTGAATTATGAGGCTCAACTTCTAAATGAACAGCATTTATATTCAACTTTATTGATTCTGATTCAACAAAGTCCATCGTCAGTTTTCCGATTCCTTGATTTCTATACTCTTGCTTAATATAAAATTCATCAATAAAGGCATCTCTACCTTTATATTCAAAGCTAAATCCAAAAGAAAGCACTAAATAACCAACATTATTTTCCTTATATCTAATCAGATAAAGCCTGCCTAACATCTCATTCGAAGTAAAGTCAGATAAATTTTTCTCTCCAATAGACAAGTCGAAATCATAACCATCAATTTTATTAAATGAGGTCATCATTTCTAATATATCTGACTTGTCTTCAACAGTATATGTTTTGAATTCAATTTCCATTTTTTTACATTATGGCCAACGGTCATGTGTATGTGGCGTAGCTGCGTTTAGCAGTTATGAACATCATACACATTGTTGTGCAACGGCTTTTTTAAAATAAACGCATTTCAAAGGCCCAGGCTATCCATTACCATTAGACTGAACCAGTGGTTGGAATCCTCCATAGACCATCCGACTGGCATCAAAAATCAATCTTGTGGATTGGGTCAATGGAGCAACCAAGTCTGACATTCTTGGGTCGTTTGGAACTTGTTCATTTGCTAAATCGCGAGTCTCTTTCGAAGGAAATACAACCCACCCAAATACAATTACTTCATCTTCTTTCAAATCCACTGCTTCAATGAATGAGCGTGTACCTTCTAAATTCAAATCCTCCCCAACATATTCATAATAAGCAAGTGCGCCATATTCTCTCCAGATTTCTGCTACCTTCTCTGCCACATTCCTGTATTCGCTTAGGTAAATTCTTGGAACAGGAAATACAAAGCCATCGATATATCCTGTCAATTTATCACTCATATTCTTCTGTTTTTAGCTTTTGATTTTTTCTGCTGTTGTCCAATGGGATCTCAGCTAAAAGTAGTTAAAATGAATACGGAGTTTACATTTTATTGCTTCTTAGGTTGATGACTTAAAATAAATTAGCCAAACAAACTGTTTTGACTGATGATTTTTTCTAACCAGCTTCGCCAATCTGTTCGGCTTTTAGGACGATAGGTTTCTATTTCTTTTTTAGGCATTCTGTTGCTCCAGCCATTTTAAAATTGCTTGGTTTGTTTCTTCTGGAAGCTCTTGCTGTATCCAATGGCCGCAATCCAGATTGACTACTTCTACATTAGGCACAAATTCTGCTAGTTTTTCAGACTTCGGCACCAAATCGCGTTCGCCATAGATCATGAGTGTCGGCTGTTGGATGATGGGGTTCACGTTCGCCAATAAGCGCCAGTTGCGGTCAAGGTTCCTATACCAATTTATACTGCCCGTGAACCCTTTTGATTCAAAGGCGGAGACGAAAACGGCCAGCTCACGGTCGCTCATTAAGGGCTCACCAAGTGGAGTTCCTGCTTTGGCAAGATTGATTATTGCCATACCGGGCTCTGGTGCTTTTTTGGGGACGTTCTTACGGAACATATTGCGAAGGAACTGGAATGTATTTTCTTCTAATATATCGTCTGCAACACCTGGCTGTCGATTGAAGTGGACAAAATAGTAGTCACCGCCAAATATTTCTTCCATGAACTCGATCCAGGGTCTTTCTCCACGCTCTTGGTAAGGCAAGCTCAGATTTATCACTCTATTTACACGGTTTGGGTGCAATAAGGTCAGCCCCCAAACGACCATCGCACCCCAATCATGACCGACAAAGGTGGCATCTTCGTATTCGTAGTGATCGAGCAGTGCGATGAGATCACCTGATAAATGTTCAATGTCATAGTCAGTTACTTTGGTCGGACGGGATGAGTTGCCATAGCCCCGCTGGTTTGGGACGATGACATGGTAGCCCGCTTTGACCAGAGCAGGCACCTGATAACGCCAGGAAAAGGCATGCTCTGGCCAGCCATGGCAGAGTACAATAGGTTTTCCTGCATTTTGTCGACTTGCTTCAAAAACTTCAAGTTCAACACCGTTGACTGAAATAAGAGCGGGCTTGGGAAAATCGGTTGGATTAAACTTTGTATTAATTACGTTTGTCATGTTTACGTATTTTAAAGATTAATTGCTACAAACGTATACCTGACAAGTGACAGCCTTATGTCAAGGGTCAGCAAAAGTTAATGGTATTGGTCAAAATACTCTTGTAAAGTCAAATTGTGAGGTTCAAAATTTTCTGATAGAATTTCCATTTTTTGAATTCTGTCCAATCGGAAAAATCGAAATTCCTTACGCAAACGACACCATGCAACTAAATACCAATTTTCAGCACTCAATACTGCAAATGGCTCTATCAATCTGTTCGTTGCAGTTCCCTCCTTATTGATATACTGTATCCTGACAAGGTTGTAATTGGTGAGTGCATTTTGCAGATCTGACAAATTGTTACTACTTCTTTCTTGATTTATGACTTGGTTATATTGAGTCCTATTAGCAAGTAAATTTGCTTTGTCTTTGATGGTATATCTTAGAATTGATTTTATTTTATCAATGGCTTCCGAATAATCCTTTACAAATGAGTCATCCTTGTTTTTCAATACTAACTGCTCTGCAAGTATTAAAGCGTTTGCTTGTTTTTCGGTGAACATTACTGGTGGAATTTTATACCCCTCCATTAACGTATATCCTTTTCCTTCTTCGGTCAAAATAGGGACACCTGCTTTCTCCAATGCTTTTAAATCTCGGTAAATCGTTCGTGTGCTGACACCAAATTTTTCAGAGAGGCTTGCTGCTGTCAACCTTCTTTTGGTTTGCAATTGAGTTAAGATGGCAGTCAGTCTTGAAATTCTTTTGATGTCATCTCCTTCCATTCAGAATTTGTTGAATTTCATTTTTTAATGGCTCGCAACGGTCTCGGGTATGAAACGTAGGGCATTGGAGCCTGTCCTGAGCTTGTCAAAGGGGAGCTTCGTACCAGTCCACAGAGACAAAGTTTGTTAAGAATCCAAAACTTGCGGGAACTACTGTCCGCCCTATGTTTTATACCCATTGCTGGCAGTTCGTTATTTTATTTCGTTCAAAACCTTATTCCAAATTGTATTTCTGAATCGCTCTTTAAAAACTCCAAAATGTCCGATTTTTGTAACTTTAAAATCAACTGGTTTAAGATGTATTGATTTCTTTTTTGCATTTTGATATTGCCCCGTCATCCATTGAACAGCTTCTACAGGGGCAAAATCGTCATCTTCAATACTAAAAGCGGTTACCTCTACCATTATCTTTTTGTAGTGTGTTTCATTAATTGTCTTGTCACTAAGAATATAATCCCGGTTCCGGCCCCAATTTCTCCATTGGTTAGCAACGTTCCTTGGAAGGTTTTCCATGCCACTGATTTGTTTTGATTTCAAATAACCAAAGGCGTTAAGAAGAAGAGGAAAAAGAATGTACCAATTAAACCACATTTTAATTCTTCCAAATCCTTTCCAATATTTCCAGTAACCTGATTGAGCTGCAACTAAAATTATTTTATTAATTTTTGTTGACGACTTTGCAAGTCCTACTAATTGACCTCCAATACTATGACCAAGAACTACTTTCCTCGATTCCGGATAGTTAGACATTACATATTGGATTATACTTTCTAAATCATTTCTACCCCAATCCGCTGCATTATTGTCAAGTTTTTTAATTGGTTTTTTTAAAGAACGACCTATCCCACTATAGTCAAAAGTTATAACCGAAATGCCGTATTCAGCTATAAATTGAGCAAATTTTTCGTAATACTCTTGTCTTACTCCAGTAGCAGAAGCAATAATAAGAACAGTCTCCTTTTTTTTTCCTTCAAAAAGAGTTGCTGATAAAATCTCAGAATTAGATGTTATTTCAACTTCTTTCATATTTTTCTAATGACTGACAACGGTTTGTATATGCATAGTGTGGCCGTTTAGGGAATATTATCGCCTATACATGGTTGGCAGTTGTTTTATTCCGTTTCCTTTACAGCTCTAAATCCCAAATAGTTTGCCCTAAAGTCCTTTCTCCTTTTCCAAATTTTTCCGTCATACACGATCATATACGCATTGTTTTCATCAATCTCTGTTTTAGTCCACCAATAGATAACCTTTGAATTGGGGTTCCATAATGGTGTTTCTTTATCTGGACGTATCTCATATTCAGGTTCTCCTTCAGAGTTTAGTTCTCCTTTGGCGTTAACACCATGTCTTTGCATTGATTTGACAGCTTCTTCAACAGTTGGTAGTCGCCAAATATTTTGAGGTTCAGTTGCAAGGCTTAAACCGTCTTCTTTTAAATAAGTGCAAATACTATCTGCTTCATGCCAGCTTGTACCATCACTTGGCCATCCAATACCTTGTGGTGCCCAAACCAATGAGATACCATTCTGTTCTATTTTTCTGATTCCAAAGTCTCCATCATTGATTCTCCCACTTACTCTAATTACAGGTTCAATAGCACAAATGATTAGCGTTAAGAGTGGTAAAATGATGATTAAACGATATTTCCATTTTTTAGGTGAAAAGTCACTAAACCAATGTAAAGTTCCAAGAACAATAAAAGGCACAGAAGCAACTGGATTATTAACAAAAAAGGATAGTGCAATGCCAACGGCAAGAAATACTATGGCACCTATTCTGTTTTTGAAAATCGCAATAAGTGACAAAGTAATGGTTATAATAACTGGAGCTAAGTACTGAAAGAACATCAGCACAATATTCTGCTTAAAAGTGGTGTGATACCATCCCTCATGAAAATTTTCAATAACACCCCAATATGCCCAAAAACAAGCAGTTAAAATTGAAATAAAAATGGTAATCCAACCAATAATCAATTTTATTTTCATCTAGTAATTACATCTAATAACTGCCAACATCCAGCTGGCATCAGTAAGCCGGATTTTTCAAATTTGTATAAAAGTATCTGATACCACCAGGCTTTGCAAACCAGCCTGCCTGCTAGCAGGTAGCTCAGTTAGCTTATGGATGATAGCGTCTCGCAGGGCACTATTGCTTATAGGTTTTGTTGTGCCCAGTTTTTTAGTTTTTCTCTCCTCGATTCATAGGGCTTTGACCTGTTTAGAGAAAATGGCGATTCAGGATATTGTCCCTCAGTTCTTTTCTGTTCTTCATGCCATCCATTGTTGTTTTCAAAAAAGTCAATAGCTTCTTCATATTTGTTTTGTGTAATGAAGAAATCGACTATCTTTTCAAAATTTGCTATAGGATACTTCTTAAGTTCCTCAATTGCTGAATCCAATGAGTCAAAATTTTCGAAGTAAGGCAACCCGACTAACTCAAGATTCTCAATGATTTTGTTCATAACGGCTTCATTATCATGCTTGACAAGGTCATACGAACCAAGATGTGAGTAATCCTGGTTCCAATTCTTGATGTATTCCACCTCGTGACCATCAATCGAGCTTTCTGATTTTGTTTCAAGGTTATAGAAGTCTTTCTCCCATTTCCTGTACCTCGGAGAATAAACCGAAAGCCACAATCTAAATTTAACTATCAAGTTTCCCCTATTGAATTTGCTTGTAAACCAGCTAATATGATATTCAAAGAAGTCATTCTTCTTTTTAAAACTTCTTTGAGATTTGATAAATACAAATCCCTTTGGTTCCAAAACAGGATTTAAAAACTCATGAAGCAAACGAGTAATTCTCTCCCCAGGATTCATTTCGGGATAAAGATGGTTGACTTTGCCTCCGTTAAACATGCTGAAAAAGTTTTTCATTTAATTAGGCACAATATGATCTTAGCTAAAAGTAGTTAAAATGAAAACGGAGTTTACATTTTTATTGCTTTTTAGCGGTAGTTGTGAGCCAGGTGGAGCGTAGCGGAACCAATGGCTCACAACGGTATCGGGGATTCAGGTAAGCCTTTAGATCTAATGCTAAGCACGCGAAACATTAGCTTCGCTGAACTTCGTTTCGCGCGGTAGAGGGTTTGCTATCAGTAGTTTATGGTTTGCCTGTTGGCTTTTGTAGCGAAATTACGGATAGCTAATGTTAGCAACATTTCAATTTAATAGTCTGTCATCAACGATTCAAAGGGAATTCTAAGTTTTTCGTTGAGTTTTCTTTTATGACATTACGAGCCATTTTTATGGTTCAATTTTTTGCTTACAATCCACTCTTCCATCGCTTTGGGTGACATGATCTCCGGGTTGCCCAACTCATGATCTTCTGCATGTAAAAGTTCATCTGGTAAATCGTTGATCAATAACTCCAGGTCGTGATGACTATCTATTTGCTCCATTACAATTCTAGCCATTTCCTCGTTGTGAGGGATTTCTCTTACCCTCACCGCGGTGATCAGCCCTTTCAATAGGGTCTCCCAGGTAGTCATGGGCCCCTGTACGATGGAGGCGGATTCCGCGAAAGAGTCAACAAATGCAAAGGGTACCATGGCAAATTCTTCTCCCAATGCAATAACACAGGCAATCCAATCAGAATCGAAAGAGAAGTCGTATACGGAGGGTTTCTTCAGTACTTCTGATACAATGTCTTTGTGGTATAGCTTAAATGCAGCCTGGGAATCACGAATATCGCGGGAGAAAATGCTTACTCCAATCATTCGTTGCATATGTCGAAGCGCCTTAATACCTATTCCCCAGCGGTTTTCCTGTTTGACCAAAACGGCATTCCGGTCTTTTCGATTCCCTAGCACCACTTTATAACTGCTTTCTAAGTGGGGTCTGATAAGCAAACCTATTTGAGATAGATGTACAGAATTATCAGCATCGGTGTAAATGATTACATCCGCATCTTCTTGCAACGCTTTCTCACACCCTAAAAGGATCGCACCCCCTTTGCGGGAATCGTTCGCTGATTTCAGGTTTTTTAGTGGAGGCTGTGTGGCGGGCAACGCCTTTTCCAGGAATAATACTTCTATTTGATCCGCATAATCTGATTCCTTTCGGATAGATTCTGCCAGGTCTCCACTTCCGTGAGGACATCCGTCATCTACAGCATAAAGCTTCCACTCAATGTTTGATCCTGCAAGGAGCCAGGCGAGTTGATCCACTTTTACATTCAATAGATCTTCACCATTAGGATTGCTGTCACTCTTCTTTTGGAGCCTGTTGTGTTCACCCCACATGGCAAACACAACTCCTATCTTTAGTTTATGTGTACAAGATTCAATATAATTCTTCGAATCCGCAATTTTGGCTGCCATGCGAAAGGATAAGGGCGAATTCCTGCCATTGCCCAACTTCAGGATGTCATCAATAGCAAAAGGTTTAATGCGATTAACAAGGTCATAAAGATAAGCCTGATCCGAAGCGGAAGTTAAATCAAAATGCTGCTTGCTGGATTGGCAGATGTTATCAAGAGTAGGGTTCATGCGTTTAAAGTTAGCAGCTGGCTTTTCAATTTCTTCCGTTATCTCATCCATTTTTTTGTTCCAATATTCCTTCATTTCAGCACGTTGATTGGAATCCAATAGTTTCTCTTGATGAAAACTGATTAAAGTTCTGTTTTTATCCTTTCCAATTACCCGAACTTGAACAGTTGACATATTTTTCCAACCCTTCTTCTTCCAATTCATTCGAATATGTGAATAAGGTTTGAAAACACGGACAAATCCTTCGATTCCGCTTTTGGTTTTATAGTTTTCTTTTAGTGAAAAGTCAGTTTTCAGGTCGCCAAGCCAAATTTTCAATCCGTTGTATGAAAACATAAAATCCCACGCCACTTTTTCAGAAATGGAAAATGTTTTTTGAAGTCCGAATTGATGACCGACATCTTTTGTTTTTCCGACCTGTTTTGTCATTTTTGATCGTCTTATTTTTCGGTAATGATCTTTTTCAGCTTACTGCCACGCGAAAGATTAGCTTCGCTGAACTTCGTTTCGCGCGACAGCAGGGGTCTTTTTCCATATTCTGCTGATTTTAAAGAAAGGTTAGTCCGATTCGTCTCCCGAGCCCTTGCTCGAAAATGCGGATCAGCGTAGAGAGTTGGATGTTCCCTTTAGCGTTCTCCAGTTTGGAGATATAGCTCTTCCGGGTTCCCGCTCTTTTTGCCAGTTCTTCCTGGGTGAGGTTGGCTTCTTTACGGGCTTGCTTGAGCATCTCACTGATGATAAACATCTGAGCATTTTCTTCGTATCGATTCCGCTTAGGTGAACCAATTTTACCGTATTCCTTTTCGAGAAGTTCATCAAAAGTTCGAACCTCTTCATAATTCTTATTTTCCATGACCTTGATCCTTTAATTCAAAGTATTCATTCATTAGTTTTTCGGCCTTTTCAATTTCTTTTTTCGGGGTCTTTTGGGTCTTCTTCTGAAACCCGTTAAAAAGCACTACCAGCTTACCTTCATCAAAGCAACAGAAAATACGGTATATGTTCGATTGATAGGAGACCCTCACCTCATAAAGGCCATTTGTCCCGGTCAGGTGCTTCAAAAACTTTTCGGGTACCTGATCTACTTGCTTGATGAACTCAAGTACATATTGGATTTTCTCCTTTACTTTTTGGTCTTGTTGCTGGTAAAACTCAATGAAATGATCACCGTGAAAAACAATTTGCCTGACCATTCTACAAAGTTATCTCAAAAGAGAACAATGAGCAAATTTATCTTTCGGGTCGGCTTTAACACACCCTAACGGTAAAGTATAAACGTAGTGGGGGATTAGTAAGCCTTAACTTTCGGTTTAGCTTTATGGTTATTGATATTCAATTCGTTCATATTTAGCGATTTAGCCTGCATTACTCTTATACAATGTTGTACATAGTTTTTACAATTTTAAATTCAATTACTAAATAGTTGATTTTTATATTAAAATCATTCTTTTAATTTACTATTTGCCAATATATTTATGAATTGTATTAAATGGGCAGGTTTAGTTTGCCGATTGTATACTTTTTTTGTTTTAACAGCTATTACCATATTTAATTTAGGAATTACCACTATAAGTTGACCATAATTGCCTCGAGCCATATACGCACCTTCTAAATTGGGCGAGCTTACCTTATTGGTATCATAAACCCACCACATATACCCATAGCCAAAAGCCCCATTTTTGTGATAACCCGGATTCATATCTGTGTTTTTCGTTTTTGTTAGTGCTATTTTTGCTGACCAATTTTCGGGAATGATTTCTTTATCGCCCCATTTTCCTTTATTTAACATTAACAGCCCTAATCTTGCCATATCTCTTGTTGATAAATTAAAATGATAAGCGAGATATTTTGATTTTTGTGAGTTTCCAGTCTTTTTTTGTTCATTTAAATCATAATCCTGAAGACCTATAGGAATTGCAATATCTTCCTCAAAAGCTTTGTAGATAGATTTACCCGTTAATTTCTCAAAAATCGCTCCAGCTACATTGAAGTCCCAATTATTATATAAGAAATATTCACCGGGTTTTTTTGTGCCTCTTTTTGGGGCAAATTTAGTATCATCACCCGTATTGGATGCAGGGTGATAAACACCAGATTTGGCTGTCAATAAGTTTTCAATAGTAGCTGTTTTTTCCAATTCACTCAAACCGTAAACATCATCAACGTTTAAGTCCTTTAGGGTTTTGCTTAAATCTATGGTGCCGTTGGCTACATATTTGCCATAGAGCATTGCCAAAACACTTTTTCTAATAGACGCTATATTGCTTGTTTCTTTAATGTCGCCAAAATATATAGTGGATTTTCCATTAACAAGCACCATCATTCCTGTTACAGGTGTTTCATCTCTTATAAAACGCCATGCTTTGGACAGCGAATCTATTTTAAAACCTAAGGATATGAGTTCTTTTTCAGACATATCCTGCCATTCACTATTTGGAAACGAAATTTGTGAATTCGCATTTTTTGATAATGCTATCGCGGATACAAGCACTATTAGAAGTAAATTATTTTTAGGTTTCATATCAAGTATCTTTGGTCGTTGTCAAAAATGAGGAAACACAGATTTTCCGCTGTAGCGGAACAAGGTGCTTCCGACCCGATAGGGTCATTTTTGACAACGGTTAGTACATGGTAAGTAGGGCAGTAGAAAGCGATAAACTTTCGAGTTTGCACTGAGCTAAAACGTTGTATTTTGTTTTTAATTTATTCATTCTTAAAAGCCAAATCAACGATTTGGCGGTGTTGTTAGATAGCACTGAACTTTTGGAAACCACTAAACGCCCTATTTGCTATATACCGTGTTGTGTAGCGTTTTTATTTCTTTTTCCGTTTACATTTCTTTTCCAAGTCTTTTGTATATGCTTCTGTAATTGGCCGTCCTCCTAATGCTTTACATTCATCATAGTATTTCCATGCATTGTCGCAGTCTCCCTTATTCCAATATAAAATTGACAATTTAAACGTTGTGTTTTGGTCTGTTGGGTCAAGATTATAGGATTGGGTCATATAGTTAATGGCTGAATCCAAATTCTGGAGAGCCAATTCTTTCTCAATTGATTCAAGAGCATAATACTGTGCCATAAAGTAAGTTCCGTAGTCAGTTAAAAGGTGAGTATTCTTAGGGTCTTTCTTTAGTCCTTCTTCGTACTGCTCTTTAGCTTTTTGATATTGTCCTAAAGTCATATAAACTGCACCAAATCCCCAATAAATATCTGTGTTAGTTGAGTCAAGCAGATAAGCTTGATTAAATCTATACATAGCAGTTTTAATGTCTCGATACAGGTATTGAAACCCTAATCTTATTAAATGGTCTGACCCTTTCCTGTGGGTGGAGTCTTGTTTAAGAATAGTTTCAATAAATTCTTCGTCAGACTTTTTTTGCTCTTTGGTTTTTTCAACGTTCCCATATTTTGGAAGTAACCGGATATTTGTTTGGGATTCTTTTTCCCATTGTTCCCAAGTCATTTGTTGTCCAAAAGCTGTAATTGAAACTAGTAGGATTAGGGCAGTTAAAATGTTTTTCATTGTCTTTGTTTTTAGCTGCCGCACAACGAAGTTGCACAGCCTAAGGCAAACAGAGGGCTTTTCGGTTTAGCGCTTCGTTCAGAGCAACTTGGTATTGGAGTGGGATTCCGAACTAGTTTCGGAAGGAGCAACAATACCTTGCCGCAAGGCAAGTTGCTCTGAACGGTCTCGGCTATGAGTAGTTGCGTGGGTTAGCACTTAACTTTGCAAGTACACACCAAGCTTGAAATCCCACAGGAATTTCCAAAGTAGGCGAGAATAAGCAATTACTTATAGCCAATGTTGGCATTTCGGTATTTTATTCATCAAATAGGCTGTAAAGCTCTAAATTTTCAATATCATTCCTTTCGGATATTTCAGCTCCATCTATAGAATATTTCAAGTCATTCCAATCGGATTCAGAATTACTTTGAGCAAATTTTCCATTATCATAGGCCTTGTCAATTGATTCTTTTAAAAGTGGATAGTAGTCTTTAGAAAAAAATAAAGTACAACTACCATCTCCGTTACTTTCATAGTAAACCTGACCTTTCATTGGTCGTGCGAATAGTTTTTTTGAAAGAGCCATAAATAACAGAGCCAGTCTTTGACCATTCAACCTCTTACATTTATAATCCCAATCAGGTTTTATTGTTTCTCTGTCAAAATTGAAATCTTGCTCCGAATGATAAAGTATATTTCGCTTTTCTTCTTTTTTCAAGTTCCTATCTTTATCAAATGTCTTTCTTAAAATCCAATTACCCTTGTTGTCGTATTCATACTCATAAAATATCGCAGAATATTGTGAACCGTCTCCATTTATATTAAGACATTCAATTTCATCTCCTTTTTCATTTATTTCATTTTTTTGAGTGAACAATAATTGTTGAGTTTCAGCATCGTAAACTTTCATTTCGGTTATGTTGCCAAAGGAATCATTCTCAAATACGGTCAGTTTCTTTTTTGGTCCGCCAAACATTGAGCCAAATAAAGAATTTTCTCCTTGAAGGCTTAATTGTTTAACTGCCATATTCCGAGAGTCATATTCATACAGTTCCTTGGCTCCCGTATTTGTGTAAAGAAGTATTTCAATTTGTCCTAAATCATTGTATTGATATTCTTCTTCTAATTGTCCATTGTGGTATTTGGCAATTACTCTGCCTAAATGGTCTAATTGATATTGTCCGAAGCTATCTCGATTGTCGTAACTGTCATAATTGATGTAACCTGTTTTGAATCCATTTTCAAAGGTTGTTTCTTGTTTCATTCTCAAAGTTTCATCCTCATCAAAATGTTTTCTTAAAGTTCTATCGCCTTTTTCATTGTAGAAACTTTGCATTTCCTTTTTTCCATCTTGGAAAGAAATGACCGATTTCACATCATTTCTCAAAAAATCGAGAGTTAAATCTTTTTTTATGCCAAAATTTATCATTGTTCGTTCGTTATAATGAATGCCAACTATTAGATAAACAAACATAGCCAAAAAACTTTCGTTTTTAGTCTTATGGCGGCAGGTTATCCAAAGAAACATCTAACTTTATGGTTATCATGTCTATTGTTGATTTTGGGAAAATATTGGAGGTTAAACGCTATAGTGCTAATACTATTAAAACCTACACCACCTTTTTAGGGCAGGTTGAACGGTATTTCAAAAGACCACTTCACAGCATATCTGAAGATGAACTGTTCCGTTATGTTTATAAACTGATCAGGCATAAAAGGGCATCCTGTTCTACCCAAAAACAATTAATAAATGCCTTGAAGTTATATTACAGGGAAATGTGTAAGGAAACCATCAATTTGGATGCAATCCTGCCCGACAGAAAACCATTTAAAATTCCTGAGGTATTGTCTCAAGATGAGGTTGGGAAATTATTGACAGCTATCAAGAACATAAAACATCGCTGTATTATGGCAACTATATATAGTGCAGGTTTAAGAGTAGGTGAGCTGATCGAATTAAGGGTAAAGGATATTGATTCGGCAAGAATGCTTGTAGCTGTTCGCGGAGGCAAAGGCAATAAGGACAGATACTTGCCTCTTTCACAAAAGCTACTGGTGATGCTTAGAGAATATTATAGACAATTCCAGCCTATCAACTTTTTGTTCGAAGGCCAGAAAGGAGGTCGGTATTCTGCCACTAGTGTCAATCAAATACTTAAGGCCGGATTGAAGAAAGTTGGCATTGCAAAGAAATTGTCATCCCATAATCTGCGGCACAGTTATGCTACTCATCTGCTTGAAAACGGTGTTGATATCCGGGTTATACAGGAATTGTTAGGGCATAATAGTATTAAAACAACTATGATCTACACCCATATCGCCAAACCGTCTTTACTCAATGTGGTGAGCCCGCTTGATCTATAAGAGACTTCCCCCGCCATTCCGTCACCCCTCTCTCCCCCGGCATACTTTTGGCACTTCTCTGACCGTTCAATAATGGCTACCTTTGCCTCCCTGTTAAAATAGTACTATGATCGGTAATCTCTTACAAAAGGTTTTTGGCTCCAAAAGCGACCGCGACATCAAAAACCTGCAACCTATAGTTGACGAGATCAATACAACATATCCTTCTTTCACCGGGCTTTCGGATGACGAACTGCGCGCCAAGACCGCGGAGTTCCGCCAGCGCATAGCTGACAATATTGCGGAAGAGACCAGGCGCACCGAAGAAATTACCCGCCAGCTGGAAACGGAAGAAGACATAGAAGTAAAAGAAAGCCTCTACAACGAACTGGACAAGCTGGAGGAAGAGGCCTACGAAAAGACCGAGGTGCTGCTCAAAGAAATACTGCCCGAAGCTTTTTCGGTAGTGAAAGAGACCGCCCGCAGGTTTAAGGAGAACGGTGGCCTTAAGGTTACGGCCAGCGATTACGACCGCGAACTGAGCCAGACCATGGACGCGGTGAGTGTAGAAGGCGATCAGGCCATCTGGAAGAATTCCTGGCTGGCGGCCGGCAACGAGATCAGCTGGGATATGGTACATTACGATGTGCAGCTCATCGGGGGTTCGGTATTGCACAGCGGCAGCATAGCGGAAATGGCTACCGGTGAAGGTAAGACCCTGGTGGCTACTCTGCCCGTTTACCTCAACGCCCTGCCCGGCAAAGGGGTGCACCTGGTTACGGTAAACGATTACCTGGCGCGTAGGGATGCCGAGTGGATGGGGCCCCTCTTCCAGTTCCACGGCCTCAGCATCGATTGCATTGACCGCCATCAGCCTAATTCTGAAGAACGCAGACAAGCTTATTTGGCCGATATCACTTACGGAACCAATAATGAATTTGGTTTTGACTACCTGCGCGACAATATGGCCCGCAGCCCGGAAGACCTGGTGCAGCGCAAGCACAACTACGCTATCGTGGATGAGGTAGACTCCGTACTGGTAGACGATGCCCGTACCCCTCTCATCATTTCCGGCCCTACGCCCAAAGGCGACCGCCACGAATTCAACGAACTGAAACCCCACGTCAGCAAACTGGTGGAAGCCCAGCGCGCCTTTATCACCAAAGAACTGCGGGACGCCAAGCAACTGATCACCTCGGGCGACACCAAAGAGGGCGGGGTAAAGCTCTTGCGCTCCCACCGCGGTTTGCCCAAAAACAAGGCCCTCATCAAATTCCTGAGCGAAGAAGGCCGCAAAACCCTGCTGCAGAAGACCGAAAACCTCTACATGCAGGAGCAGATGAAGAATATGCACATCATAGACGATGAGCTGTACTTCACCATCGATGAGAAGAACAACCAGATCGACCTGACGGATAAAGGGATCGACCTGATATCAGAAGGTACCGACCGCGACTTTTTCCTCATGCCCGACATTGCTTCCGAGCTGGGGCAACTGGACGAAGCCGAGATGGAGCCCAAAGCAAGGGCAGAGAAGAGGGAAGAGATCATGCGCAACTTTTCCATCAAGAGCGAGCGCATCCACACCATGAACCAACTGCTGAAGGCCTACACTCTTTTTGAAAAGGATACCGAGTACGTGGTAATGGAAAACAAGGTGAAGATCGTAGACGAGCAGACCGGCCGTATTATGGAAGGCCGCAGGTATTCCGATGGTTTGCACCAGGCCATAGAAGCCAAGGAGAACGTAAAGATAGAAGCCGCTACCCAAACCTATGCCACCATTACCCTGCAGAACTACTTCCGCATGTACAATAAGTTGAGTGGTATGACCGGAACCGCAGAAACCGAGGCAGGCGAATTTTTCGACATCTACAAGCTGGAGGTAACGGTAATTCCCACCAATAGACCCATTGCGCGCGATGACCGGGAAGACCTGGTGTACAAGACCAAACGCGAAAAATACAATGCCGTAATTGACGAGATCAACACCCTGGTAGATGGAGGCCGCCCCGTACTGGTAGGTACCACTTCGGTAGAGATCTCCGAATTGCTGAGCCGCGCTTTAAAAATGCGCAAGATCAGGCACAACGTACTGAACGCCAAGCTTCACCAGAAAGAGGCCGAGATCGTAGCCGAAGCCGGAAAACCCGGCACGGTAACCATCGCCACCAATATGGCCGGTAGGGGTACCGACATTAAACTGACCCCCGAAAGTAAAGGAGCCGGTGGCCTAGCTATTATCGGTACCGAGCGCCACGATTCGCGCAGGGTAGACCGCCAGTTGCGCGGTAGGGCCGGCCGCCAGGGAGACCCCGGTAGCTCCCAGTTCTTTGTATCGCTGGAAGACAACCTCATGCGCCTCTTTGGTTCGGAGCGGATCGCCAGCCTGATGGACCGCATGGGGCTGAAGGAAGGGGAAGTGATCCAGCACAGCATGGTGTCCAAATCCATCGAACGGGCTCAAAAGAAAGTAGAGGAAAACAACTTCGGAATCCGCAAGCGTCTGCTGGAATACGATGATGTGATGAACTCCCAAAGGGAGGTGATCTACAAGCGCAGAAAGCACGCCCTTTACGGGGAGCGGCTGCAGGTAGACATTGCCAATATGTTTTACGAAACCTGCGAAAGCATTGTAAGTGAGCACCAGGAAGCCAAGGATTACGGAGCCTTTCAGCTGGAGCTGGCCCGGGTGTTCACCATGGAAAGCCCTTTTAGCCCGGAAGAGTTTGAAAAGACCAGTCAGGCTGAACTAATTGACCAGCTTTATGACAAAGTACTGGCCGGATATTCCGAGAAAAACCGCAGGATAGCCGAGATGGCCTATCCCGTGATCAAAAGCGTATACGAGAACCAGTCCGATAAGTTTGAGAACATCGTGGTGCCCATCACCGATGGCATCAAAGGCATACAGGTGGTGACCAACCTCAAAAAGGCTTTTGAAACCGAAGGCAAACGCCTGATCCGCGACTTGGAAAAAAGTATAGTACTGGCCATTATTGACGATACCTGGAAAGAGCACCTGCGCGATATGGACGATCTGCGCCAGAGCGTACAGGGAGCAGTTTACGAGCAAAAAGACCCGCTTCTGATCTACAAATTCGAGGCTTTTGAGCTCTTCAAGAGTATGGTAGACAAGAGCAATAAGGAGATCGTTTCCTTCCTCTTTAAAGGGCAACTGCCCAGCCAGGATACCGACCAGGTACAGCAGGCCCGCGCTCCGCGCAGAACCAATTACGACCGCCTGCAAACTTCACATCCCCAAATGGCGGCCGCTACTTCATCGGGCGAGACCCAAACCGTGGCCCCGCCCAAACCCAAGCCGGTGGTTTCAGAGAAAAAGTATGGCCGTAATGACTCGGTAACTATTCAGAACCTGACTACGGGAGAAAAAAAGGAAATGAAATACAAAAAAGCCCTGCCGCTGATCGACAGCCAGCAGTGGATGATAGTGGAATAAAAAACCTTCCCCGAGGGGAAGGCTTTGTTGAAGAAGAGCGTGTAAAGAAAAAGGTTTAAAGCTTTAGCAGCTTGTAAGTATTAAGGTTGGCTTTTATGAAATAAAGGCCTTGAGGTAAAGCTGAAAGATCCAGCTCCATTTTTGTGTGATAATGTACAGGTGGTAGATAGCTACCTATGGTTTTACCGCTGGCGTCAAGCAGTAAAAGTTCGTCCTCCGGACCGTTGAGTTTGATGTTCTCAATGCTAAGCACCTGGGTAACCGGATTGGGAGAAATAATGAGTCTATTTGTTTTTTCATCGTCAGCAGATAAAGAGCCCAGGGTGATCTTGTAGAAAGCATTGGAAAAAGTAAAAGCGGGAAAGATCACACCCAGCCCTACGTAAGCCTCATTGCCTATCACAAAGGCCGATGACCAGGCCGTGCTCATTACCGGAAAAGATGCGATAGCGGTCCAACTATCGGCCACGGGATCGTATTCGTAAAAATCGCTGAAGTTGGAAGTATAGCCGGTTTGTCCACCACCTATATAACCTTTGCCATCCAAAGCAAAACCTACGGCAGCTTGTCTGGCTCCACCCGGCAGGTCGGCTTTTTGCTGCCAGTTTTTAGTAGCCGGGTCAAATTCCCAAAAGGCCTTGGTTTCCCCTACTCCCAGGTCACCGGTTCCCATATAAGCTTTGTTGCCCAGGGTAAAGCTCACGGGGAAGATGACCGGACCCGTAGGCAGGTTAGTCAGTTGCGTCCAGCTATCGGCCACCGGGTCGTATTCCCAGAAATCGTTCTTCAGGTTAGCCCCGTCAAATCCTCCGCCTACGTAAGCCTTGCCACTCATAGTAAAGGCAAAACCACCGTCAGCAGGGCCTCCGCCATAAGGCGCTTTTTCGGTCCAGCTATCGGCCACAGGATCGTATACCTGTACCCGGTCGGTAACCGCAAAGGAGCCGGTAGTGTCGCCTCCCACTACATAAGCCTGGTTGTTTAATACAAAACCAAAAGCCCAGGCCAGATTTCCATTTACCGGGATACTTGCTTTTGAACTCCAGGTGTCGGAAACCGGATCATATTCCCAAACCTCATTGTATTTTATACCACCAAAAACATAAGCTTTGCCGTTTATGGTAAGGGCCAGTGCCCCGTCTGTAGCGGCTCCGCCAAAGTTGCTGATGCTGTTCCACGATTGAGCAGTTGAGGGGAAGTTGGTAAAAGCGAGAAATAAAATGAAACTTGCAAGAAGGGTAATTTTTCGGATCATATCTACGGGACTTGATTCATGTAAACCCAAATTTATTCTTAGCCCCCTACCTGCCTTGCTAAAAACTGCTTAAAAAAACTTAAAACATTCTTAAATTTTGGAATAAAAGTAAAGCAGCATAGCAGAAAAGTATATTTGAAATATGCTTGCCCGCTACAAAACATACCTCCTGCTTTTTTTCAGCACCATGCTGGGTCTGCTGTTCGTACAGTATTACTGGATCCAGAAAGCGCTGAGCCTCCAGGAAGAAAGTCTGCAAAGGGAATTGCAGGAGATAGTAAATGAAGGCGGGGCGGAACTGCAGGAGATCAGCTCCTGTTTTGAACTGTTCAGCAGTATTCGTATAGGTGCAGGGGAAGGTGTGCAGTTGCTGAGGTCATTTCACCATGATGAAGGGAACAAAGCAGCCGATACGGTGGAAACATTTTACTGGAGCAAAGAGCGGCAGGATTCACTCTGGGCTTACAAAGGACTGGTATTTGAAACCCCGGTAGATCTGGAGGTGGAACTGCGTTTTGAATACCTCTTTCCACCGGGTACCGAGCTTACGGCTGCCATGCCACTTCCGGCCGGGCACAAGTCGGAAGAGTTGGTTACCATTGATGATTTCAGGGAAAATTTCACAGAACCATCTTCCTTATTCGATTATGTGGATACTTCTTCTCTGAGGGAGATCTTTACCGCAAAATTGCAGGCCTCCGGCTGCGATTTTCCTTTTCACTACGCTTTCTGGGTCTCAGGGGAAAGCCCTCGTTTATTATATGCTTCTGCCGGTGAAATAAATGGAAGCAGCTTTAACAAAGGAGTGCAGACCGAGCTTTTTGCCGGCAGCTATTTTATCCACCCCCTGCATTTGGAATTGTATTTCCCGGAAGCAGATTACCTGGCCAGGAGCCTGCCCTGGACCATGATACTGAGTACCCTGGGCATTAGTGCCGTCATCCTTATTATGGCCTGGCTTTTTGTGAGGGTGGCCAATAAGCAAAGGAAACTGGTGATCTGGCGCACCGACTTTATCGACAATATGATACACGAGTTTAAAACCCCGGTTACCAACGTTGGCCTTGCCGTGGAGACCCTGTTCCGGCATGGTAAAAAAGACGGAGCTATCCAAAGAGATTTACTGACTATCGTAAAGGAAGAGAACGAAAGACAAAAAAAGAATATTGACACCGTGTTAAAAAGCCTCACTTACGATGCAACGAGTCCCGACCTGAACTTCCGGCAAGTAGATCTAAATAATTTGGTGAAGAAGGCTTCCCGGCCTTACCAATTGGAGGTGGAGTCGCGCAAGGGAAAGTTCGGGATGAACCTGCAGCCTGATCTTAAACCGGTAAGCAGTGATGAAGTACATCTCTCTAATATCATTGACAATATCCTAGACAATGCCGTAAAGTATTCCAATAAGGTCCCGGTCATTGAATTGAGTACTTCCTGCGAAGGAAAATATAACATCATAACAGTTAAAGACAAGGGCATAGGTATGAGCCGGGAGCAATTGGGGCACATCTTTGAAAAGTTTTACCGGGTACCACAAAAAAATATACACAATGTAAAAGGTTTTGGCCTGGGGCTCAGTTATGTTAAATGGGCTCTGGAAGTTCTGGAGGGGAAAATTGAGATCACCAGCAAACCAAAACTGGGGACGCAGGTCAGAATAATTATTCCTCAAACAATTAACTAAAATGAATACCAGGGTATTAGTAGTAGAAGACGATAAAAATATGGGGTTTTTAATAAAGGAAAACCTCCGGCTGGCGGGTTTTAAATCCGATATTTCGCCCAATGGGGTCGATGCCCTCAGCCTTTCCAGGGAAAACGATTACGACCTCTATCTTCTGGATGTGATGATGCCTGAAAAAGACGGATTTGACCTGGCCCGGGAGATAAGGCAAAAAGACAGAGCTACCCCTATCATTTTCCTGACGGCCAAGTCATTACCCGAAGACCGGATAAAGGGCTTCAAACTGGGTTGTGATGATTTTATCAGTAAACCCTTTAATGTTGAGGAACTGCTTTTGCGGTTAAAAGCCGTGCTGAAGCGGACGGGAAGTTTGGCTGCCAGAAGTAAAATTGTGAAGCTAGGCCCGCTAGAGCTTCATGTCTCAGAACGCAAGCTGGTGGTAAAGGGCGAAACCAGGCAGCTATCGGCCAAAGAAGCCCAGCT
Source organism: Owenweeksia sp. (assembly GCA_028277105.1). GTDB lineage: Bacteria > Bacteroidota > Bacteroidia > Flavobacteriales > Schleiferiaceae > JANQHO01. The sequence continues at coordinate 73,407 of JANQHO010000156.1, read as the reverse complement.
GTTGAGGTTGTTTTGCGAGTCGGAAGGGCAGGTAGTTTCCCGGAACAAATTGTTGGAAGAAGTTTGGGAGCGGGATGATTTCTTTACCAGCAAGAGCCTGGATATTTACATTCACCGCTTGCGGAAATTGCTACAGGATGTTGAAGACATCAGCTTGCTGAATGTGTACGGTTTGGGCTATAAGCTGGTAAGCAGTACAGCGATCGATAAACCTTAATGAGCGGAAGTTAATTATTTCAGGAAGAAGGGGTTAATTTCCTTTTAGAATAGTTATATTTAATAATCAGGCAACTATCAATTAATTAATAAGTCTATTACAATAAACAACCCTTTGCTTTGAGCTCCAAACCAGAACATATCGCCCGTATTGAAGATATAGGTGCGTTTCTGCCGCCAAAAGAAATTCTGTTGAACAATTCTGAACAGGAACTCATAGCAGCTTGTAAAGCCGGAAAAAGAGTCGCTCAAAAAAGGATTTACGAGCTCTTTGCCGGAAAAATGCTCAATGTATGCAGGCGTTATGCCAGAGACGATGAACAAGCAAGGGACTTTATGCACGATGGTTTTATAAAAGTCTTCCTCAACGTACATAAGTTCAGGGAAGAATCATCGCTCGAAACCTGGATCACCCGCATTATGATCAACAACAGCATCAGTGCCATTAAAAAAGAGGTGCGAAGGGGAATAAAAATAAGCCTGGATTATGTAAGTGTTAAGGATGATGATATTAGGGAATTTGAGCTTTTAGAAAAGCAACCGATAACTGCCAAACAGGTCTTTGAAAAACTGAAGGAGCTACCCCTGGGGTACCGGACAGTGTTAAGTCTCTACGTGCTGGATGGCTATACCCACAAAGAGATAGCCGTACAGTTGGGAATTTCGGAAGGTACTTCTAAAAGCCAGTTGGCCAAGGCGAAGAAATTACTGGCTAAAATTTTAACGGAAGCCTATTTGTGAAAAAGGGAAAAAACATAGAAAAGTTTCTTAAGAACAAACTGGAACATCTGGACTATTCTTTCCAGAACGACTGGAACGTTTTTGAGCAAAAACTGTCCCGGGCCCTGTTTTTTCACCGCTTGAGGCAGTTTGCCTTCTGGGGTTCTACCAGCCTGGTTCTGTTTTTCTTTGTCTCCAACCCTCAACAAGTCCAGCTGTTTCCTCCTTCTATAGCAGAAGAAATTAGTTTTCGTGAAAAAGTAGCTCAAAATGAGAGGGTTAAGCCAGAGGAGACTTTTGTAGTAGCTACAGAAAAATTTGTGGCAGAAGAAAATCCCGTTCAAGCTCCGGCTCAATTAATAAATAACACCGTTCCCAAACAATCTGCTCCTTCCCAAACTACTCAACCTATTAAGCTCAACATTTCTGACGAAATGTTATTTAGCATTAACGATTATCCCGATCCGGAAATACCTGTCCCAAAGAAGTTGAAAGTTAAGGAGCCGGATTCTGATCTCTTTGTTTTAGATGTTGACAGGAAAGAGATCATTAAACCCGTTAAAAAAGTTCAGCTAGGAAAAAGCAAGGATAATGGCCCTTATATCAGCCCCTTACAAAGCGCTAACCCCTGGAGTATATCGGTTAATGTATACCCCAATTTCTCTTTTCGCAAATTCAAGATCGACAAAGACAAGATCGATTTCCTTCACCGCGACTTTGTAGATGCCGTGGAAACAGCCGAAGGAACCGGCTTTAGTTACAATGTTGGTGTAGAGATCAGTAAAAGGATTGGAGCAGTAACCTATATCAATGGCGGGGTAGAGTATATCAGCTATAAAACAGAAGCACAGTTTGACTTTTTTAATTTCAGGGAAGAGAATATTGACCCTCAGACCGGAAAGATCATAGGTTATACCCTTAAAGAAAACCCTGAACAAATACAGCTGGCCGATGAAAACGTTTATCATTATATCAACTTCCCGCTTACCATATCCTATCAGCCCTGGGCCAGCAACCACGTGAGGCTCAACATTGAAGCCGGGGGAAGCTTGCTGTATTTTGCCCAGGCCAGCGGTAAGACCCTGGATTATAAAACCCTTGAGTTCACAGACCTTTCTCAGCAGAAATACCGCAACTACATTGGTTCACTCTGTTTTAAAGTAGGCGCCAACTACTATGTTTCAGAAAGGGTTAATATTGGTTTTGAACCGACTCTGGTTTACTTTACCAATACTATTTATACCAAGGATTATCCTTTCTATGTCATTCCTTACTCCGTTGGGCTTAATTTCAATCTGCAGATAAAACTCAATTAAGCTTTTTCTTGCGGTTTTTGTCAGCTATTGCACAAATCCCTGTCGAAGGTGTTAATACTTTAGTACGCAGTAAAACGCATATCTCTATGAAACGAATTGCTGTAATAGTATTTGGTTTGTTACTCAGTTTCAGTACTGTTGGACAGGAACACATAAAATTATCCAAAGACTTTTTGAACGCCCTTAAAAACGGACAGAATGCCGATCGCTACGTGCAACAGATAGCGGAACTCAACCCGGTTGAACTGGAAAAGCGTATTAACACTCAGGAAAAGAAGTTGGCTTTTTGGATCAACATTTACAATGGGTTGATCCAGTATAAGCTGCAAAAAGATCCAGGCCTTTATGAAGACAGGGGCGACTTTTTTAGCGACAAGATCTTAATCGTGGCAGGAGAGAAAGTCAGTTTTGATAATCTGGAGCACGGCATACTGCGCAAAGGAACCTCCAAATACTCTTTAGGTTATTTCAAAAACCCCTTTAATTCAAATTGGGCTGAACGCTATGAAGTAGATAAGATAGACTGGCGTATACATTTTGCCCTTAACTGCGGAGCCAGCAGTTGCCCACCCATACGTATTTACGATGATAAAACCATTTACAAGCAGCTAAATGCCAGTTCTGAACAATACCTTAAGAGCCAGGTGCGTTACGATAAAACTAAAAATAAAGTTTACGTACCCGCTCTGATGAACTGGTTCCGGGGCGACTTTGAAGGGGTAGACGGAGTGAAGGAGATTTTAAAAGATAATGCTTTTATACCCGAAAAAGCAGATCCCGAAGTGGAATACAACGACTACAACTGGGATCTGAAATTGGGGACTTTTTATAACTAAAGCAGAGTTAAGGTTATAGGTTGGTTTAAACTTTGCTTAAGAGAAGCCCTGCTTTGCGCAGGGTTTCTTCGTTTTTGGCAAAACAAAAACGCAGCACCTTATGGTCAGTAGGCTGGCTGTAAAAAACACTTAAAGGGATGGCTGCTACGCCATATTCCGTTGTTAAACGCTCGGCAAATTCTACATCGGCTTCACGGGTTATGTCAGAGTATTCCATTAACTGAAAATACCCTCCGTGAGTTGTTAAAGGTTTAAACCGGCTATTAGCTGTAAATTCCAGAAACAGGTCTCTTTTGTGCCTGTAGGTTTCAGATACCTTATCAGTTTCGTGATCCTCAAGATATTCGGCAATGGCATATTGAACCGGAGTGTTGACACTAAAAACAAGGTACTGATGTACCTTCTGGAACTCCCGCATTAGGTTTTCGGGAGCCATACAATAGCCAATTTTCCAGCCTGTTACATGAAGGGTTTTACCCAATGAGCCTATCACAAAACTGCGGGCCGCCAGCTCAGAGAATCTTCTTACGGATTGGTGTGTTTCTCCATTGAGCAATATGTTTTCATAAACTTCGTCTGACAGTATCAGAATATTACTGTTTTCTGTGATTTCTGTTAACGTCCGTAGATCGCTTTCCTTCAAAATACTACCCGAAGGATTATGCGGGTTGTTAAGGATGATCATACGGGTGCGATGGCTCAGCACTTTTTTTACATATTCCCAGTTGATGGAGTAATCCGGATAAATGAGCTTTACAAATACCGGAATACCTCCGTGAAGTTCTACCATAGGAGCATAACAGTCGTAAGCCGGGCTAAATAAGATAACTTCGTCACCTTCGCGAATAGTAGCGGCTACAGCTGTGGCGATAGCCTGGGTAGCCCCGGCTGTAACGGTTATTTCTTTATCAATATCATAAGAGCAGCCAAATTCAGCGTCACTTATTTCACTGAGTTTTTTTCTCAGCGGTAAAACCCCGGCCATAGGGGCATATTGATTGTCTCCATTGTGCATGTATTTATCTACCAGTTCCAGTAATTTGGGGTCAGCCTCAAAATCCGGAAAGCCCTGTGATAGGTTTATTGCATGGTGTTGGTTAGCCAGTTGGGTCATCTTGCTGAAGATTGTAGAACCAACTCTGGGTAATTTACTGTTCAGGTTGATATTGCTTTTTTCCATTGAGATCAAATATAGAAGTTAGAAATGTGTAAAAAGGCAAAACTTTATGGGCTTTAGAGTGTTGATCTTCCTCTTAACCACAGCTAGCCATGAGCCTCATTTCAAAATTTAAGAAGATCAGATTTTTTGAAAGCCTGCAGCCGGCTTTTCAGGAACATCATTTTGAATTTGTTCCTATGCTGAACCAGTTTAGAAAGATGACGGACTCGGGTTTTAAGAATATTATCATAAATCCGTCTATCTATCCCGATTTCATCTATTTTGAATTGACCTTCGGCACCCGCATCGACATAGTGGAAGAAACCATTACACCCTATATTACCGGGCTCCGGGGTTTTAAAGCCGAATGCAATACAGCGGTAACTTCTCTTTCCAAATACCTTAAGAAACCTTATTTCAGGCTAAAAGCCGAGAGTGAAAGAGAACTGGAGGATGTGATCCGCTTTGTGATCCGTTTTTTTGAGCGGGAAGGTCTTTCTTTCCTCCAGTCTCTGGAAGATATCAATATTCTCGAAGCAGCTTTTAACAATGAGCCTGAAAAAGAAAGCCTGGTAGCCTTTGATCATGAACTGAGAAGCTTTCGCGGGCTTACCCTGGCTACTATGGTACAAAATCCCCGCTGGAATGAATTGCGGGAGATTTACCTCGAAAATCTGATAAGGCATAATTCTCCCAGCCTTATTCTTGAAAACTATAATCGGTTAATTCGTTTTCTAAGCGATTTGGGCCTCAATTGAAACATTAATTTTGTAGCCTGAAGCAACATCAATACCCTTGAATTACCTCTCAGTAGAAAGTATATCTAAAAGTTACGGGGCACATATCCTTTTCAAAGATCTCAGCTTTGGGATAGCTGAGGGCCAAAAAGTAGCCCTGGTGGCCCAAAACGGCAGTGGTAAAACATCTCTTTTGCGGATTATAGCGGGTGAAGATGAACCGGATACAGGCAGGGTAACGTACCGCAAAGGGGTTAAAAAAGGTTATTTAGCTCAGGAGCCTAAGCTCGAAAGGAGGCTCAGTATTTTAGAAAGTGTATTGGCAGTTGACAATCCTATGACTAAAGCTATAAAAGCCTATGAAAAAGCCTTGCAACATCCCGAAGAAACAGAGGCCTATCAGAAAGCTTTTGACGAAATGGAGCGCCAGCAAGCCTGGGATTTTGAAGCCCAGGTGAAGCAGGTTTTGGGTAAACTTGGGTTTGACGATCCCTCTCCTTTAACAGATAAGCTATCCGGAGGACAGCTCAAAAGAGTGGCGCTGGCCAGGTTGCTCATTTCCCAACCCGATCTTATTATAATGGACGAGCCGACCAATCATTTGGATATCAGTATGATCGAATGGTTGGAAGAATATCTTTCCCAAAATAACATCACTCTTTTAATGGTAACCCACGACCGCTATTTTTTAGAATCGGTTTGTGATGTTATCCTGGAACTGGAAGACCAGACTTTATACCAACACCCGGGGAATTATTCCCGCTTTTTGGAGCGCAAGGCCGAGCGCCAGGAGATAGAAAGTATTAATGTGGGTAAAGCCCGCAACCTTATGCGCAAGGAACTGGAGTGGATTCGCAGGCAGCCCAAGGCCAGGGGTACCAAGTCCAAAGCCCGTATCGATGCTTTTCATGAACTCAAGAAAGAGGCGACTAAAGATATGAGGGGAAACCAGCTGCAAATAGAGGTAAAAATGACCCGGTTAGGCAGTAAGATCCTCGAGATACACCGCTTGAGGAAATCCTTTGGTGAGCTCAATATATTAGGAGGCTTTGATTACACTTTTAAGCGAGGGGAAAAAATAGGCATCGTAGGGCCCAATGGTACGGGGAAGTCAACCTTTTTGCGCCTTATAACCGGCCAGATTGAACCTGACGGAGGAAAGATAATTACCGGGGAGACCGTGAAATTCGGTTTTTATACCCAGGAGGGAATGCAGTTGAACGAAGAGAAAAGAGTAATTGAAGTGGTAAAAGAAATTGCCGAATACATTCCTGTGGGCCGGAAAGGCAGGAACATAACTGCTTCACAGATGCTGGAACGCTTTCTTTTTGAAGGGGATAAACAATACACCTATATTTCCAAACTCAGTGGAGGAGAAAAGCGCAGGCTGTATCTACTTACTATTTTGATGGATAATCCCAACTTTCTCATACTCGATGAGCCAACTAACGACCTGGATATTTTGAGCCTTAACGTACTGGAAGATTTTCTCGATGAGTTTAACGGCTGTGTGCTGATCGTAACCCACGACCGTTATTTTATGGATAGGCTTACCGATCATTTATTTGTATTTGAAGGAGAAGGGAGAATACGCGATTTTCCCGGGAATTATACGGATTACCGCCAGCATGCCGAAAGGGAAAAAGAATTGGAGAAGAGGAGGAATAAAAGCCTGGTAAAAAGCGTTGAACCGAAGGAGAAGGAAAAAGCTGAAAAAACCAAACTTACCTATGCCGAAAGATTGGAAATGGAAAGCCTGGAGCAAGAGCTGGAAGAACTGGAAGATCGCAAAAAAGCTATAGCTAAAGAATTTGAAGAAGCCAGCCTTAATGCTGAACGTCTGGAAGAGCTCTCCAGGGAGATGAACGAATTGAATAATACCCTTGAAGAAAGGGAAATGCGCTGGTTGGAATTAAGTGAATACGAAAAATGATTATTAACCTTAACTTTCAGCGGCTAAAAACAACATGGAAGAAATAATCCACCTGAAAGATATTGTCAGGAATTTCCCTCTGGGAAACCAGATCGTTAAAGTTTTGAAGGGAATTTCCCTCCGCATCAATAAAAGCGAATATGTAGCCCTGATGGGGCCTTCCGGAAGTGGAAAATCGACTTTAATGAATATAATCGGTTGCCTGGATACACCTACGGCCGGGGAATATTGGCTTAATCATCAGGATGTAAGCCAGCTTAGCGGCAACGAACTGGCTGAGATCAGGAATAAGGAAATAGGTTTTGTTTTTCAGACCTTTAACTTGCTGCCCCGTTCCACTGCTCTGGAAAATGTAATGATACCTTTGGTTTATGCCGGTTACAGCAATAAAGCCCGTAAAGAAAGGGCTACCGAAGTGTTGGAACAGGTGGGTTTGGCCGACCGTATGACTCACCGGCCTAACCAATTATCGGGCGGTCAACGGCAAAGGGTGGCAGTAGCACGGGCTCTGGTAAACCGACCCTCCATTATACTGGCAGACGAACCCACCGGTAACCTGGATACCAAAACTTCTGAAGAGATTATGGCTCTTTTTGATGAGATACAATCCGGGGGAAATACAATAATAATAGTGACCCATGAAGAAGATATTGCTCAAAAGGCCAGGCGTATTATACGTTTGCGTGACGGGCAGGTAGAATCAGATACAAGTAACTAAGTAAATGGACCTTAATTTAAACGGAAAACGGGCTCTGGTTTGCGGCAGCTCCGATGGTATAGGAAAAGCAGCCGCTGAGGAACTGGCTGTTATGGGGGCAGAGGTAATATTGTTAGCCCGCAATCCCGAAAAGCTCGAAAAAGTAAAAAATGATCTTTCTACAGCCGGTAATCAGAATCACAGCTATCTCGTGGCTGATTTTGACGATCCTGTTGGTCTCGAAAGTGTTGTAGGGAATTATCTCAGTAAAGGAGATCATATCAATATCTTAATCAACAATACCGGAGGGCCACCGGCCGGGCCTGCTCATAAAGCAGGAATTGAAGAATATGTAACAGCTTTTAGGCGGCATTTACTATGCAATCAAATTTTGGTAAAACTCTGCCTGGAAGGGATGAAGCAAGTGAATTACGGCAGGATTGTAAATGTAATCTCCACTTCTGTAAAAGCGCCTCTGCCCAACCTGGGGGTAAGTAATACCATTCGCGGGGCGGTTGCTAACTGGAGTAAAACCCTGGCCAATGAATTGGGGCAGTACGGCATTACTGTAAACAATGTGTTGCCAGGTGCCACGGAGACAGGCCGTCTGAAGAGGATCATTAAAAACAAAGCGGAAAAAAGCGGAAAAAAAGAAAAAGAAGTCTCGGATGCTATGCTGATGGAGATACCTTTGAACCGCTTTGCCCAACCGCAAGAAGTTGCCAATGCCATTGCCTTTTTGTCGAGTCCGGCAGCGTCATATATTAGCGGAATAAATATCCCGGTAGACGGAGGGAGAACACCGGTCTTATAACAATTATGGAAGTAATAAAGAACTACATCAATGGCGAATTGGTGCCTCCTTTAGGGGAAACTTATCTTGATAATATCGATCCTTCGGTGGGTAAGATTTATTCTCAGATTCCCGACTCCGGTAGGGAAGATGTTCAAAAAGCAGTTGAAGCCGCTACAAAAGCTTTTCCGCTTTGGTCAGGCATGAGTGCCGGGGAACGCTCTGCCATTATGATGAGGGTTTCCGAATTGATTGAACAAAAGCTCGATTTTTTAGCCCGGGCGGAAAGTCGTGACAATGGCAAGCCGGTAAAACTGGCTACCAGGGTGGATATTCCCCGGGCCCGAGACAATTTTGCCTTTTTTGCCACTGCCATTTTACACGAGGAAGATCAGTTTCACAATATGGGTAATCAGGGTTTTAATTATACCTTGCGCCAACCCATCGGAGTGGTGGGCTGCATCTCACCCTGGAACCTGCCTTCATATCTTTTTACCTGGAAAATAGCACCAGCCCTGGCTGCAGGCAATTGTGTAGTAGCCAAGCCATCCGAAATAACCCCTATGACGGCTTATCTGTTATCTGAAATATGTATAGAGGCCGGTATGCCTTCCGGGGTACTCAATATCATTCACGGAACCGGACCCAAGGCAGGGCAAGCCATAGTAGAACACCCGGAGATCAAAGCCATTTCCTTTACCGGAGGTACTAAGACCGGAGAACACCTGGCCCGTACAGCTGCACCTATGTTCAAAAAACTTTCCCTGGAGCTGGGAGGTAAAAACCCCAACCTGGTATTTGCTGATTGTGACTTTGAAAAGGCAGTAAAAACCTCGGTTACCGGTGCTTTTGCCAATCAGGGGCAGATATGTTTATGCGGTAGCCGCATTTTTGTACAGAGAGCCATTTACGACAAGTTCAAAAAAGCCTTTGTAGAAAGGGTAAAAGGGTTAAGGGTGGGGCCTCCTGACGATGAGAATAGCAAAATGGGAGCCCTGGTTTCTGAAGCTCATCTCAACAAGGTTATGAGCTATATAGAACTTGCCCACGAAGAAGGCGGAACAATTCTGTGTGGTGGGAAACGGGTAGTTTTAGAAGGGGAACACAAAGAAGGTTATTACCTGGAACCTACAGTAATTGAAGGACTGGGCTATAATTGCCGTACTAACCAGGAAGAGATATTTGGCCCGGTAGCTACTTTAACCCCTTTTGATTCGGAAGAGGAGGCTTTGATGATGGCTAATTCCACTCAATATGGTTTAGCGGCTATGATCTGGACTACCGACCTCAACAAGGCACACCGGGTAGCTGCAGCCTTACATTCGGGAATAATCTGGATAAATTGCTGGTTGGTACGAGACTTGCGTACTCTTTTTGGAGGAATGAAAGCTAGTGGCGTTGGCCGCGAAGGAGGCTTTGAAGCCCTTCATTTCTTTACAGAGCCTAAAAACGTTTGTTTGTCTTATTAAATTAAGGCTGTAAAAATTGATAATTTTGTCAAGCTAAAAGAGAAGCCATGAAACTTCATCAGGTAGAAGTAGTAGAAGATATTAGCCCCGAGGAATTTCACGAACTATACGTTAAAACCGGTATACCGGTTAAGTTGAAGAACTATACCAAAGGCTGGCCAGCCCTTAAAAGGTGGACTTATGATTACCTTAAGGAAAAGGCCGGACACCACGAGGTTAAACTGCACGGTAAGTGGCAGGATAATGAGCCTACGAGAATTGAAATGCCTCCCGTAAAAGAAGTTCCTTTCAGGGAATATCTGGACATGCTTGAAAATAATGAGAAATCCGATCTGAGGATATTTCTCTTCAATCTTTTTAAGCTGGTTCCTGAGCTGGAAGAGGACTTTATCTATACGCCTATAATGGATAATTACCTTAAAGATTATCCTTATTTATTTTTTGGCTGTGCAGGGAGTGATGTCCGCTTGCATTACGATATCGACCTTTCCAACGTATTTATCTCCCAGTTTGGAGGCACTAAGCGCATCACTTTGTTTGATCAAAACCAGTCGAAGTATCTTTATAAACTGCCTTTTACTACACATAGTGCAGCCGATTTGTCTAACATTGATTACGATAAGTATCCAGCCCTGAAATATGCCACTGGCTACCAAACAGACCTGCAGCACGGAGAAACTCTCTTTATGCCCAGCGGTATATGGCACTATATTCAATATTTAGATGGTAGTTTTTCCCTCAGCCTGCGAACTCTATCACCCTCCAGTCTGGGCAAATTGCAAGGCGCTTACAATGTATTTGTGATCCGCAGGCTGGATGATTTCATCAATAAATACTATAAGAATCTTTGGAGTGACTACAAACTCAAGAAAGCTATCGCCAAAGCCAACGAGATCTTAGAAGAGCGGGAAAAAGAAAAGGTCTGAGATTTAAATCTTTAAAAAGTTATAGCTTAAAAAATTACCAGCCTTTTGGATAGCACGGTTTCAACCGTAAAATCGGGCAAAGTGTAATAATTCCTATTTTCGATAAGATAAAATGACGTTTGATTAATGTTCCCCGATCTCATTCATTATGCCATTCCTTTCTTTGTGACATTCATTGCTGTAGAAGTGATTATTACTGCCCGTATGAAAGCCGACTTTTATGAAGCCAAAGACGCTTTGAGCAGCATAGCTATGGGGTTGGGTAATGTGCTTACTGGCTTGATTTCCAAAACCTTGGTTTTTGGTGCCTATTATCTGATGTATCAATTTCGCCTTTTCGAATTAGGTTTTGAATGGTGGGTTTGGGCATTGTGTCTTTTTGCGGATGACCTCAGCTATTATTGGTTTCATCGTACCGCCCATAATGTGAGGTTTTTTTGGGCCAGCCACATCATTCACCACTCCTCTCAAAAGTACAATCTGGCAACGGCCTTGCGTCAAACCTGGACAGGAAACTTTACCGGTAGTTTTATCTTCTGGCTTTGGATGCCATTAGCCGGCTTTCACCCCTTGATGATCGTTTTTATGCAAAGTGTAAGCCTTTTGTACCAGTTTTGGATCCATACCGAAGTGGTTAAAAAACTTCCGCGCTGGTTTGAAGCGATCTTTAACACCCCTTCTCACCACCGGGTGCATCACGCTTCCGACATCAAATATCTCGATCGCAATCATGCCGGAATATTGATCATTTGGGATAAGTTATTCGGTACTTTTCAACCGGAAGAAGAAAGGCCTACTTATGGACTTACCAAAAATATTGACACCTATAACCCCTTAATTATTGCTACCCACGAGTGGTGGGATATGATCAGGGATGTATGGCGTTATCCGAAATATTTCAAGGACTATATTTTTGGCCCTCCCGGTTGGAGTCATGATGGCAGCCGGAAGACTACCAAAGAGCTCAGGCGGGAGCATCAGGAGAGGGTAAAAACAGATGTGCAATAAATAACAGGGTTTTATTATATTTGCCCTCCTCAAAAAAGGGGCATTAGCTCAGCTGGCTAGAGCGCTTGCATGGCATGCAAGAGGTCATCGGTTCGACTCCGATATGCTCCACAAAACAGAGCGGAGTGTGAGAGCGAGAGCGACACGCTCCGTTTTGTTTTTTCTTCGCACTCACACTCATTCTCACTCTACAGCATCATGGCATTTGAATTTCAAAAACTTACTGTTTACCAGAAAGCTAAAGCATTTCACTTTAGGATTACTGAAGATATTTTAGAATCCGAAGGTTTAAAAAGATATCATCGAGACCAATTAGGAAGAGCTTCGTTAAGCATTATCCTAAATATCGCAGAAGGTTCCAGTCGTTTTACTCCGCCATCTCGAAAAAATTATATGGTCATTGCAAGAGGGTCATTATTTGAGTGCGTGGCTGCTTTAGATATACTCCGAGATCAAAACCTAATCCCCTCTCAACTGTATAAAGAACTTCTCGCTTTAGCGGATGAACTTTCTCGTATACTTTACGCAATGATAAAAAACCTGGAAAACTAAGATGAACTAGAAGTAAAAGAGCAAAACGTGTTGTAGGTATTAGAAAAAACAAACGCACTTTTTGAGTAAATTAGGTGCGTTTATGCATATGTTGGCGGTTAGTAAAGAACACGCATGTCAGACATTGAACAACTGTTTATTAACCTCATTCAAAAGTGAAGTAGCGAAAATGCTGATTCGTTGAAAGACCGGTGGTGGTAAAAGAAATGAGAATATTTTCAATGCACTTAGCCAATTATACAATATTAGCTAAACATACTCCCTTTAAGAAAATTACTTCTGGTTTCTTCAACTAAGGAAAGAGCGGTAAAGGTGGGTTATTTTCTGCACAGTTTTTTCTCCTTAGACTCTCAGTCCAAAAGAGATTATTCATACTTATTCCCATAAAGAGTCGAGTTGCAGGCCCTAAAGGTGCATCTACATCGGGTATTTACCTTATGCAAATACAGTCTTTACCTGATTGCGGGTTGAGATCTAGTGATTTTTCTTTGTTGATGAACATAGATGATACTGATTTTATATTAATTAAAATAATCTTATTCAAAGATGAAAAGAAAAATTTTCATAATCCTCAGAGCTGCTTTCAGCAAGTGCCAACAGCTAATACCATTGATCATATTGGTATTGCTAACACTAAACAGTAGTGGGCAAACTAACGTAAGGGACACTGTTCTCAGATTGGGGCCGCTTGCATTTGGAATCCCCGGGGCGACCTTTGAGTTGGATTTAAAAAAAGCGGTGACCATTGATAGATTCATCATCGAGTTAAACAGTAATATAAGTGGACAATATGATTTTGATGTTTATTTCAGAAAAGGAGGAGTTCAACACATCCCAAATAGTGCCCCGGTAATAGAAGCTGCCAACGGTTGGGAGAAAATGGCTACGGCTTTATTTAATTTTAATGCTACAGGTGGTAGAATAACTTACAGTGAACTATTGGGGAAATGTGGGTCAGGCATTTCGTTTAAAGCAGGTACATATGGATTTTTCATAATTGGAACAGACGGTGGGTCACTGGTTTCGAGTGGGTGGTTGAGCAATTATGATTCCCTTTTTACGAATAACGATAGTATTGTTTATGTTAATTCGGGGCCGGATAAAGGATACATTACGAACCAAATACCAAACGTATATAATGATACATCATCTTATTTGTTTCAGGGAGGTGTAGTGTATACGCCCTTTGCAAATACTCCTGATAATATGGGCCTCGTTTGTGTGGATTCATCCTATGGACGGTGTCTGGGCTCTTCTCCAGTGTATGTAACCCTCAGAAATTATGGTTCCAATAGAATTACATCTGCTTCCATTAATTGGTCTGTTGATGGTGTTGTTCAAAGCCCTTATTTATTCACAGGCTTACTGGACACAATAGGAGGTCAAAACCCAAATGAAATGAGAGTCAATATTGGGAATGTTGTTTTAACCAATCCGCAGGGTAGTGCAGTAAAAGTATGGATAAATGCAGCTAATGGTAACCTGGATTCAGATCCAGCAAACGATACTATTTCCACAATTTTTTTACCAGCTATCTCGGGTGTTTATACTATAGATCCGAATTCAACTAGTCAAAACAATTTTGTGAGTTTCACCGAGGCAAGTCGTATTTTAAAAACAAGAGGTATTTGCGGTAATCTTCTGATTAACATAGCTCCGGGTACTTATATTGATCATATCCATTTGGATGAATTGTTTAACACAACAGGGCCAAATAGTAGAATAACCTTTGATGGAGGAGATACCTCTTTAGTGGAACTTACCTATTCCTCTGCTTATGATACCGCAACAGTGTTGTTACAGGGTACTGATTACATAACATTTAAGAATATGAGGATCAGCAATACTGGTAGTGGTAAAGCTTGGTGTGTTATGATGCAAGATCTAGCTGAACACATTGAAATAGATAGCTGTTTTTTCAGTCTTCCTATTAGTAGTATTGCGGGTAGGACTGCCATAGTCGCTTCCAGCAGTATGTCCGGTCATTCCCTTGGTTACAATACGAATACGAATCACATTAACATCAGCAATTCAAAATTCATAGGAGGTGAGTCAGGTATAGCACTTTTAGGAGGAAATCGTTCTAGCGCGAGGGATTATGTTAATGGTGCAAATATTATCAATAATACTTTCAGGTACCAGGATGACCATGCCATTGAGATATCCAAAGCTCGCAATTTGAGAATTTCTTTTAACGATGCAGATTCGTTGATAAATATCGGTGCCGATGCGGTCCAAATAAATGGAGCAACTGATTTTGAGATTTCCCACAACAAAATACACTCGAATGATAGGGCTTTATTCGTGAGAAATTCGAATGCGCAACACAGTACGGGTGTTAAATCGAAAATATACAACAACATGGTTTCATCCAATACAGATTACGCATTATATGATTATCGAAATTCTAACACTTCTATCTATAACAATACGTTTGTAGGAAAACCTGCTATACGGATCAGGTTTCAAAGTGACGTTGATATTCGCAATAATATTTTTTATACCGAATTTGCAGGTGGTGTTGTATTATATTCGGATGAGTCTTTTAATGCAAAGGACATTTTAGATCATAATATCTATTATTCTACGGGATCGGCACCCACCTACAGTGTTGGTTCAACTGTATACAGTAATATTTTTGACTGGAGACTTGCCGATGATTGGTTAAACACTAATTCGCTTGAAGGAGACCCTCTTTTTATTGGTAATCAGGATTTCCATGTATTAGGCCCATTAGCGGATAATAAGGGAGACTCAAGCATTACTGTTTTAGATGATATAGATGGGGATTTGCGATTATCATCATTCCCTGATATTGGAGCTGATGAGATTGTTTTACCATTGGATACTTGCCAACAGGTGGCAGGCTTTAAAATAGATTCACTATCTGCTACTTCTGCTACCATTAGTTTTGATGCAGATGGTAAAAACTATGAAATAGAGTGGGGGCCTTGCGGTTTTACGCAAGGAACCGCCGGAACAGTTAATATCGGAACCAGCCCTATGACCATAACTGGATTAACAAAAGAAACTTGTTACGATGTATATGTGAGAAGGGTTTGTAGTTCTTCCAATAACTATATTACCAAGTTAGGTCCTATTCGATTTACAACACCATGTTTAGGCCCTATAAATGGTCTGTTAACAGTCAATACTAATAATCCGCTATCACCCACTAATTTTCACACAGTTAGCGATGCGGTCAGGAGAATGTACCTATGCGGAATTAATGGGCCCGTAACCATTAATATAGCATCTGGAAATTATCAAAATGAGTACCTGGATTTAAAAGAATTGAATGGAAGCTCATCTATTAACGTAGTTACATTTAATGGTGCGGATAGTAGTTCTACCATTTTATCACAAGATAGCTTAACACAAAATGAAGTAGTAAAATTTAATGGAGCAGATAACATGATTTTTAGAAACCTGAAAGTAGTCAGTTCCAGCTCCGGTAACTTCAATCAATGGACAATATTAATAACGGCAGAGTCGGATAACATAACGATTGACAATTGCGTTATCATTGGTCCGGTAACAAGTTCAAATAACAATACATTTGCCATTTGTGCCAGTGATGTATTAAACGGTTTACTGGCTAATAATGGGGGGTACGGGGATAATTTGGTAATCAAAAATAACATCATTAAGAATGGTACGTATGGTTTATTCCTACATGGAAGTTCTGATAATAGTTTTCAAGATAGTAATACAGTAGTGTTGGGTAATTCCTTTAGAGGAAACTATCGTGGGGGCATTTCAAGTCTTAGGAACAGTAACTATAAAATACTGAATAATGACATTGTTGGTTTAGGTGAATTCGGCATTCGAAACTGGGGAGGAAAGGATTTTGAAATCTCCGGTAATAAAATCAATATTGACGATATAGGGATTGCCGTATGGGTTAGCTCCAATGCGGAGGTTAAAAACAATATGGTCAATTCTGCTACTGGCAATGGTTTATCATTGGCAGGTGTAGATAAGGTTGAAGTTATTCATAATTCAATCAGCAGAATGCGGTTTAGTTCTAATACCACACAATTAGATATAAGGAATAATATATTTTTTGCAGATTCTGGTTTTGCGGTTGAATTTCAAGCTAGCGTTGACCCAACAATTATAATGGATTATAATAATTATTATCATTCAGGTAAGAATAAGAATGGTGACCTTTTCAAAGTGGGAAGTACAGTTTATAGTTCTTTGCCTTCTATACAGGCAGCCTACCCTGGTAAAAACGTGCATTCTGTTTCCGGAGACCCTCAATTTCTAAGTTTAACCGACCTTCATGCTTCGGCTCAGATTGTAAATAACTCGGGTGACTCCCTTAATGTTTTAACTGATATAGATGGTGATTCCCGCTCTATTGTTTATCCGGATATAGGGGCTGATGAGTTCATTCTTCCTTGTCAAAGCTCAAGTAACGGAGTTGCTACTAACATTACTTTAAACTCAGCACTATTGTCTTGGTCTCCAGGAACAGGGAATACTTTTAATATTCAATATGGAGGTACAGGTTTTGCTTTGGGTTTTGGGGTGCAAATAAAAGCTGAAACAGATACCTTTTTTCAATTAACTGCCCCTAATCACGCTTTAATACCTTCCACTATTTATGATTTCTATATTCAGGATAGTTGTGGTACAGAAGCTTCATCGGGATGGGCTGGTCCATTTACCTTTACTACTTTAGCTTCAGCACCTTGTAATGCTTCTACAGCACTAGGTGTTACAAATGTCAGCACAGGTAGTGCCGATGTTTACTGGGCACCTGTTAACAGTTTCTATTGGAATGTAAAATATGGGCCTGCTGGATTTAATTTCGTAACAGCGGGTACAACATTGAAATCCTTGAATAACGACACAGTAACATTAACTGGCCTAGCGGGTGATTCCTGTTATGATTTCTATGTACAGGATAGTTGCTCAAATGGAATATTAAGTACATGGGTAGGACCCTTTAATTTTTGTACATCAAATTGCCCAACGGCTGGAAAGGATAGCCTGCTCAATGCCTGTGAAAATGTTCCACCAATTGACCTTGTTACTTATATAGGATCTCATTCTTCTGGAGGTAGCTGGGTTGCTCCTAATATAAGCGCAGCTTTGAGTGGAAGTACTTTTAGCCCTTCAATTTCTGGTTCTGGAACTTTCCCGGTTTATTACATTGTTTCAGCCCCGGGCTGTTCTAACGATTCGAGTGAAGTCACCCTTACTATTGACGCTTTGCCCAATGCAGGAAGCGATGCTCATGATACAATATGCGACACAATTCTTGTTGACCTGACCACCTATTTAGGTGCACACGACCCAGGTGGAACTTGGGTAGATATAGATGGCTCCGGAGGTTTAAATGGATCAGTTTTGGATCTTAATCAGGTTTCTATACCCAACACTACTTATAGATACCAATATAAGCTTACGGGAAACGGTTCTTGTGGAAGTGACTCAGCTATAGTTGAAATCTATGTGGATTTCTGTAGTAGTATTAGCACCAATGAATACGATGTGTTGAGAGATTTTGTTGTATATCCAAACCCAAGTGAAGGAATGCTACAAATTGAATTTCAATTTGGATCAAGTGAAGCGATAATTGAAGTGTCAGATCTTTCCGGGAAAAAAATAAGAAGGTTTCAAATAAATAATATCAATGGTACGTATAAGGGGGTAATCGACATTAGCGATTTGCCGAATGGCTTCTATATATTAAGGTTGGATGGCAACAATGTCAGATCCCGATTGGCTAAAATTCTCAAAAGATAGGCTCATTGATTCTCTTTATAAAGAGGAGGCAATAGGGAGGGAGTAGTCGTTCAATCTGAGCGACTACTTTTGTTTTAAAGAAAAATCTAAAGCATTAATCTATATATTATAACCATTTGCAATAGCATAACGAACCAAACCTGTAACATTGTTGGCATTAATCTTTTTCATTAAGTTGGTGCGATGTGTATCTATTGTTTTGTAGCTGCGGTTTAGCATTTTTGCTATCTCCTTATTGGTTTTACCTGAGGCGATCAAAACAAGAATTTCCTCTTCTTTTGAAGAAAGACTGACCATAGGAATAATTGGTTTGGTTCCAGGGATATTATTAATGGTCTCTTGTTCTTCAAATATCTCTGCACTGTAATAGTTTTTACCTCTCCTAACCATATTAATGGCAGTAGTAAATTCCTCCTGATCAGCGTGCTTCAGAATGTAGCCTTTAGCCCCAAGGCGCAGTGCTTCTTTATGCATTGAGGCATCACCAAACATGCTAATTATAATTACTTTTGTTTTAAGTTGATGTTCGCTAACATAAGTTAACACCTCCAGTCCGTTAACCTTAGGCATGTGCAAATCCAGGATGAGATAATCAGGTTTGCATCGTTCAACCGCCTGTATTGCTCTCTCCCCATTAAGAACAATATCTACGATTTCAAGTCCATCGATCTCATTAATTAGAAGTTTGTAACCTTCGATAATTAATTTATGGTCTTCGGCAATTACTAGAGATTCCATTGTATATGCTTTAGGCTATCATTTTATTTCGAGTTTTCAGTTCCAAAACAATTCTGATAAATGTCCCATTACCAGGTTCTGATTCAATTTCAAGTTCACCTGATATTAATTGTAATCGTGACTTTATATTGGCCAAGCCGATGCCGTTTGAAGATGAGTTTTTAGAAAACCCCCTACCATTATCTTCCGTAATAAATAAAAGCTTATTGTTCTGTTTCAAAATCTGTACACCTACCTTTGTAGCTTTGGAGTGTTTTAGAATATTATTGATTAATTCCTGTAGTATTCTATATAAGTGTATCTCAATGTTACTCGGAAGCCTCTCGCTTATTCCATGTATTAATAAATCTACTTCTACCCCATTTTTTCGCAAGCTGCTATTCACAAGTTTGTTAACCGCTTCGATAAGCCCGTTTTCTTGCAAGACCACGGGCATCATTTGATGAGAAATATGACGTACCTCCTTGCAAAGAGTCTCAACTCGTTTAAGGTTCTTTTCAGAAGCTTGAGCTTCTTTTGACATTTTTAATTGCATTTTAAGAGCAGCAAGAGACTGTCCAATGCCATCGTGTAATTCGCGGGCTAATCGTTGACGCTCTTCATCTTGCCCTATCAAAACTTGTTCTAAAAGTGTCTCCTGGAGTTTGGTTTTGTATTGTTCTTTTTCCTTGAAAGCCCTTACCCTTACTAAGTATATTATTACTGTTGCGATTAGAATGATTATCAATAAGCTTATTCCTAAAACGTATTGTTTATTCTGACTTGCAATTAAAGCCTTATTCGTAGCGTTTATTTCTTTGTTTTTTTGACGCTCAGCTAAATACAATTGCTCAACATCATTCAGATGTTTTAGATTTGAGTGAGAGGTTAAGCTGTCTTCCAATTCTGCCCACTTGGATAAATACAAATAGGACTGATCGCGCATTCCAACTTGATCATATAGAATAGAAATGTCTTTTAGGTATTTTAAAAGCTTAAAAGTCATTCTGCTTTTTTCAAAATAATCCAATAGCCTTAGCTTGTTTAGGTATTCAATAGCTTCTCTTTTTTTTCCTATTGCCACATGAAATTTGGCACTATAAAACAAATACATAAACCTCGCACCCTCGATGGTTAGTTTGTCAACAACACTTTGCATTTCAGCGTAGTTTCGTTTGGCATTTTCATATTGGCCCATTTCCAGATAGGCTAAACCGATTTTCACGTAGATTTTTAAGGCGTAATCGAATTCTTCTTTGAGTTTGTATAGAATTAATGAATTATTGTAAGACTCAATAACCTTTTCAAATTTTTTATTCTTAATAAGAATATCTCCATATCGTTCGTACATAGGTGATAGGTCCCATTCGCTCTTTCCGTATACTAAAGATTTTGCAAGATGGAATTCGGCTTTGTCTAATTGATCAAAATGTTCATACACAGATCCCAGCAGTAAATTTGAGGCAGAGAGGGCCAATGAATCCCCGCTTAAAATCGCATATTCATTGGCAGATGTTGCTTTATCAAAGCTCTCATACCATCGATCTAAATTTTGGAGATAATAACCGCTACTAAAATATTCCATGGCTATGGCACGAGGTTCTGATTGGAGCTGTGCAAAATATATGGCACTGTCCAAGTTAGCAATGCATTCTCTTGTATTGCCGCTGAGCCAGTCGAGGTCAGCTTTAATTCCATATATATCAGTAAGTGTAGAATAATCAGGGTGCTTTATAAAATATAAGTGACCATGATTTAGGTAATTACGTGCGCTATCCGGTTTTTCCAATTTTATGAAATCCGCTTTTTTTACAAAAAGCCAAGCTTGTAATCTTTTTTTTTCTTCAGATTCTGAAAGGTGTTTCAGCATCGAAAAAGCGGTTTCCATCAAACTAATAGCACTATCTCTTGAGCTATTTGTAAGCCTATCAACTTCAAGAATTACTGATTCTATTTGTCTGGCGCTAACTTTTTTTTTATTTGGAATTGAGGCTTTTAAAACAGAGGATGCTATTATGCAAAATGATAAAATTAAAAGCTTGAAATAGAAAGACATAAGACCAGGAATGGATTAAGACCTCCTAGCTAATATACGGCAAATTTGCTTGAGATAGACATAGGAAAAGAACGAAACAGTAATTCAAACCAGGTGAAGCAGTTTTTAAACAACCATCGCTGCAACCAACCTTTTTTCTTTGAATTGAGTGAAGCTATTTCTGGTGTAAAAATGATATCCTACGTGATCTACCCGAAAATTCAATGAGTTTTATAACGAGGGTATTGTGTCACCTAAAAGAGTACAATAACTCTAATTGAAAACAAAGGTTTTAGAATAGGAAATTATTATATGGACTTTTTTCCTAAGGGTTGGTCATTTTGTTTTCTTTCTTCTCTTGGTTCAATAAATAATTGATTTCAGGTTCTGGATCATCCAAGTCGAGGAGAATTGAATTAGCCCGGGCTTTAATCTCATTTATTTGCTTTAATAATTTCACGAGACGGAAAGGAGGGTGCTCTATAAATCGTGCATAAAATTCAAACAATTGGTTCGAGAAAGATCCTGAATGGTCAACTCCTGTAAACCCTGGCTTTGCCAGGGTTTGTAGTTTTAACCCCTCTTTAAATATTGACCAAGCGAGAAAACTCTATAACAAAAAATCCCGGCCGTAAGGCCGGGATTTCCGCTGTTAACCTCAGTTTTACCTGACGAGAAAAAAAGACATTATGTTTTTATAGTGTAGAGTTGTCAGCAAATATAATCTTTTCTGGCTTCCAAATCATACTTATTTTACTTAAAGATTCTTTTTCAAGAATATTATCTTCATTTATAGAAGAATTGTGATCATTTTCAGTTTCCCAAATATGGGATTCTCCTATTCCAATTATATCTGTATAAAATAACGAAAAAGATTTTAATTTATTGCCAAAAATATCTGTCAAAATTACGGTGCCTTTTATGGCTTTTATCTCTTTACCTGAATTATTAGTCAATTCAAAGGTATAGCACAACTTATTTCGCCAACCTTTCTGTTTTAGCCTCTTTTTTTTAAGACTTATATCTAACAGTTTTTCAAGAGCGTCAAGCCTTTGCTGGTCTTTGGTATACTTTTCTGCCGGCAACACTTCGTGCTCTTTGTTCCAGGCGTACTCCTTTTCCTTATATAGCCTGGCTTCTTCCAGTATTTCGCGGTAAGATTTACCTTCCGGGGATTCTCCCTTTATTTCAATCATGGCAATGTAGAGGCCTAATAGCATAAGATCAGGTGAATCCAAATAATTGTTTTCCTTAATCTCTGTCAGGTCCTCTTTGAGAGAATCCCGTTGGAAGGTTTTATCTAATGTGTTTTTACAAGAAGAAAATAATAGTGTTATGGTTAAAATATATATATATGTAAAATTCTGTCTCAATTATCAGTTTAACTTACTACAAAAGAGGTAATTTTATTACGTATAAAAATTTTGTTTTTGCGTATCTTTTTTATAACCGAATCGGTATTAATACGCTTGTCTTTTCTATTCCATTTACCCTTTATAGTTTTTACCATAAAAAGCGCCATATCAAACCGCTTGGGATTTAAGATAATTTTATCCCCTAAAGGAGAAATAGTAGCCCTGGCTTCTTTACGCGTAACTTCTTTTACAGGAAGGGAAAACACCTTTTTATGGTTCTGTAATTTGGAAGAGCGATGAAAAAGGTTCGAAATCTTTTCGCTATTCCACTTATCACTAATAAACAAAAAGGATATCAGTGACTCATTCATTCTTTGCTGCGCCTTATGAACCTCGGCCAGATGTTCGGTTCTTACCGGAACCCAAAGAAAACGAAGCCTTTCTGTTTCCAATAAGGCTTCGTATTTCTGGTATAGATAATTCTCATCATCAGGATGATAAAGCATTATCAGATCATACCTCGTGTTATAAGAATTGGTTAACTGGTTCTGGATTTCTTTACATGTATCTTTAAATGCTTCGAAATGGGGGAAGCCTAGGTAGATAGCAATAGTATCGATGTAATTGCGGTTCAAACCTACTTTGTTCAGATGTTTTTCGTAAGCAGCCCTTATTTTGCCTAATACACTTTCCCTCAAATAACGGGCAGTCAGATAAACACCGTAGGGATTTTCTCCACTGGAGATAGACCGGCTCATTTTTTCAAACCCTCTGGGAGTATAGCTGGCTTCAGCTTTTAAAGCAGCGGTATTCAGCAAATAATCAATTTCATGAGCGGGGTAAGCGGACATGCATTCATTTATTAGTACTACTAAATAAGAAAGCAGGGTCTTTACCTTTAGGGATTAATTTCCCAAGGGTGAAAATTAATTTCCGAAGAAACGGTTAAGCTTTTCTAAATAGTCTTGATAACTTCTTTAAGACTGCGTTTATAACTTGGGCCAATAGGTATTACTTCCTGCCCGATATTGATATTGTTTTCTTCCAGCGCCTCTATATGATTGATGTTAACAACATAAGAGCGGTGTACTTGTAAGAAAGGAGGAGTAGAAAGTTGATGAAGTGCTTCAGCCAGGCTAACAGCAGGCTCAAACGCTTTATGCGGCACTTTGTCGTGCGGGCTTTTCAAATATACTTCGCAGTAAGCCCGTGCTGCTTTTATGAAACATATATTTTCAGTATTAACCCTGTACCGTTGCTTACCTTTTTTCAGGAAAACCACTTTACTCTCAGCGTGAGCGGCAGGTGAATTTTCTGCTGTTTTTTTCTTTTGTTGTAAAGCCAGCTCTATGTGCGAGGCCAGGATATGATCGTTGAAAGGTTTATTCATAAAAATCGCCTGATGAACATTTCCCGCTCGTTCTATTGTTCGCTGATCGCCCAAATCAGTGAGATAAATAATGGGAGTAGGCATTAACTGATCTATTTTTGCAGCGAGTTCAATACCGTCAACGTCACCTTCCAGATCTATGTCCATAAGTATAATATCCGGAAATGTTTTTCCAATACCTTCCAGCGCTTCGGTGGCGTTGGTGGCAATGCCCGATACGTTGTATCCCAAATTTCGCACTCTTTGGGCGGTATCTTCGGCAATAAGCAATTGATCTTCTACTATAAAAATATTAGCTATAGGCACGGTAAATAATACTATAATCAAAGATAACAGGCATTATCATTAATTTAACGAACAATATTATTAAACTGATGCAAAGTCAACTGATCCAAAAATTACTATTTGGTTTAATCCTTTTAAGTGGTTTCGTCTCAGCCCAGCCCGTAAAAGCGATTTCTCTAAGTATAGTAAGCAAAGGAGACTCTTTGATGAATAGGAAAGAGTTTACTGCGGCAATTGCTCAGTATAAGAAGAGTATTTCACATGTTCCAAAAGAGCAATTATCTGATTTATACATGAAATTGGGTAAGGGGTTTTTTTACCGTTTGGAATACGATTCTGCTTATAGGTACTACGAAAAGGCCAGTGAAGCAGCCTATAATCAGGCTGATTTTAAAACCATGGGTCAGGCTCAAAATAACCTGGGAGTAATTCACGCCTATCTTTCTGAATATAACGAGGCACTGAACAGTTACCGAAAAGCACTGGAAGCGTATACGGTTTTGGAGGACGACTCTCTTATAGCCCGTGTCTTATATAATATCGGCAATCAATACAATAAAGCATCAGTATACGACAAGGCAATAGAATACATTATTAAGTCGACCCGTTTGTTTGAAGAAACAAAACAGCAGGAACATCTGGCAAAAGCTTATCAGGCGTTGGGAAATCTCTTCAGATATGAGAAGGATTACGAAAAATCCCTGGAATATCACCGTAAGGCGATTGATATAAGAGAAAACCTGGATGACAAAGAATCACTCTCCAGATCGTACAACGATATAGGTAATACTTACAAGTATATCGAGAACTACGACCAGGCGATAGATTATTATAAAAAGTCTGTAGAACTTAAACAAGAATATAAGAATTCGAACATAGCAGTATCACTACAAAATATAGGGGAAATATATCTGAAGAAAGGGGAATATGGCAAAGCAGAAGAAGTATTACTGGAGGCTTTGGTGAATGCCAAAGAGGCCCGCTTCAGAAAAAATTACGCTACAATTTTAGTTAATCTGGGAAAATTATACACTCTTGTAGATCAAGACAGTAAGGCGCTTTTGTATTTAAACGAGAGTAAACAGATAGCAGAAGTAGAAGAAATGAACGATGTATTGTTGGACTGCTATCTCTATTTAAAGGAGTTTTACGAAAGTACGGGAAGGTATAAACAAGCCCTGAAATATATTGACCTGTACAACATTATTAAAGAGGAAATACTCAATGCAGAAAAAAGCAGGATAACCAGGGAAATGCAAATAAGGTATGAAGTAGAAAAAAAGCAACAGGAGATAACCTTATTGAGTAAAGAAAATATTATTAAAGAAGCGCAACTGGAAAAGGAAACTTTCAAGAATCAGGCGCTTTTACTCGGTTTACTTTTTCTTATTGTATTAATAATATTGCTGGTTTATGCTTACAGACAAAGCAAAAGAAATGCTGAGTTGCAAAAGGCTTTTTTACACGATACTCAGCACAGAACTAAAAACTTCCTCCAAACCCTGATAAGCCTCTTTAGCTTTCAGGCTAATCAAATTGACGATCCCAGGGCCAAAGCAGCTGTAAAGCAGGGAGAAAGCAGGCTTAACGCCATGATGATGATCCATCGCTCACTTTCTCAGGTAACGGACAATCAGGCTCACCACTTCAACTTTTCAGATTATTCCGAAAAATTGATCCACCAACTGAAAACGAGCTATCAGAAACCTGATTGTGAAGTTTCCCTGCAATTGGATTTAGGAGAGGTTTTCCTTGATACCGATAAAGCTACTCCTCTGGCACTGATTGTTAATGAACTGGTGAGTAATGCTTTTAAGTATGGCTTGTCTGATACCAATGCGCCCTTACTCAAGGTAAAAATGAAAAAGAAAGGAAAGAACCTAACAATCGTAATTAAAGACAATGGAAAAGGGATCAAAGACATCAATATAGATGAGTTGAAATCTTCCGGCTTAAAACTGGTAAAATTGTTTACCCGCCAGTTAAAGGGTGAATTGCAAATAAATAATTCCAGCGGAGCGGAATTCAGGATTGAAGTACAGGTATAAAGGCAAGGCACTAAAAGTGCCTTGCCTTTTAATAGATTAATAATAAACTGTTATGTATGTGGAATCATCTACCAATATTTTATCGGTAGTGATTATCACTTCACTGTTTTCATAGAAATCAAGGTAATAGTCTCCGGACGTTTCCAGTTCAAAGCGGAAATATCCCGAAGAATCAGTATAGGTACTATCCAGTGCAGGATTATCGGGACTAAATCTGTTTAGAACCACTATTATTCTAAAAAGCCCTTCCTGTGTTTGATCATCAACAATCCTTCCTTCTAATATGGGAGGTTCATCGTTTTCATTATCTCCGGTTTTATAAGTAACCGGCCTTTCAGGATAATCGTCCAGATTGTTTTTCTCGCAACTACCAAAGGTAAATACTAAAGCTGCTACTAATGATAATTTTACTAACTGTTTCATTTTGAGTTATTTAATGTTAAACTTCCAATAAAACAGGTATATAGCATGGCCTTACCTTTAAAAACAGCGGATTGTTTTCAGAAGCAAGTAAAGCTTGTTCCCAAGGTTTGGCACATACAAATACCTGAAACCGTGGGGAAGTAGTTTGCCTTTTCACCTATTCCTCAAGTAACTGCCACTTCCCCTGAGCCTGTTCTTTCGGAATACGTTAGTAGACAAACGGATATCTGAGCTATAAAAAAGGTTGTGATGGATTGGTACCCTGAAACACTGCTAATGAAATGATCTTAGCAAATCGGCTTACTCTATGTACTAGTGATCCCACCCTTTATCAGCTCAAATATCGACTTGTTATATGCGGCTAAAGTATTATGAAGGTATACGGGCTGATATTTTGCGGTAAAAAACTTTAAATAAAAAGGGGTGAATCAGCCTAATTTTTAAGACGAAAGTCTAAATGTAATAGGAATTTTTAATAGAAAAATACTGAAACTGTTTGATTTTCAAGGATTATATTTCTTGTACATTTTTTGATTCAATCCAGCCAATTTTTCCATCGGGTAGTCTGATTTTTTGCCAATCTTCAAAAGATTCTGTTATTTCTAATTTTGCACCTTCGTGCAAAATGAAAACGTCTTCAGCCAGTTTGCCTGGTCCGCTTTTTACATAACTGGAGGCTGTCATTACCAAAGCAGGTCTGTGTTTGTTATTGTAGCTCCGGTGAAACCAGCCTGAAAACAGGTTGAGAATTCCCACTATAAGACAACTAAAGGCAATTATGAAAGCACTTCTTTTATAACGGCTGAACAAATAAAAGCCTGTACCAGTAATAAAAACACTCAGAAAAAAAACGGAAAGCCAGGCCCATTGCGAAGGAGAAAAGAAGCGGATGGTGCCCAGCCAGATACTTTTAAATATGGGCATGGGTACTTCTTCAAAGCGATCTATAGTTGATTTGCGGGCTATGTTAAGGTTTTGTCTCACTTCGCCATCACCCGGGTTGAGCTTCAAGGCTCTTTCGTAAAAAAGTATAGCCTCGGCCAACTGATTATTTTTAAAAAAGGCATTACCCAGGTTGAAATAAAGATTAGAGCTTACCCGACCCTCTTCAACAATGGATTGGTAAATCTCTATAGCTTTTTGAAATTCACCGTTGCGGTACAATTCATTAGCAGATTCAAATTTTTCAGTAGCCTGGGAAAAAGCCGGCCAGTAAAAAAGCAAACCGATTATAAGTAACAGCCTTTTCATCTGTTTGAAATTTTTATTTTGCTGAGAATGAAGTGAGTAAAAATTCCTTCACCCTCGGTAATTCGCATAAAGAATTTAATCATAGCCATTTAATAGATGAAGAAATTTGTTTAAGCTCATTTTATAATTGTTTTTCTATATCGGTGATTACCACAGTGGTTTTTTCGTAGTCTGATGCGGGATCAGAATCTGATATGGAAGTAAAACGGGCCAATTCAGCCTTACCCATAATCTCCGTAACTTTTTCTATCAATTCCCCGTCAATCCCTTTTTCGGTGAGATTTTCAATAATAGTTTCCTTGGTCATTTTGCTGAGGGGAATATTTAGCTTATCGGAGAAATAACCCCATATAGCATTGGAGAGCGCAGTATAAAAGGCCTCTTTTTGATTATTGCTGAGTTCTTTTTTGGCCTGGCCCAAATGTTTGCGGGCCAGTTTGCTGGCTTTTTGCTGTTTCGCTTTAATCAGATCTCCCTGACGGTTATAAGCAGTAAAAAAATAGGTAAGCATAGCCAAAAAGGCAAGTCCCAAGCCCAATAAAATACCGTAAAAAAGCCTGGAGCCGTAGAAAGTCTTATTCTTATCCTGTAGTTTTCCTATATCCGTCTTAATAAAGAGGATGTCCTCATTGATAAAATCCACATTTTCTTTACCGGGAACGGCAATTTGCCCTCCAGTGGTAGCCGGCTGGTTACTTCCACCACTCACTTTCACCGTAAATTCCTCAGAATTAATGGTTTTGTATCTTTTTTCATCGGGATCAAAATAACTGAAACTAACAGGCGGTATTTTATAATCCCCATTGTAGCGGGGGATCAGGAGATATTCATAGGTTTTACTACCGTTCATACCGGTAGCACCAACACTGATCTTTTCAGAATATTTGGGATCGTAAACTTCAAAGGCACTGGGTACTTCCGGCTCGGGTATTTCCAACAGTTTCAGATTTCCCGATCCGCTGACTTTTATTTTAAGGGTAATAGATTCATCAGCGGTAACCTCTGTGCGGCTTAAACTTACGTCTAATTTGTAATTTCCAACTGCCCCCGAAAAATCCGAAGGTTGATTTTTCAGCGGTAAAGGCTTGACTTCAAGTGTGGGGAAGTCTCTGGAGATATTGAGGTTGACCGTTTTTCCGATCATCCGGCCGAAAATATCCCTTCTGCCACTCGATATCTGAGTAGGGATCTTATATTCAACTGCTCCTGGCTTTATACTTCCCGAGCGTTGGGGTATTAAAACCATCTGGCGGATAGTACCCGTAGTGAAATCTTTTCCCTGATAACGTTCTCTCCGGGTAGTGATGCGTTTTATATCTATATCCTTGCGGTAGAAACCGGTGTAATCGGGTTCTTCCAACATTTCGGGATTGCCAATGTCAGTG
The DNA here is from genome assembly GCA_028277105.1 of Owenweeksia sp. Taxonomy (GTDB): domain Bacteria; phylum Bacteroidota; class Bacteroidia; order Flavobacteriales; family Schleiferiaceae; genus JANQHO01. The sequence continues at coordinate 44,396 of JANQHO010000156.1, read as the reverse complement.
CTGAAATAAACCTTATAAGAAGCTACTAAAGGCTCACCCTGGTACAAAGAGGTTTTGTTAGTGATAACTCTTAAGAGCACATTTTTTGCCGCCTTGCTGCGAGGGTCATTAGGATTAGAGGGCTTTTGGCTTTGAGCCGTAACCTTGATGGTAAGAGGTTGGGTTCGGTAAGTTTTTCCTTCGGCCCTGATGCTGGCCTGGCCAATATTATAAGTTCCTTCCCTTACGGGACGCAGTATATAACTGTATGAAGCTACCTGCCTGATGCCGGAATTATCCATGTAAGATGAGAAAGAAGTATTGGGTCCACTCAATACCCTGAAATTTTCAAAGCTGGGTGCTTTAAAATCCTTGCCGCGTGAATTTACCCGGAACTCTACCGTAAACTCTTCGTTTTTACCAACGATAGTCCGATTAGCTTTCGCAGTGAAGCTTACCTGGCTCCAAGCTGAAAAGCTCAAAGAAAATAAAGCGACACCTAATAATATTTTCGCGTAAGAACACATCCTACCAGTCTTTTTCGGTGTTTAGCGGTTCGGCTTTGATCTTTTTCTCGTTTATTTTTTTCTGCACTTTTTGCTCTTCACGGTTCAAGGCATCCAATAGCCTTTCAGCGTCTTCACGTGAAATTTCACCAGCCCGTGCCTTTTGTTCCTGCTGCTCGTCTTGTTGATCTCCTTTTTGTTGTTGTTTGTTTTCTCCTTCATTATCCCGCTCGTCATCTTTTTTATCATTCTGGTTTTGCTCTTGCTGATCTTTGTTCTGTTGCTTATCCTGGTCCTTGTTCTTGTTTTCTTTTTGGTCCTGGTTTTGTTGATCCTGCTGATCTTGTTGTTGCTGCTGTTGCTGTTTTTGCAATTCTCTCAGGGCTTTGGCGAGATTGTACCGGGTCTCATTGTCTTTGGGATCATTTTTCAGGGAGTTTTTATAAGCCTCAACGGCCTCCTGGTACTTCTTTTTTTGCAGAAGGGTATTACCTATGTTATGCTGGGCTTTGGCAATTATTTTTTTATCATCGCTCAGCTTACCCGCATTGTTATAGTATTCCAAAGCCTCATCGTAGCGTTCTTGTTTAAACAGGGCATTACCCAGGTTAAAGTTTGCTTCAACGGGATCTTCCTTTTCCGAAAGTGCTTTCTTGTAGGCTATTTCAGCTTCATCGTATTTTTCTGACAGATATAACTCATTACCCGAATTTACTTCACTGCGATAATTTTGCCCCTGAATTCCCAGGGCAAAAAATAACAGGAGTAGACTTATGTTAAGCGCGGTTTTTGTCATTTTCAAATAATCTTAAGCGTTTGAACCACTGTGTTTTGCGTTCCAGGATCAAGACATCAATTATCATCAAAAGCAAAGCCAGGCCCAAAAACCACTGAAACTGGTCTTCGTAATCGGCAAACATACTGGTCTCAAACTCTTTTTTTTCCATCCCTTCCACATAGCCCATCAAAGATTCTACTACCTGGCGGGTGTTACTGCCATTGAGGTAAGCACCTTTAGTGGTATTGGCAATATCTTTTAGTATGGACGTTTGTAATTTAGTAACTACTACATTTCCTTCCCGGTCTTTTTTGTATCCCACCTGTATTCCCCTGCGATAATCAGGTATGGGGCCTCCCTGTAAGGTGCCTACGCCAATGGTATATATCGTAATACCGTATTCCGCTGCCTTTTCCGCATCTTCCTTAAAACCTTCTTCGTGATCTTCGCCATCGCTTAAAATAACAAGAACCCTGTTTTTCTGCTCTTCGTCATCAAAATAATCCAGGGATAGTTCTACTGCTTCGGCTATGGCAGTTCCCTGGGAAGGAATGATCTCGGTATCTACGGTTTGAAGGAAGAGACGGGCTGCTCCGTAATCAGTAGTGATAGGAAGTTGTGGATAGGCCCTGCCTGCGTAAATGATTATGCCCACCCGGTCGCTTACCAACTTATCTAAAACCCGGGAGATGATCTGTTTGGCTCTGGCCAGGCGATTGGGTTGGACATCTTCGGCTAGCATACTTTTACTCACATCCAGTGCAAAGACTATATCCACTCCCTCGCGCTTTACTTTTTCTATGCGGGTGCCGACTTTGGGATTGACCAGAGCCAGTGATAAAGAACTGATGATCAACAGCCATAAAATGAGCTTCAGAACAGGTTTATTACTGCTTCTTTCAGGTGCCATTTTTCTTAGTAAATCGGCATCGCCATATTCTTTCCTTACCCGTTTTTTCCACCAGCTTAAAAGAAGATACGATACCAGTATTACAGGAACGGCCAGCAGTAAATAAAGGTAATATGGATGATCTAACTGGTACATCTATATAAAGCTTCTGAAAAGGGTTTGTTTAAGCAATATTTCCAAAGCGAAAAGTACAAAGGCCAGGAGAGCAAAAAGTTCAAACTTTTCATCATACGAGTAGTATTTCAATTCTTGTAATTTGGTTTTTTCCAGTTGATCGATCTCTTCGTAAATAGCCTGGAGTTTATTATTGTCTGTAGCCCGGAAATATTTGCCTCCCGTTTCTGAGGCGATTTTCTTGAGAAGATCTTCATCAATACTCACCGGCATATTGCGGAACATCAACTTGCCCCTTATGTCATAAGCGTAAGGGGTGGGAGCATTACCTTTAGTACCTACACCAATGGTATATACTCTGATGTTAAACTTCTGAGCCAGTTGGGCTGCAGTAAGAGGATCTATTTGTCCGGTGTTGTTTTCTCCGTCAGTTAACAGTATGATCACCTTGCTTTTAGCCTTGCTGTCTTTTACACGGCTTACAGCAGTAGACAAGCCCATTCCGATGGCAGTACCGTCTTGGATGAGCCCGTATTTTACATCTTTCAGCGTATTGAGTAATACTTTGTGATCGCTGGTTAAGGGTGCCTGGGTATAAGATTCTCCCGAATAGATCACCAGGCCGATGCGGTCATTCGGGCGTCCTTCAATAAAATCAGCCGCTACATTTTTAGTAGCTTCCATACGATTGGGTTTTAAATCGCGGGCCAACATACTGGCGGAAACATCTAAAGCCATTACAATGTCAATACCTTCGGTAGAACGGGTCTTGGTATTTTCTTCTGAAGAACGTGGCCTGGACAGGGCAATAATAGCCAAACCGATGGCTAACAAGCGAAAAGCCGGTAATACCCAACGGGCATAAGCCACCCAGTTGCCGCTGCCAGCACCCAGCTCCCTGGCCAAAGGATACAGGATTTCAGGCGTTTGCTTTTTCCGGTTATACCACTGCCAAAATCCCAGCAAAGGCAACACCAGCAAAAACCACAGAAACTCAGGATTCTGAAATTCGTACTCCATCTTGTTTTTCTTCCTTTTCCGGTTCTGGTTTATAGTGTAATAAGAATGTCTTTACCGTGGCAAAACTCTTTTCATTTTCCAATTGTCCCGGTTTTTCTTTGGCGTATTTCACCAGCTCACTCAAGCTCAGCATTTCTTTGAGGTCTTCATCCAGTTGTTCTGGTATTCTGAGGCGTCTGGTTTTTTCGTACACTTCACTGGCGGTGCTTTCCATAGCATTGATGGCAAATTGCCGCTCCAGGAATACCCTCAATATATCAGTGAGTTCAGAGTGGTATTCTTTTAGCTTACCGCTTTGCCATAATTTTTTTGATTCCAGTTCTTCCAACATCAGCATGGCATATTCAAAAGGAGGTAGCATTTTCTTTTGTTCCCTGAGTTGGGCCACCCTTTTGTTGTGAAAGAAAAGCCTGTAGATCAAACCGCCTATTAAAGCCAGTGCAAGCGAAATAATGCCCACCCATTTAAGGATCAGCCACCAGTCTAGGGGCACGTCAAGAGGATCTTTAATATCGTAATAATCCTGTTCTTCCGATATTTCGGGAAACTTTACAGTTATGGGAAAAGCCTGGCTGGAATACCTCTGACCTTTTACTTTTACTTCCAGTGGAGGAATAAAAACAAAGCCACTGTCAAAAGAGGTAAAGGTGAAGTGTTGGTTAATCTGCCAGTAACCTTTATCAGCAGTGGTATCGAGCTTAGATACTTCCAGCAGTTCGAGACCCGAAACCGTATCTTCCCATAAAGGCCATTCAAATGCTGTTTCCTCGGGAACAGAAGCTGACAGGGTAAGTTTGAATTGCTCTCCCAGGAGGATAACATTGGTATCGGCCCAGGTTGTAAAAGAAATACTGTCCTGGGCTGGTAAGGCAAAATGTATTGCTACAGCGAACGTAAAGATCACCAGCTTCCTCATGCGCTTTTCTGTTTAAAGTATCCCAATAGTTTGGCCGGGTAAGATTCATCTACCCTGATGGAGAGCTGACCGGCCCCGCTTCTGGTAAAGCTATCCCTGAAATAGCGGTAGCTGGAATCAAACTGCTGCTTGAGTTTTCTTCGCAGGCTTTTGGATGCGGTGTTGATGTAGCTCACTTTACCGCTTTCGGGATCTTTCATGGGAACCAGGCCCAGGTTAGGGAGTGTTTCTTCCCGCGGGTCGTATATGCGGATGCCGGTAACATCGTGTCTTTGGGCCATAATTCGCAAAGGATCGCGGTATTCCTGATCCATGAAATCAGACAATACAAAAGCAATGGCTCTTTTTTTCTGAATACTGGAAAAGTAGCGCAAGGCCCCGGCAATGTTTGTTTTCTGGCTTTGGGGCTTAAATTCTATCAATTCCCTTATGATTCTCAGGGTGTGAGTTTTACCTTTTTTTGGAGGGATGAACAGTTCTATAGTGTCACTGAAAAGGATTACGCCAACTTTATCATTATTCTGGATAGCCGAAAAGGCCAGGGTGGCACATATTTCTGTGATCATTTCCCTTTTCAACTGTACTCTGGAACCGAAATTACCGGAACCGCTTACATCGACCAGCAGCATAAGAGTCAACTCCCGTTCTTCTTCAAATACCTTTATATAAGGTTCGTTAAGACGGGCTGTAACATTCCAGTCAATGGCTCTGATATCATCTCCGTACTCGTATTTTCTCACTTCACTAAAAGCCATTCCCCTCCCCTTAAAGCTACTGTGATATTCTCCTGAGAAAAGGTGGTTGGAAAGCCTGCGGGTTTTTATTTCTATCCTGCGTACTTTTTTAAGAAGTTCCTGTGTGCTGCTCATTTGCTGATGAGGATCTTTATGGTACTTCTACGTGATCTAAAATTTGGCTGATGATGTCTTCGCTAGTTACATTTTCAGCTTCAGCTTCGTAAGTAATGCCTATGCGGTGGCGCAATACATCTTCGGCTACAGCCCTTACATCTTCAGGAATTACGTAGCCCCTCCTTTTAATGAAGGCGTATACTCTGGCTGCTGAAGCCAGGTTAATACTTCCCCTGGGCGAAGCGCCAAAGCTGATAAGGGGTTTTAGAGAGGGAACCTTGTAATCTTCTGGATTTCGGGTGGCAAATACGATATCGAGGATGTATTTTTCGATCTTTTCATCCATGTATACTTCGCTTACCGTTTGCCGGGCTTTCAGAATAGTATCAATATTTATTACGGGCTTTATAGATTCTGCTCCTCCCGCAAGGTTTTGGCGCATAATAAGCCTTTCCTCTTCCTGTTTGGGGTAGGTGATCACTGTCTTTAGCATAAAGCGATCGGTTTGCGCTTCAGGCAAAGGGTACGTTCCTTCCTGTTCTACCGGGTTTTGAGTGGCCAAAACCAAAAAGGGCTTCGGGAGACTAAAGGTTTCATCGCCTATGGTAACCTGCCTTTCCTGCATAGCTTCCAGAAGGGCACTTTGTACTTTGGCCGGGGCGCGGTTAATCTCGTCAGCCAATACAAAGTTGGCAAAAACAGGCCCTTTTTTAATGGCAAATTCGTTTTTCTGGATATTGTAGATCTGAGTGCCAATTACGTCAGAAGGCAGTAAGTCCGGAGTAAATTGCAAGCGGCTGAATTGGGCATCAATGGCTTTGCTCAAAGATTTTATGGCCAGTGTTTTAGCCAGGCCGGGTACACCTTCCAATAAAATATGACCATTGCCCAGCAGGGCGAGCAAAAGTCTTTCCAACATTTGCTTTTGACCAATGATGGATTTGTTGATCTCCATCAATAGCAAATCGATAAAAGCACTTTCCTGCTCGATTTTCTGATTGAGCTCTCGAATGTCAGCGGTACTCTTTGTGACTTCCATAAACTAGTATTGTGAGTTTAAAGTGTTGCAAAAATAGTGTTATAAACAATTGTTGAAAACCTGTATTTGTTTACGCAAAGTTGATAGCTTTATTGGCATTTTGTAGTTAAAGTCTTGTTAAAAGTCTAACCCCTTAACTAATACTTCAAAGGGAGCGCCTTTTCCCATGTTATCAAATGTATAAGAATGCCAGGTGAATCTTAACACAAGAGCAAAGTTTCCTTAAACTGATCATAAGGTAAGATTAACATGACAAATTGATGTTTGCATCGACTTAAATCCTAAATCTTACATCAAATGAAAAAATTGCTACTAAGTGTATTAGTAACTGGTGCTGTATGTGGTTTATCCCAGGCCCAGATTGCTTTTGACCCAGAAATTGACACTAACTGGAATCCTACAACGGTTATTTTGCCGCCATCTCCTTTACAAACTCAGATTTTGTTTGTCGGTGGTTATCACAAAGTACAAACAACTGCTACTTACGGTAATGCTGCCGGTGAAGCTTTGGCCAAGCAATGGCACGACTTCATTGGTTTTACGCCTGATAATTCCGTTAGCGGTGACCTCGGTTGGGTTTCTGTTAACCACGAAATGATCATCGACAACGATAGTATCGGTGACGGTGGCGGTATGACGGTTTTCAAAGTAAGAAGAGATCCTAATACCGATTCTTTGATTATTGTTAACCAAACCTTAAATGACGGACGCTCCGGAGAATTCTTTGCTGTTGACTTTGTAAATACCGTAGGCGAAACCGGAATGAATTGTGGAGGTATTAGTGCTCCTGACGGACGTATCTGGACTGCTGAAGAGTGGTTCAGAGGAAATAACGCTTCTATCTATGCCGGAGGAAATGGTGTGACTGATACTTCTGATTTTACCATCAATACCAACGGTGACTTCCCCACTTTTGACAACCTGACCATCAGAAAGAACGAAAACTTCAACTACATGGTTGAGATCGATCCCAAAGAAGCGGTAGCTATCCGCAAGCAGTACAACTGGGGCCGCCAGCCTTTTGAAGGTGGTGTTATTATGAAAGATAACCAAACTGTTTACCTCGGTGCTGATGCTACTCCCGGTTTCTTTACCAAGTTTGTTGCCACTACTGCCGGTGATTTTACCCAGGGGATTACTTATGTATATAAGCACGATGCTGCTACCCCTGATAAGTGGGTTGCCATTGACAATGCCGATCCTAACAAGATGCTCAACTTTTCTGATGAGGCTGTTGCTGCCGGAGCTACTATGTTTAACCGCCTGGAATGGCTTGCCGCTCACGATGGTAAGGTATACATGACAGAAACCGGCCGTGCCAATCCCGCCAACCGTTGGATTGGAGAAAGCAATGCCGGTGCCGTGCATGCTCCTCATCATTTTACCAGAGCAACTGCTCAGTCTACTCACCCTGATAGCTCTGCTTATGCTGACTACTACGGTCGTGTTTTAGTATACGATCCTGCCAATCAAACAGTAGTACCTTACATTGAAGGTGGCCCTGACTTTGCTACCAGCCCTGCTATCAATGCTTATCCTGATGTACACTTATCCAATCCTGACGGCTTGAACTTCTTCACGGTTAACAACCGCGATTACATGATCATTTGTGAAGACCTTAACCAAACGGATTACGGTAGCACTCCTGCCGGGGTTACTAACAGAACCTGTGAGTTATTCCTGTTGGATATGACCATTGCCAACCCTACTCCAAACGACCTGGTGCGTATTGCGATCGTACCATTGGGAGCTGAGGTTACCGGTGCGGTAGCTACCCCTGACGGAAAAACCATTTTGGTAAACAGCCAGCACCCTTCTTCTTCCAATCCTTTCCCTTACAATAACTCCCTTACCCTGGCTATAACTGGTTGGGACAGGACAACTATAGGAACTGAAGAAGAAGTTAAACTGGAAAGTGGTTTTAGCATCTATCCTAATCCTACTACCCGTATGCTTAACCTGAGCGAGAAGAAAGACGTGGCCATTTACAATAATTTAGGCAAGCGTATCCGCGTATACCGCGATCGCACTTCTATTGATGTTTCCGATCTCGCTTCTGGAACATACTTCCTTCAAACTGAAGAAGGAGAAACCCTTAAGTTCATTGTAAAGTAAAAGTATAGTTTGTTTTTTCAAAAAACTTTTATCCCGGTACCGATCTTCGGTACCGGGATTTACCCTTTCTGATATTTACTGGATATGAAGATGAAAATTGACAATAGAAAATACCTGGTGCTTTTTATCACCGCTTTTATAATTCCCCTTGTATTACATTTTTCCTTTAAGCCCGGCAGTCCCTCCGAGCAGATCCATTCCAGGGCCGTTGCCGAAGCTAAACAACTGGCAAAATACATTGCAGAACTCAACAATAAAGCTGTTGGCTATTCCAATGGCGAAACCAGCCTGGAAGAGCTCAGGGAGAGCCTCCTGCAAACCCGCCTTAGCTACAAAAAAGTAGAGTTTCTACTGGAGTACTATTATCCCATATCCGTAAAAGGCGGACTTAACGGGGCGCCCCTGCTTCATCTCGATCCCTATCGCCCCATGCCGGTAGTTCATGAACCGGAAGGCTTACAAAGGCTAGACGAAATTATATTTACCGATGAAGCCCTTGAAGCTCCCGAAGAAATTGTAGCGCTTAGCCGTAAGCTAAACATAAAATATAGTGCTATACTAAAAGATTTTACCAATCATCCTGTTTTAGACCGGGAAATATTTGAAGCTGCCCGTTTACAGGTCATACGCATTTTTGCCCTGGGCCTAACCGGTTTTGATACCCCTGGCTCCGCCAATGCCATAGAAGAAGCTCTTTCTTCCATGCAGGCCTTACAACAAGCCATACAACCTTATCTTAAACTTTTACCCGGTAATCTAAGTGGGCAAAAGCAACAAACACTGGGATATTTTGACAATGCCATAGCGTACCTTGAAAAGCATGATGATTTTGAGGGATTTGACCGGCTGGAATATCTCAAAAAATACATTAATCCTCTTTTTGAAGCCCTGCTCAAATTACATCTCAGTTTAAAGCTGGAAACCATAGATGAAGTTACCACACTCAAGCAGTCGTGGAAGTATACGAGCGATAATATCTTCAGTACGGATTTTCTCAACCCATACTATTATTCTAAATTAACAGAAGATACTGATAATGAAGAGTTAAGGGAATTAGGCCGGATGCTGTTTTTTGATCCGGTACTCAGTCGTAACAACGAGCGCAGTTGTGCCAGTTGTCATAAGCCTGAATATGGTTTTACTGATGGTCTGGACAAGCCGATAGCCTTTGACGGGACCGGTAAGTTGCAACGCCATGCCCCCACCGTGCTCAATGCCATTTATTCCGACCGTTTCTTTTGGGATCTGCGTTCTTTCCAAATTGAAGACCAGGTAGAGCACGTAATTGTCAGTCATGAGGAGTTCAATACCAATTACGGCAAGATATTCTCGAAACTGAACTCCAGTGAGGAATACCAAAAACGTTTTACCGAGGCTTTTCCCGGTTTTAAAGGCAAGGAGATCATCAATAAAAATACCCTCTCAGCTGCCATAGCCTCCTACTTGATCTCTCTGGGCTCTTTCAACAGTGATTTTGATCGCTATGTAAGAGGAGAAATTGAAGATCTCGATCCTCAGGTGAAAAGAGGCTTCAATCTTTTTATGGGAAAGGCCGCTTGCGGTACCTGTCACTTTGCCCCTACTTTCAGTGGTCTGGTACCTCCTTATTTCCACGAGAATGAATCGGAAGTTTTAGGGATATTGAACAAGCCCAATCAGCCGGAATCAGGTATAGACAATGATCCCGGCCGCATAGCCAATAAAATTCCCAAAGAGGAAATCTATTTCTATGAAAAATCCTTCAAAACGGTAACGGTTAGAAATGCAGAGCTTACTGCTCCTTATTTTCACAACGGAGCGTATGAAACTCTGGAAGAGGTGGTAGATTTTTACGATCACGGAGGAGCGGCCGGTCTGGGCCTGGATCTTCCTTATCAAACACTTCCGCCTGATTCCTTACACCTTTCTGCAGACGAAAAAGAGGCTATCATTGCTTTCATGAGATCGTTAACCGATACGGCTGGCCTCACACGGCTACCTCTTGTGTTGCCTTCTTTTGAAAATACCCCGGAACTGAATGCCCGGAAGCCCGGAGGAACCTATTGATTTCCAATTAAAATATCATCTGTCTCTATTTTGGAAAAAGGATATAAGTAAGGTTTTTTAACTTTCTTGTTATCAACACTATAAATGTTGGGATTAAAATTTGGTATATCTGTTTACTTGCTAAATGGGTATGCGTAAATTCCTTTATTCAATACTATTTATACTATTGGGAGTGCTTGCTATGAAAGCAAAAGAAGCCCAAAAAGGGGTATTGGATCTTAGAGATCACGATTTCAGCAAAGAAAAGATCATCAGCCTTGAAGGGGATTGGGAATTCTACTGGAAAGAATTGATCAATCCTGAAGACTTTATTTATGGCAAAAATCTGCCCAAACCCGATTACATGAATTTTCTTACCCGTTGGGGGGATCTACCCCAACTGCTAAAAGAAGAACATCAGTTTGGCTATGCCACCTATCGCCTTAAAATAATCTGCCCTGATTCCATGCCTCCGGTAACTTTTAATATACCGGAAGTCTATTCGTCTTATGCCCTTTACATCAATGGCGATGGTTTTGAAGGTAATGGTAAAGTGGGCAAAAGCCGCCAGGAAAGCGTGCCTTACTGGAGGCCTTCTTCCAAGGCGTTGCAATTAAAGCCTGGTATGAATGAAATGGTGATGCAGATCAGCAATTTTGATCACCACAAAGGGGGAGCTATCCGGCCTATAGAAATGGGGATGAGTGACCAGATCAATTACAAGCGTAATTTCGACATCAGTAGCACTCTCTTTCTGGCAGGCTGCTTACTGATAGCCGGGGCCCTTGCTATGGGTTTATACTGGTTTAATCGCACCGACTATTCGGGTTTGTTCTTTTCTCTTTTCTGTTTCGCTTATACTTACCGTATTCTTGGAACCGACCAGTACGTTATTCACGCAGCCATGCGCTTTGCTCCCTGGTCTTTTACGTTGAGGCTGGAATATATCTCACTTTATATCAGTGTTATTTCCTATTCTTATTTTATTCGTAACCTCATCTCTCTGAGGGTAAAACCTGTTTTCTTTCACATAGTAGCTGTGATAAGCGGTATACTGGTGTTGGCAACTATGATTTTGCCCACCTACATATTTACCTCATTCATTGACTTCTACCTGGTGTTTTTAGGATTAGCCATGGGTTATCTGGCCTTTAACCACTTGGTAAATATCAATTTAAGGCACAAAATGACCTATGTTACCCTGATAGGTATAGGTTCTCTCTTTGTGGTACTTATGATACAGGTGTTGGTTTATTTTAAAGTATTGCAGGATAAACCCTTTTTGGTTACCGGAGGTTATGTAGTATTCATCTTTTCCCAGGCCGTTGCCCTGGCTATCCGTTTCGGGCGCAACTTCAGGGAATCCTTTTCAGCGGCCCAACTGGCCGCCCGTTCCAAGTCTCAGTTTCTCAATACCATGAGCCATGAGTTGAGGACACCTATGAATGCTATTATGGGCATGACCGAATTTTTGGAACGGACAGAGCTGAACAACCAGCAACACGAAAAGATAGATACCATAAAGAAAAACAGCGAATCGCTGATGTCAATCATTATGGATATACTTAGTATATCCGAACTGGAATCGGGACAGATAAATCTCGAGAAAAAACCGCTCAATCTCAGGGAATGCATTGAAGGGGGGATCAACCTTGCCTTAAGAGAACGCAAGGATAAACCGATTGACCTGGAGATTGATATTGATAGCGATATACCAAATGACCTTATTGGTGACAGTATCCGCTTCAAACAAGTTTTTATGCATCTGGTAGGTAATGCCTTTAAGTTTACAGAAGAAGGTGTGGTGAGAATAAGCGGTGAAGTGAAAAGCTCTAATGATAAACAGGTAGAACTGTTGTTTTCTATTAAAGATACCGGTATCGGTATTCCCAAAAACAACATAGGTGGAATATTCTCTACTTTTTTTCAGGGACAGGATGGCAATACCCGCAGGTATGGAGGAACAGGTTTAGGCTTAACCGTAGTTAAAGAGCTAGTAAGATTGATGGGCGGAAAGGTGGAGGTAGATAGCAAAAAAGACCGGGGAACCAATGTGTATTTTAATGTTAAGCTTGGCATAGCCAAATTAAGCACTATATCCAGGAAACCCGTTGTAGAAAGGCAAACGGAAGTAGACAAGCAACTTAAGGTGCTTTATGCGGAAGATAACCCTGTGAATCAAAAACTTTTAGCTATGATGATCAAAACCATGGGCATAGAAATTGACCTGGCCTCAAATGGTTTGGAAGCAGTAGAGAAAGCGAGGAAAAAGCAATACAATATCATTTTGATGGATATTCAAATGCCGGAGATGGACGGTTTTGAAGCAACCCGTAATATTATTGTGAGTATGCAGAAAAACCGCCCCATTATAATAGCCGTTACGGCCAATGCTACCCTGGCTGATAAGAAAAAATGCTTTGAAGCAGGAATGAATGATTTTATTACCAAGCCTATAAAGGCAGATGAATTAAAGCAAACTTTACTCAAGTGGCAAGGCTTGAGAGAATACATGGAAGATGCTGAACAAGCAGTTATTAAGCTCTCTTCATAAGATATTAATTTCCAAAGGTTTTTTCCAGGAGAGGATAGAGCTACCACAAGTTAATGTAGTTAGGGGTGGAGATATCAATCAGACATATAGATTAGTGTCTGGTGATCAAATCTGTTTTTTGAAACTGAACTCCGCTTCTGAATATCCGGGAATGTTTCAGGCTGAGGCCCGAGGGCTGGAACTGCTCAGATCGGGGTCAAAATTTAAAATACCCCGGGTAATAGATTGGGGTACTTTAGAAGATAATAACACAGCCTATCTCTTATTGGAATTTGTTCCCAAAAGCCAGCCACAGGATATTTTTTGGGAGGTTTTCGGAGAGCACCTGGCTTTGCTTCACCAGCAAACACAATCTTACTATGGGTTGGATCACGACAATTACATTGGCAGCCTTTCCCAAAGTAATAAAGAGCATGAAAGCTGGTATAGTTTTTTTGCCGAGGAGCGTATAGAAGCTCAATTTTCTCTGGCTTATGATAAAGCTTACTTTAGCAAAAGCACACTCAAAACAAAAGATCACTTATTATCACGGCTGCCTGATCTGGTGCCTCTGGAAAAGCCTTCGCTCTTACACGGTGATTTATGGAGTGGGAATTATTTACCAGCTGAAAATCCCGTATTGATCGATCCGGCAGTTTACTTCGGCCACCGGGAAATGGACCTGGCTATGATGAGTCTTTTTGGCGGCTTCCCTTCTCAGGTTTTTATCAGTTATAACCAGCATTTTCCCCTCGAATCAAACTGGCAGGAGAGACTGGAAATTCACAATCTGTACCCCCTTTTAGTACACACTAATTTATTTGGCAGGAGTTATGCTGTACAAGTGGAGAGTATTCTTAAAAAATACATCTAGCTTACCTTTACTACTTTATCTTTTACCACAACAAAAACGCTATCCTCCTTTGATGGATTGAGCTTGTACAAACCGGTGAAAATCCCAAAGGCAGGCATGATACCTTGCCTGGAACCAAAATAAAAACAGGGTAAGGTCAGTTTTTGGCGTCCCATTCCCCTGAGGGTAACTCCGGGATGGATATGACCGCAAAGATTGTATCCCTCATATTCATTTTCAAGCGGTTCATGGCTCAGCAAAAAAGGAGAAAGCAATAAGGGCTCTTGATGCACGGTAAAATTGCTGTTCTGATAGCTGATTTCATGCAGGATGTCGTGATTCCCTTCAATGAGATGGTATTCTACGGTGGAGAATTTGCGGAGAAAAAGCTTAAAGTCCAGCCATTCAGAATTGAGTTCGGAATGAAAAAGGTCGCCCAAAAAATAAACTGTTTCAGGGGTAAAATCATTAAAAAGCTTTTCCAGGATAAGCAGGTTTTGCTGAGCAGCATGGCCCGGTACGGGAATCCCGGCTTTGCGAAAGTGAGTGATCTTACCAAGGTGGGTGTCGGCTATTAAAAGTGCTTTATGGTTTTCCCAGTAAATAGCTTTTTCGGGTAAAAGCTGTAGTCTCTGCCCTTTGAATTCAAATAACTCCATAACTTCTCAAGGGCAACAAAACTAAAGATATGTTTACTTAAACCGAAGCTTTTCAGCAGCGGTATTTGTTATTTTCGCCTATGCTAAAGAGCCCTGGTAATCGTTTTCTCATAACACTTTTACTGTAAATGGAGCCCTTTAAGGATCAGGAAAAAAACGACATAACAGGTAAAAAGTAGGAAGAGGATGCTTTACCGTATATTATATTCGGAATATCAACTTAAGAGAAGCCTATTCCGCTATACGGGCAATGCACCTAAAGCCAAGATTGGTCGATGATTTAGTATAGGTAACCGTATTAGTACAGCTTTGATCATTTGCCATAGCTACACCTTCAGTGGCGGTCATTTCCTGAACATTGCTACATAATGGCAGGCGTTTTTTCACATTTTGGGCTTTTTGATAATCCTTAAGGGCAGGGAGGGAATAAACTACTTTTTTGGGGCTTATTTGAGTGACTACCATAGAACGCCACTTACAATAAGCTAATGCCTGTTCATAAGATATGCCCACTACCGGATGATGATCGAATTCACCCGGTTTTGAGATATCCCCCTCGTATACTACATTCCATATTTGCGGATCAGGTAAACAGTCCCGGTAAGTTTTTTCATCTTCATTATTCTTAACCCAGTAAAGGTATTCCCGCCAGCTGATGTTGCTGATCTCCGTTTTATCCATGTACAGATTATTTGTATCGGGAATTTTTTTAGTTCCGGGAGGGGTGAAACCCAGTAAGAAAGCTAGATTACCAATGAAGAACAGGTATAGCATGGAAGATGAATTTACGCTGATTAAAAATAAATAGCCCTGCATTTTCTGGCAGGGCTATTTATTTAAAGTGATAATAAAGCTAGCTTTAGTTAGCCATAGCCTTTTCTTCCAGAGGAGCTTCCTTATCTACTGCTGGTCCCATATTGTCTTTTACCAGGGTCATCTCTTCAATGAGATTTTTAGCCCCGGCATATTTATCAACGATAAAAAGGATGTAGCGGGCATCTACAGATATGGTGCGTTGTAATTCCTCCTCAAAGAAAATATCCCCACTCATAGCTTCCCAGTTACCGTCAAAGGCGCAGCCTATTAATTGCCCTTTACCGTTGATCACCGGGCTGCCGGAATTACCTCCTGTAATATCGGTATTGTGGATGAAACAAACCGGCAATTCTCCCTTTTCATTGGCATAAGGTCCGAAATCCTCACTTTTGATAAGATCGGTCAAATAATCAGGGACCATGAACTCATCATCGTTAGGATCTTCTTTTTGAAGTATACCCTTTGAAGAAGTGTAATAATCATAAAAAACAGCATCTTTTGGGTAATAGCTGCCCACAGTGCCATAGGTTACGCGCATAGTACTGTTAGCATCGGGATAATAATTCTTATCGGGATTCATTTCTCTTAAACCGGCCGTAAATAAGCGATATCCTTTGGCCATTTTATCGTCTGAGGCTTTGCGGTTCTGGTTGTAACCCACATAAGTAGCGTACAATTGCGAACCGATCATTACCCCCATATCTTCTTCCAGATCATCTTCATCAGGATCTTCAAGGAATTCCTTTACGCTTTCCATAGAAGTCAGGAATGATTCTTCATAAATGTCAGTGGCATATTCTTCAAAGTTGCCTTTGTATTTTTTAGCCGCTTTTTTAAGAAATTCAGGTTGCTGCTCAGTAGCTATATTGTTATAATATAGCCCCATAGTAGTGGCAAAAAGCTCTTGATCCAGCATTGTGTTGTAGTCTTTAAAATACTCTTCTGCACTAGCTTTCAACGACTCTTTAATGGCAGTCATCTTACCTTGGTACTCCTCTTCAATGGAAGCTTCTTCCTCGTCATTCTTCGCTTCATCCAGTTTTTTTTCCATAGCTTCCATTGCCTCAAAATAAGCATTCAATGTTCTGGAAAAACGCACGGCATAAAGAGGTAACTCTGCACCCAGTAAACCGGCCTCTATCACATAAACATTACCCTTAACATATTCGTCTGATTCCTTGTAACCTTCCTGTAGTAGCTGCAGGGTACTACCGTATTTAACTTTACGACTGGCATTGGCATTAACCCATTTGTCAAAGTCGTTTTCAATGGCTACTTTCTTGGCGTATACGTTGTTGTTTTGCAGTTGCTCCGTTTGTCCGATATAGTATTTCCAGTAGTTAGAAGTACGGGCGTATTTAGAAGCATATTGAATGCGGGTAGCGGGATCCATATCCATATACTTACGCATTACCTGTAATTTGAGGTCGCGTACCTCTACAACAGAAGGGTTGTAAACGTCAATGGCCTGCTGTACTCCATAGCTGCTCAGGTAGCGGTCTGTGCTGCCTGGATAGCCAAAGATCATGGTGAAGTCTCCTTCTTTAACCCCGTCTAAAGAAATGGGCAGGTAATGTTTGGGAGTAAGCGGAATATTCTCTTCTGCATATTCAGCCGGTTTACCGTCAGGGCCACTATAAACTCTAAAGAGAGAGAAATCCCCGGTATGGCGGGGCCACATCCAGTTGTCGGTATCACCGCCAAATTTTCCTACTGAAGAGGGGGGCGCACCTACCAGGCGTACATCGTTATAAGTTTCGTACACAAACAGATAAAATTCGTTACCGTGGAAGAAACTTTTCACATTGGCATCGTAATGTGTATCTTCTTTAGCTTCATCGGCTATGGTTTTTCCAATTTCCCTGATCTTGGCGGCACGGTCATCTTCTGACATATCATCTGTCAGTTCTTTGGTGATGCGGTTAGTTACATCTTCCATGCGAACCAGGAAGCGGGCATAAAGACCTTCATTGGATTTTTCTTCTTCGTAGGATTTGGCCCAGAAACCATCGCTGAGATAATCGTTTTCGACATCAGAATGCGTTTGAATGGCACTGAAACCACAGTGGTGATTGGTCAATATCAGTCCGTTGGGAGAAATGATCTCTCCGGTACAAAAACCGCCAAAAGAAATGATGGCATCTTTAAGGCTGGAATTATTTACCGAGTAAAGTTCTTCGGGTGTAAGCTGTAAGCCGTTGGCTTTCATGTCTTCGTAGTTGCGGTTCAATAAGAGAGGCAACCACATACCTTCGTTGGCCAGAACGGGAAAAGCCATCAGCAGGCCTAGCATAAATGCTACTATTTTTTTCATATAATGATCATTTAGATTATTAAATCTGTAAAGGATGGCAAAGATGCAAGCTACGGAGGTTAAATAAAAATTAAATGTGCGGAAATGGACAATTAGCCGAGCGCAATAAACTAAGCAGATCCTCTTTCAATGAGCTTGGTTTTCAAACATACCGAGCGGGTTCCTTTTTGTGTTCCCTGTTCGATCTGTTCCATAATCATTTCAAAACTGAGTTTTCCCATTTCAAAGGAAGGTTGTTGAATAGTAGTAAGAGGAGGGTTTAATATTTCAGCATAAGTAAGGTCACTAAAACCTATTACAGCTATATCATCCGGAATCTTCAGGTTTAGTTCACGCGCTGCTAGGATACAGCCCAAAGCAACGTGATCACTTACTCCAAAAATAGCATCAGGGCGGATAGGTTGCTGTAGCAGTTTTTTGGCGTGGATTTTAGCTTCTCTGATCTTAAAATCTGTTTCAATGATATTTTCCGGTTTTACCTTAAGCCCGGCATCCATTAAAGCCTTTTCGTAGCCGGCCAGCCTTTCTCTTGAAATATGCAGATTTTTAAATCCGCATAGGTGGGCTATGTTTTGATACCCTTTGCTTATAAGGTATTGAGTAGCCTTGTAAGCTCCTTCAAAATCATCGTTAAAAATTTTATGGCAATCAATACGGTCAGTAACGCGGTCGAAAAGTACCAAAGGCATTTCCAGGTTTTGCAACCTTTTGATATGATTCAGATTTACCGTACCCGATGCCAGTGACATGATCACCCCATCAACCCGCATTGAAATGAGGCGGTTGATGGTCTCAACTTCAACTCTTTCAATGTTACGGGTTTGGTTAATAATAATGAGGTAGTCTGTTCCGGCAGCGGCATTTTCTACTCCATTGATACAATTAGAAAAAAAAGGGTTATCTATTTCAGGCACGATCACGGCAATAGTTTTGGTTTGTCCGTGCTGGAAGGCAATGGCCTGGGCACTGGGGCTATAATTCATTTTTGCCGCCATATCCAGCACCAATTTTCGCGTTTCCGGATTGATGTCATAGTGATCTCGTAATGCTCTGGAAACAGTAGATTTTGAAATACCCAAAGCGCGAGCAATATCCTTTATTGTGGTATGCTTCATCTGATCTGTTCAGTAAGGCAATCTAAGAAAATTCACGGGAACGTTCCCGGGAACGTTCCCGTGAATTTTTATGTATAAAACGCTGAAAACTAGAAGTCTATTATTTATTTTCATTTCGTTAAAGTTAGATTAAAGTGCTCATTTATGTTATCAGACGAAGAAAATTTCATACGAATCTCAAAGAATTCAGATCATCAGTCCTTCCAGGTCTTATTTAAAAAATATTATATCTCCTTATGTGCTTACGCCCTTAAAATTATGGAAGATCCTGACGAAGCTGAAGATGTGGTATCCCACGTCTTTTTAAAGTTGTGGTCGCGGAGAGAAAGTATTGAAATAAATTCATCCTTTAAATATTATCTATTTGCCATTACGCGTAACCGTTGCATAGACGTATTAAAGAAAAACAAGCGCAGCCAAGGCTTTCAGGATACCGGACAACTGCAGCAAATAGTAGATGAGCACAGCGACATTGAAAAGAAATTTCAATTGCTTTACCAACTCAATAAAATCGAGGGGCGTCTTCGTAACCTCCCTCCTAAATGCCAGCAAATATTCCGCCTGAGCAGGGAACAAGGTCTTAAGTATTCTGAAATAGCGGCTAAGCTTAAAATATCAGTCAAAACTGTGGAAACGCAGATGACCAAAGCCCTAAAAGAGCTTCGAAAAGTGGCAGCTATGTATTAGGCTTGTGAACGGAGTGACACAAAAATCCCTATTGAAATAAGGGTTAGTCGCCAGGTATCCGTCTTAGTATAAGAATCGGAACCAATGGAGATTGCAGCGCTAATAGACAGCTACATACTGGCCAAACCTTCTACGGATACATACAAACGGCTTCAAATGCGTCTACAAAAGGAAGGTCTATCCCTATCACTCCTGGATGATATGAGGGAAATATTGACCCAGAATTATTCTGAAAAAGCTCAAAGTCGTTTCGACAGTGAAAAAGCTTTTCTGAAAATCAAAAAGAAAATCCAAAAATGAAGATCAGCTCTCTTTTCAGGCTTGCAGGTAAAATAGCCCTGATTACCGGAGGAACAGGTGTATTGGGAAGAACAATGGCAGTTAGCCTGGCCGAAAACGGAGTAAAGGTTATTGCAGCAGATCGCAATGGAGCTATTCCCAAGGAGTTTACAGAGCGAAAAATAGAGGTAATGCATTGTGATGTCACCTCGGAGAGCAATTTACAAGTCCTTCACAATGATCTCAAAGGAGAATACGGCCAACTGGATATACTTATTAATGCAGCGGGGGGAAATATGCCAGGTGCTACTATCGCGCCAGATCAGAATTTTTTTGACCTGGATATGAAGGCATACGAGAAAGTAGTGGCTCTTAATCTTACATCAACCGTAAAAGCGACCCGGTTTCTGGCTCCTCTTATGGTTAAAAACTCAAAAGGTTCTATTATCAATATTTCATCTATGACCGCAACACGGCCTATTAGCCGGGTGCTGGGCTACGGCAATGCCAAGGCGGGAGTAGATCATTTTACCAAATTCCTTGCTTGCGAAATGGCCGCCAAATTTGGCGATGGAATAAGGGTTAACGCCATTGCTCCGGGATTTTTCCTTACCGAGCAGAACCGGGGCTTACTCACCAACCCTGACGGGAGCTATACCGAGCGGACACAGGACATCATAAAACATACACCGGCAGGAAGGCTGGGTAAACCTGACGAATTGCTGGGAGCCGTTCATTGGCTGAGTTCAGATGCCTCTTCGTTTGTAACGGGTTCTGTTATCCCGGTAGATGGCGGGTTTAGCGCTTTCGGAGGATTTTAAATGACAAATATGTGTCAGTATAAGTTTAAGCAGTCATGGCGTTGGTTTGGACCTGACGATGTTGTTAGTTTATCGGATGTTAGGCAGGCTGGTGCGACAAATGTAGTACACGCTCTTCACCACATTCCCAATGGGGAAGTATGGCCCGTAGAAGAAATTAAAGAACGGCAAAAGTTGATCGATCAGGCCGGGCTTCATTGGTTAGTGGTTGAGTCAGTGCCTGTACATGAGAATATTAAACTCAGGAAGGGAAATTACAAACAACTGATAAAAAACTACCAGGAAACTATTCGCAACCTGGCAGCAGCAGGGATACATAATATTACCTATAATTTCATGCCGGTACTGGACTGGACGCGTACCGATCTAAGCTATCAGTTACCACATAGAGGTAAGGCCTTACGCTTTCACCTGGTAGCCTATCATGCTTTTTTATTGTATGAACTGGAACTCCCCGGTACCGGTCTGACAGAAGATCAAAAAACAGTGGCTTTGAGGTTTTACGAACAGTTGGATGAGGCAAGCAAGACAGAATTGACAAATACTATTTTGGCAGGACTGCCCGGCAGTGAAGAGCGGTGGGATATAGACAGCTTTCGCAAAAAACTCTGGGAATATGAGAATACCGGGCCGGATGAATTGAGAGCTAACCTGATCGCTTTTTTGAAGGAGATAGTACCGGTAGTGGAAGACTGTGGCAGTACCTTGTCTTTGCATCCCGATGATCCACCGTTTGCCCTTTTTAACTTACCCCGTGTTGCTAGTACGCTGGAAGATTACCAGAAGCTTATTGAAGCCGTTCCTTCTCCTGTAAACGGAATGTGTTTTTGCTCCGGATCACTGGGAGCACGTAAGGATAATGACTTGGAAGCCATAATCCGTTTATTGGGAAAACACATCCACTTTGTTCATCTCCGATCGGTTCAGTTAGAGGATGACGGTAGTTTTTATGAAGCCAATCATCTGGAAGGAAGCAATTCCATGTACCATTTGGTGAAACTTTTTGTCGAGCTGATGCAAAAGCACCAAATATCAATTCCCATGCGGCCAGATCATGGCCATCAGCTGTTAGATGATTTGAAGAAGAAAACCAATCCTGGCTATTCGGGCATAGGAAGGCTTAAGGGTTTAGCCGAGTTGAGGGGTCTTGAATATGGACTAAGCCATTAAATGATGAAAGAATTTTTAACGGAAGATTTTTTACTGGAAACCAAAACGGCAGCACGTCTCTATTATGATTACGCAGCCGACTTGCCTATTGTTGATTATCACTGTCATCTTTCACCTGAAGATATTGCCAAAGATCGTCAGTTTGAGAATATTACTCGTGCCTGGCTGGAAGGGGATCACTATAAATGGCGGGCTATGCGCACTATGGGTGTTGATGAAAAGAATATAACGGGTTCTGCCGATGATCGTGATAAATTTATCGCATGGGCCAAGACCGTTCCCTATACTATGCGCAATCCTTTGTACCATTGGACCCATATGGAATTGCAGAAGCCTTTTGGCATAAACATTCTTCTCAATGAGGATAATGCCGATGAAGTTTATGATAAATCCTCGGGTTTGCTTCAACAGCCTGACTTTTCGACCCAGGGGATTCTGAAGAAAATGAAGGTTGAAGTAGTTTGTACCACCGATGATCCGGTTGAGGGTTTGGAGTATCATCAGATGTTCAGAAAAGAAGATGGGCCGATCATGCTGCCGACCTTTCGTCCTGATAAAGCTTATGCGGTTGACAATATACAATCATGGAATGATTATGTGGACCGCCTTGCGGAGGTAAGCGGGGTAGAGATCAGTAGCTTCTATAATTTGATGGATGCTCTGGAAAGCCGGATCGATTATTTCCATGCCAATGGTTGCCGTCTTTCAGACCATGGGCTTACTCACTTGCATTTTCAGCTCTGTAATGAGATAGAGATCAATAATCTTTTTACCCAGATGAGACAGAATAAGGAAATATCTCCATCCAAAAAGGAAGTTTTCCGTTATGCAGTGCTCATCAAATTATCACGTATGTATCATGCCCGTGGCTGGGTTCAGCAGTATCACCTTGGAGCTTTACGCAATACCAATCTGTCGAAACTTGAGGTTAATGGGCCTGATAGCGGATATGACAGTATAGGCGATTTTCCCCAGGCCCAAAAAATGCAACAATTTTTCAATCGTCTTCAAAATACCGATCAACTGACTAAAACCATTATCTATAACCTGAATCCGGCTGATAATGAGATTTTTGCTACTATGACAGGAAATTTTCAGGAGAGTGGCAC
Organism: Owenweeksia sp.; assembly: GCA_028277105.1. Classification (GTDB taxonomy): domain Bacteria; phylum Bacteroidota; class Bacteroidia; order Flavobacteriales; family Schleiferiaceae; genus JANQHO01. The sequence goes on along the minus strand of JANQHO010000156.1, from coordinate 21,787 downwards.
CAAAGGAAAAATACAATGGGGTAGTGCCTGGTGGTTTCTCGACCAAAAGGAAGGTATCGAAAAGCAGCTCAATACTTTGAGTAATATGGGGCTGCTATCAACTTTTATAGGCATGTTAACTGATAGTCGGAGCTTTTTGTCCTTCCCCAGGCATGAGTATTTTCGTAGAATACTGTGTAATATGTTAGGTAATGACGTGGAAAATGGTTTGCTGCCTAATGATGATCAATGGCTTGGAAAATTGGTCAGTGACATTTGTTATTACAATGCCCGTAATTATTTCAAGTTTGATGCAGCCCATCAGGAAGCCTTAAATAGCAAAGGTCAGCTCAACAGAAAAAGCACTTCAACAACATAACTCATATGGTATACAAAACGGTAGTAACTCTAGGAGAGATTATGCTTAGGTTGGCAACCCCTGCCTATCTTCGGTTTGCTCAAACAGCTTCGTTCGAAGCTTTGTATGGTGGCGGTGAAGCCAATGTAGCTGTTTCTCTGGCCAATTATGGTATGAAGACTCGTTTTGTGACCCGCTTGCCCCAAAATGATATTGGAGAAGCAGCTTTAGCCACTTTGCGCAAATGGAATATAGATACCTCTACTATCATAAGAGGAGGAGATCGCTTAGGGATCTATTTTCTGGAAACCGGAGCTGTGGCAAGGGGCAGCAAAGTAGTTTACGACCGGGCGCATTCGGCATTCAGCAAAATAGAACCAGGCATGATCAATTGGGATGTTGTTTTTAAAGGGGCTGGCTGGTTTCACTGGACGGGTATTACACCTGCTATTTCAGAAGGTGCAGCATTAGTTTGTAGTGAGGCTATCAAGCAAGCTAATCTAAGAGGGATCAAGGTTTCTACGGATCTGAATTATCGCAAAAAGCTTTGGAAGTGGGGAAAACCCCCTGCTGATGTGATGCCTGATCTGGTTTCGGGTTGTGATCTTATACTGGGAAATGAAGAGGATGCCGAAAGAGTATTTGGAATACACCCGGAAGGGGTAGATGTTACACGGGGTGATACTATGGATGCCAAAGCCTATGAAAGCGTATGTCGGCAGTTAATGGAACGTTTTCCCCGCTGTAAAAAAGCAGTCATAACTTTAAGAGGCTCTGTTTCAGCGAACCATAATAGTTGGAGTGGGGTTCTTTACAATGGTGACCAATTATTTATAGCACCAACTTATCAAATTACTCATATTGTAGACCGGGTAGGAGGAGGAGATAGTTTTATGGGAGGTTTAATCTATGGTTTGCACGCTTATCCCAGTGATGATGAAAAGGCCTTGCAATTTGCAGTGGCAGCAAGCTGTCTGAAACATACAATACGAGGCGACTTCAATATGGTTACAGTAGAAGAAGTAGAAAAACTTATGACCGGTGACGCCAGTGGCCGGGTAGCACGATAAAATGGCAAGATTCAGACGATTACAAGCAGCTCAACAGCTGATAGATTCAGGTCTGGTACCAGTATTTTACCATGCTGATACTGAAGTGGCAATAGAGGTATTAAAAGCTGTATACGAGGCAGGGGTGAGGGTTTTTGAATTTACTAACCGAGGCGATAAAGCCCATGAAGTATTTTCGGATTTGATGGGTTATACCCGAAGTAAAATGCCCGATATGGTACTGGGGGTAGGCTCTGTAATAGATGCTCCTACAGCAGCACTTTACCTGCAACTTGGAGCAAACTTCGTAGTTTCACCCTTGTTGAACGAAGAAACAGCATACCTGTGTAACCAACGTAAAGTATTATGGTCTCCCGGTTGTGGATCGGTAACAGAAATAGATAAAGCACACAGATTAGGAGCAGAGATTGTTAAGATCTTTCCCGGTACCCAGGTTGGCGGGCCGGGTTTTGTGAAAGCTATCTTAGGGCCTATGCCCTGGACTTTGATCATGCCTACCGGGGGGGTATCTCCTGAAGGGGAAAATCTTCAATCCTGGTTTGATGCCGGAGCTTGTTGTGTGGGGATGGGGAGCAAACTTATAGATAAACAGGCCGTTTCAACGGGAAATTATCAAAAAATAAGCACTGATGTTAAAAATGCTTATCATCTGATCAAGGAAATCCGAAACCTATGACCCGGAAGCTCCTCCCGAAATACCACCTTTTAGGAGGGGCATTGAGCCTTCTGCTGCTATTGATGTCCTGCGGTAGTGAGAAAAAGGGGAAGGAATTCAAACTGGCTCATGGCCTGGATGTCAATCATCCTGTGCATAAGGCTATGGAACATCTGGGGGAAAAGCTCACCGAGATCTCAGACGGTGAACTAAGTCTCAAAATATACCCTTCACAACAGCTGGGCTCTGAACGCGAATGCCTGGAACTGCTACAGTTGGGCAGCGTAGACATCACTAAAGTTTCAGCCGCTGTACTTGAGAATTTTGTTCCCGATATGGGTGTTTTAAGCATCCCTTACGCCTTTAGCGATAAATCCCATGCCCATAGAGTTTACGATGGCCCATTGGGAGAAGAGTTGCTCAAGTCCTGCTACCCTCAGCATTTCAGGGGGCTGTGTTTTTATGATGCAGGCAGTCGCAGTTTTTATACTAAAGATCGGGCAGTTCATTCTCCGGCCGACCTCAAAGGCTTGAAGATTCGCGTACAGGAAAGTATTACAGCCATTAACATGGTGCGCTCTATGGGAGGTTCCCCTACTCCTATTAGTTGGGGAGAACTTTATACTGCTTTACAGCAGGGGGTTGTAGACGGAGCAGAAAACAATCCTCCCAGTTTTTACCTTTCCCGTCATTATGAAGTTTGTCGATACTACTCTTTGGATGAACATACCCTGGTACCTGATGTGCTATTGATCAGTTTGAAAACCTGGAATGATCTTAACCAACAGGAAAAGAACTGGTTAAAAGAAGCGGTAAGATCCAGTGTAAAGTTACAAAGAAAGTTATGGGAGGAAAGTGAGGAGAAAGCCCTGGCTGAGGTGGAAAAGGCAGGGGTCACTATTATAATACCGGATAAAAGCGTCTTCAAACAAGCTATTGCAGGGATGTTTCAGGCTTATCGGCAAGATTCCCTTATCGACTATTATTTGAATCAAGTTGCTCTTTATGACCACTGAAGTAGGAGGAGGACGTAAACGTTTCATATTACGCGATTTTTTGGATAAAATACTAAGTACTCTGGTAGTATCCCTCATGGGAGGATTGGTATTAGTAGTACTTTGGCAGATAGCTTCCCGCCACCTGTTAAATGAACCCAGCTCTTTTACCGATGAGCTTTCCCGCTTTTTGTTGATCTGGCTCGGATTGTTAGGGGCAGCCTACGTAACCGGACAGCGGCTTCACCTGGCGATCGATATAGTAGTTACCCGTCAAAAAGCAAGGAAACAGATTATACTTAAAAGATGTATTCATAGCCTGGTAGCCTTTTTTGCCCTCCTCGTAATGGTTCACGGAGGTTTTTCCCTGGTTATTCTTACGCTAAGCTTAGGGCAAACCTCGGCTGCTTTGCAACTTCCTCTGGGCTACGTATATCTTGCTATTCCTCTCAGTGGCCTGCTTATCTGTGTTTATAGCCTGCTTAACTTTTTGAATCCCAGGATCAATGTTATCGAAAAAAATAAGATCAACCGCTGATGGATAACGTTGACGTTCTTTTGTTGCTGGTCAGTTTTGTGGGGCTCCTGCTTTTAGGAGTGCCGGTAGCCTACAGTGTTGGCATCAGTGCTTTTTTGGTGTTGATGATTAACATGGATATAGCGGTAGCTTCAGCTACTTCTGCCCAAAGAATGGCCACTGCTCTGGATAGCTTTTCACTTTTGGCCATCCCCTTCTTTATCCTGGCGGGAAATATCATGAATAAAGGGGGTATTGCCAGGCGGCTTATTGATTTTGCCAGGGTGTTTACGGGTTTTTTCCCGGGAGGCCTCGCTTACATTAACATTATAGCGGCCATGCTTTTTGGGGCTATTTCTGGTTCGGCCGTGGCCGCAGCTTCGGCCATAGGCGGTTTTATGGCTCCCCGTATGAAAAAGGAAGGCTATGATCCGGGTTACAGTGCCGCAGTAAATGTAACTGCTTCTACTACCGGATTGGTCATTCCCCCCAGTAATATCCTCATTGTATATTCTCTGGCCAGTGGCGGGGTAAGCATAGGAGCCCTATTCCTGGCAGGCTATCTTCCGGGCTTATTATTAGGTCTCTCTCTCGTGATAGTAGGAGGTTATATTGCCTGGCGTAAAGGTTACAGAGCTACTACGGGGGTGAGTCTTTCGGAAGGGCTTAGTAGTTTTTTTCATGCTTTGCCCAGCCTTTTTTTATTGGTACTGGTGATAGGAGGTATAGTAGTGGGGATTTTTACCGCTACTGAAGCTTCAGGGATAGCCGTGATTTATACTCTGGTATTATCTTTTTTATACCGCGAGATCAAAGTTAAAGACCTGTATGGCATATTGCTGCAAAGTGCTAATACTACTGCTATTGTGGCCTTGCTTATTTCTACCTCCATGGCTTTGAGCTGGACGATGAGCTATGAGAATATACCCCAGGAAGTAAGCCGTTCCCTGTTGGCGGTTAGTGATAACCCCATCGCTATATTACTGATCATAAACCTGATCTTACTATTGGTAGGAATCTTTATGGATATGACTCCGGCTGTTCTCATTTTTACGCCCATTTTCTTACCAGTAGTAACAGAATTAGGCATTGACCCCATTCACTTTGGGATCATTATGGTGATGAACCTGTGCATTGGGCTGTGTACCCCACCCGTAGGCTCAGTTTTATTTGTGGGGTGTGGGGTGGCTGGTATTGGTATAGAAAGAGTTATCCGGACCCTTATCCCTTTGTTTTTAGCCATGATAGTAGTCTTATTGATCACTACTTTCTGGCCAGACCTTAGCCTTTGGCTCCCTGGTCTTTTTGGACTTTAAAAATCTTCTTATGAAAAGTATAGCCGGTTTTCTTCTGACCACAACTCTTTTAACTTCCTGTGATAATGTCCAAAAAGAGGGAGCTTTCTTAAGGGATTATGCAAACGGACAAAAGTTGGCTTCCCTTCAAATTCAGGAAGCCATTGACAACCTGCATGAAAAAGGCGGAGGTACCCTGATCATCCCTCCGGGAAAGTATCTGGTAGGAACGCTTCATTTAAAAAGCAATGTGGGCCTTTATTTAGCTGCAGGAACAACCTTGTTGGGAAGTACTGATATGGCTGATTACGATGTAGAGCATCCCCATTTGATCTATTGTGACCCCTGTGAAAATGTGAGTATCAGCGGTCAGGGAAAAATTGATGGCCAGGGGATGAATTTTTTTGAGGAAGATTTTTCCCCAAAAGAACGCCCGGAACCCTGGCTGGTTTTTTATGAGGGGAGCAATATAAAAATAGAAGATATAATCTTGCAGAACTCTCCTTCCCACGTACTGTCGCTAAATTTTTGTGATCGGGTTTGGGTGGAAAATATCACGGTTAAAAATCATCCGCGTAGTCCCAATACAGACGGTATCGATATAAAAGATTCTAAAAATGTCGTTGTCAGAGGTTGTTTTATCCAAACGGGAGACGATGCCATTTGTCTGAAGGCCAATAAAGATACCATTGAGAATGTCCTTGTAAGCAATTGTATCCTGCAAAGTGACGATGCTGCCATAAAATTCGGCACGGGCTCTGAGTCAGTTGTTCAATTTTGCCGGTTTGAAAACATCAATATTCAAAATACCCGTTATGGGATTGCCCTTTTTATGTTAGAAGGGGGATTGTATCAGCATTGCCAATTTCATCAAATCAGCATTAGCGGCAAATCGCGGCATCGTCTGGAATATCCAATTTTCATCGATATTGATCAAAAAAGCCCGGATTATCCCCTCGGTCGTATAAGCGATATAAAACTGAGCGATATCGATATTTACAGCAGCGGCAAGGTTTTGATAGCCGGGCAGGATCAGCAAAAGATCGGGCGAATAGAACTCAATAATGTTACTCTTTATAATAACAAACCCACAGATTTTGCTGAGGCCAGCAAGCCCAGGGGCAACAAAAGCTACCCTCGAAATGTAGCTGCTATTGATCTGAGCAGTGACCCCGGCCATTATGTATTTGGTTATATCGATCAACTGAGAATGAATAATGTCCAACTCCTGCTTAACGGGTCGGTAACACCTAATGGTTATACCATTGAAGAAGTAAAAGACTTGTCCCATCATTAAATAAGGGTTAAGCCAGAGTTAATCGTCTTAATTGGAAATGAAACTTAACAAGCTGTTTATTGTCATTTGTTTACTGTCTGAATTGACAGTTTCAGGACAAAGCGGTACTCTTCGCGGAACGGTAGTAGAAACTTCGTCTGGTGAATCGCTTCCCGGTGCAGCCATAGTTATCGGGAAAACAGGCCTGGGAGCTATCACCGATCAAAACGGGCAGTTTCAGATCGCTAAGATTCCAGTGGGAACATACAATGTTGAAGTCTCTTTCATTGGCTTTGAAACTCTTATCAAGGCCGTTACTATTGAGAAAAATGAGGTTCTGGATGAACGTTTTGAATTGAAGTCAGGCAGTGAAATGCTGGGTGAAATAGAGATAACCGGACAGGCCGTAGGTCAACAGGCAGCTATCAACCAGCAGATACGCAGTAATACTATAGTTAACGTGGTAAGCAGGGATAAGATCCAATCATTACCCGACCAGAATGCCGCAGAAACCGTAGGCCGTCTTTCAGGAGTTAGTGTACAACGGGAAAATGGTGAAGGCCAGAAAGTAGTGATCCGGGGCTTACCTCCGGGATTTAGCGCTATAACCATTAACGGTCAAAGAATTCCTTCTACCGATGCCGATGATCGCAGCGTAGACCTCAGTATGATCTCACCAGATGTGTTGGGTGGAATAGAGCTTTTCAAAGCCTTGCGGCCTGATATGGATGCCGATGCTATTGGAGGGGCCGTTAATTTTGTTTTGAAAAAGGCTGCTAAAGATTGGAAAACCAGTGTTTCCTTACAAACCGGGTATAATGATCACGAAGAAAGGTTTGGGCTTTTTAAAGGTAGTGCTAATGTAGAGAACCGGTTTTTAAAAGATCGCTTGGGGATGGTGGTTTCAGCAAATTTTCAAAGAGCTGATCGCAGTAGTGATGCTTTAACAGCCGACTATGAAGCTTCTGGTGAGCAAACGGGAGGGGAAAGTAAGGTTTTTCTCAATAACCTGAACTTATCAGACAGGTTAGAAACCCGTGATCGTTACGGAACCAGTGTGTCTTTGGATTATTTACTGGAAAGTGGGGAAATAAAACTAACCAGCAGTTTTAATGAATTATACCGCGATGAATTACGTTACCGTAGGCGTTACCGACTTGATGGTAATTACCAGGAGTACGATCTGCGTCTGAGGAAGCGTTTTACCACGGTTTTTTCCAATACTTTATCGGGCAAGCATCAACTTACCAAAACCTTGGAGCTTGACTGGAGTGCTAACCGGGGGATCAGCGAACAGCGCAATGAACTGGATCTCAATATGAGGTTCCGTGAACTGGCTGCTTTTAATGGTAACCCTCCGGCTAATAATTTAGCTGCTGTACCCGACAGTGCCAAAAATACCTTGTCTGCTACCCAGCTTCACGATTCAAACCTGGACGACCGAAATGTTTATGAAGTAAATGATAACCTGGCTTTTAACCTCAGCAAGAAAATCAAGTTTTCAGAAAGATTTAAAGCCAGGTTCAAGGCTGGAGGTAAATTGAGATACAACGATCGCGATAATACAATAGAACGCGTGCGTTTAATACCTAATTCTGCTGAAGAAATAGCCGACAATAACCCGGATCTTTTTATTCTCACCGAAGATGACCGGATCAGTGTTAGAAATTTTACAGAAGGAGGGTATGTTCCCAAGCCTTTTTTAGATGGTGAATTTAGTTTGGGTGTGGCCAGTGAAACGGGTAATGTACCTACACTTAATGGCGGTAGGATCCAGGATTTTTACAATGATTACCGTTCTTTTTATATAAAAGATCAACGGCAGGATATTGAAAGCTACAGTGCTGTGGAGGATATAGCTGCTACCTACTTTATGGGCGAGTTTGAATTGACCAAATATGTAAATGCCCTGGCTGGGCTTCGCTATGAACACACTACTACCTCTTATGTAGCCAGAACGGGTGATCTTACCAAGGATGAAGAAGAGTGGGTACTCCTCAATGCACGGGATACTACTGCTGTCAGAACCTATGAAGAGCTCTTCCCTATGTTTCATTTAAAGATTCAACCCTTCAAATGGATGGATATTCGCCTGGCTTATACCCGAACCATTAACCGGCCAAACTACAGTGACCTGGCACCTTGGATAAGGATAGATTTTGAACAGCAACAGATCACCCGCTCCAGCCCCAACCTCAATTACAGCATTTCTAATAATTATGATCTTTTTGTGTCATTTTACAACGATCTTGGGCTCCTGACCGTAGGCTACTTCTACAAGGAAGTATCAGATGTGGTCTATAATTTTCAGGGAAGGGTGTTACCTTCGGATTCATCGGAATTCCCCAGTTTTCAGGGTTATGAGATCCGTGAACCCCGCAATGCAGAAGGGCTTAGTTTTATAAATGGCCTTGAACTTGAAGTACAGGGGAACCTCCGCAAACTTCCTAAACCTTGGAATGGGGTAGTATTTGGCGCCAATGCCACGTGGATCAATTCAGTAACCTATTATCCTTTCTTTGAGCGACTGGGCAATAGCCCAGACCCCCCTTTCGATCCTATTTTCAGGGATGGTGAAAGGAAAGGACAATTTCCTCAGCAACCCGATTTTTTAGCCAATGTTTCACTGGGTTATGAGATTAAGGGTTTCAGTGGCAGGGTAAGTATGGTACACCAGGGGGCATCACTGTTTACCGTTGGTTCGCGAGAAGAAGGAGACCAGTTTACAGGGTCAACCACCCGTTGGGACGTCTTATTAAAACAAAAGATCAATAAAAAGATATCGGTATTCTTAAATCTGAATAATATCACCAATCAAGCCGAGACCGCTTTTTTTGGTGACGAACGTTTTCAAACCAACCGTGAAGTATTTGGCTTTACGGCAGATTTAGGGGTAAGATTAAAATTTTAATTTAAAAATTAGTACCATGAAAAACGCTTATTCTTATTTGAAAACCGGATCGTTCGTCATTTTAATGACTTTCGGTATTTCGCTGACTGCCCAGCGCATTGTACAAGTTCCGCAAGGAGTGGGCACCCTTAATGACGCTATTGACGGTGATACCACTGCCACAGGTGACCGGGTTGACCTGAACACCATCTATGAATTAGAGAATGGAGGTATTTACAAACTGAACCGTTCCGTAGAGAATGAAAACAGTAAAGGAACTTTTCCTCTTCACATCAGAACCGTTCCCGGTTATACTACCCGGGCTTTCTTGCAACCAACACCCGGTACCGGAGGTAGCACCGACCGTGCCTTCAGAGTAAGGGATGATCTGACTGTGGAAGGTGTGCGTGTAACCAACAAGGTAGATGCGGGAGGATTTGAAGATCAGATATTCCGTATTTACAATGACAACTCACGAGTAGTAATTGACGATTGTGAAATAGATGAAGCCAGTCAATCGGCTTTTCGTACAGATGGCGAAAATGTAAGACTTTTTATCTCTAACAGCTACATCTCCAATATTGGCTTACCTACAGATATAGACAACGGCCGTTTTATAGATACCCGTAGAAATGATGTAGACACTATATGGCTGGAAAATAACCAGATATACAACATTACTTCCCGCTGGATAAGAGGAGACTTTGATGTGAATGTACTGTATGTCAATCAAACAACATTTGCCAATTGTGCCCAGGCAGGATTCCAGATCGGAGAACTCAAGAACGAAATGATATTTACCAATAATATTATTAAAAACAGCCAGATTTATGGCCGGGATACCGGAGATACAGAAGCTATTATAGAGATTGATGAATTCAGTGGCCCCAGTTCGGATCTGGTTATCAGTCACAATAATGTTTACTGGACCTCTGATCTGGTTACTATCTTTAATGGGAATGATACCCTTGAGCCGGTTGAATTTCTGGATAGTATAGCCAATGCCAACACTGTAATGAATGGTTTAGACAATACCAATTTTGTTGAATCTATCAGCTATTCAAATGCTGCCCCCGTACCTTCAGGCATACTACAGGATTTTATTAATGGTACGGGCACTTTTACAGCCTGGGACCGTTCGGGTTGGCCTTATGATTATGATTATACCCCTACAGGTGGTCCCTCTTCTTATATAGGAGGAGATATGGGGCAGCCCGTTGGGGGGCTGGTAACCCAGGGCATTGGTTTAGTCGAGAACATCAAAAAATTAGGTCTGGAGATATACCCTAATCCGGCTACCTCTATTCTTACTGTAAACAACCTCAATCATAACAAGTCAACTATAGTAAAGATTAGTATAGTAAGCCTTACCGGGCAGGTAGTTATGGAACAGCAAGCCGGTATTGCCGTGATAACAGATGTAAATGTCAGTAATTTACCGAATGGGGTTTATATTTTGAAAACTCAATTGGAAACCGGTGAATTCGGCACACAGACTTTTTTGAAAAATTAGAAGAGTGAAGTAGTAATAGTTTCTTCAATGTGAGGATTACCGGCACTGCTCAGCAGTTGCCGGTTTTTCAATTATAAGGGTCAAAATATCGAGAATCATTTAGAACGCAAATAGTCATGCAACGGAGAAAGTTTATAGAATATTTAGGATGGAGTACATCAATACTGGGCATTTGGCCCTGGCTATACAGGTCAGATAGTGATCATATCCTTATACCTAAAAGAACAGAAGGGAAATTACTCAATGCCTATTACTTCCGCGCGCATATGTATACTATGGTTCCAAAGCAGGTTCGTGAAGACCTGAAATGGATGGCATCCATAGGAACAAAAGCTGTAAGCATAGCTGTTCTTGAGCAGGATCTCTGGGCTGCTGAAGAGAATATCCATTTTATCATCAGAACAGCTAAAGAGTTTGGAATGGAAACCTTTGCAGTACCTTCCCGCTGGGCCGGTTTAGTAGCAGGCTCCCCTAAAGTGCCCAGTCATTTTTCTGTAAGGCACCCGGATATATGGGTAAAAAAGCCCAATGGTGAAATCCGGTTTAACAAGGCCAATGGAGTGATCTGTAGTATTCATGCTCCCGAAACAAAGGCTTTCTTTAAAACCCAGTCCGAAAAAATGCTTCGCATGTTCGACTTTAAGAGCGTGATATGGGATGAACCCAAACTTTTTGATGTTATGGATTATTCAGATCTCGCCAGGAAAAAATTAAAAGATATCAATAATGAAAAAGAACACCAGCAGGCCTTTGCCGATTTTTGGAGTGAGGTAAACATCTACATTAAAGAAGAATTTCCTTCGGTGAGTACTCATATGTTTTGCTATGCTAACCTTTCCCAACAGGTGATCGATATAGCTTCAAAAATTGAGGGTTTGGATTATTTTGGCTGTGATGGCCGTCCCTGGGGAACACAAGATATCGGGCAGGAGGAACAGAAGGGCAAAGTATTGTTGGGCAATGGTGAACGCTTTATCAAAGCAGCTCATAAGCAAGAAAAAAAGAGCCTTTGGCTGATCGAAAATCACAATATGGACATAAAAGACAACAGCCTTATGGATAAACGCTTACCGGAGGTAATAGAAAAGGCCCCGGAGCATCTGATCTATTACTATTATCCACGTAACCTGGCCAAACCCGAAGAAAACATGAGCATATTGTCTAAATACTTACCTCAGTATTTGAAATCAGAATAGATCTGTTTTGGAAAATATACTCCAGATACACCCCAGTGATAATGTGGCCGTAGCATTACGAGATCTTCCTTTGGGGTATACAGTTTACCTGGATAAAGAAAGCTTCCCCCTGGCTAATGCCATACCTCAAAAACACAAATTTTCCTTAGGTAGTATCAAGCAGGGTGAAGAGATCCGTATGTATGGTGTAAAAGTAGGTCAGGCAGCAAAAGATATTAATAAAGGAGATTTATTAACAGTAGATAATATTGTTCATGCTACCTCCAAAGTGGTAGTAAAAAAATCAAAATGTAAATGGAATGCCCCTGACGTTAATGACTTAAAAAATATAACCTGGCAAGGTTATTACCGCGAAGATAGCCGTATAGGCACTCGTAATCACTGGTTGGTTATACCATTGGTCTTTTGCGAAAATCACAATGTAGAAATCCTGCAAAAAGTGTTTGATGAACAATTGGGTTATGGGAGAAGCCATCATCAATACGATCTGTCAGCACTCAAAAAAAAATATGCACCATCGTCTTTCAAACTTCCAGTTGAAGAAACAGTACATACTACAAACCAAAGGTTCTTTAAAAATGTAGAAGACATAAAATACCTTACTCACCATTCAGGCTGTGGAGGTACACGGAATGATGCACATATGCTTGTCCGGCTTTTGGCGGCTTACATCAGTCATCCCAATACAGCTGGTGCAACTATACTGAGTTTGGGGTGCCAAAATGCCCAGATGCACATGCTTAAAGATGAACTGAAACGCATAGCCCCTGACTACAGTCGCCCGTTGGTATGGGCAGAACAACAGCAACTGGGCAGCGGGAAAGACTTTATGGAATACCTCGTGCGGGAAAGCTTTGAAGCAATGGTTAAAGCAGATCAATATAAGCGGGAACAAGCACCTGTAAGTGCCTTAACCCTGGGTTTGGAGTGTGGTGGGTCAGATGGTTTTAGCGGTATTAGTGCCAACCCGGCCCTGGGAGAGCTTTCTGACCGTCTGGTAGCTTTAGGTGGCTCAGCTGTTTTATCAGAATTTCCCGAGCTGAACGGAGTGGAACAAGAACTGATAGACCGTTGTGAAAGTACAATATTGGCTGAAAGGTTTGAGCAACTCATGAAAGCATATGAGGAGCAGGCCAAAAAAGCAGGGAGTAGTTTTGCAGCTAACCCTTCCCCTGGCAATATCAAAGATGGCCTTTTGACTGATGCCATGAAATCAGCCGGAGCTGCCAAAAAAGGAGGGACTTCACCCATAGTTGATGTATTGGACTATACGGATATACTAACTAAAAATGGATTGAACCTGCTTTGTACACCTGGTAATGATGTGGAAAGTACTACTGCTTTAGCTGCTTCGGGAGCCAACCTTATAGCTTTTACCACCGGCCTGGGTACACCTACAGGTAATCCCTTGTCCCCGGTAATCAAGTTGTCCAGCAATACCCATCTCGCTCAGAGAATGAAAGATGTTATTGATCTCGATTGTGGTGATATTATTACAGGTCAAAGTACACCTGTAGGCAAGTCAAAAGAATTATTAGAACTTTTATTGGAAGTGGCTTCGGGAAAAATCTTTACCAAAGCCGAACAGCTGGGACAAAACGATTTTATTCCCTGGAAGCGGGATATTTCCCTTTAGCTGGCAACTGTTGGGCAATAGCTTTCACCAAACCCTTTTTCGAGCTGAGATCTTTACCCCATATGGTTTTTTGGGCCAGTGCTTTTTTTATCCGATCCGTTTTGGAGGCAGTCAATTCAGCAGAGAGTTCAGCTTTGAGGTCTTGGGGTATTTCAATAAGATCAGTATAGCTAAAAACATAAATGTAAGCCGCCAGACTCATACATAACTTGGCAGGCCATTGTTTTTTAGTCTTGTAATAAGCTATGAGAACGGGAACCAGCCTGGTTTGTATCTTACTGAGCGTGTTGAGGGCAATATCTTTAAAATAGTGACATATATAAGGATTGCTAAAGCGTGAAATAACTGTATGCATGAAGTCTAAAAGCCCTTCCGGATCTTCATCTAAACCTATACTCAGTTCTTCATATAAAAGTCCCCGGAAATATTCCCCCCAATATTCATGATCGGTAAACTCTTTTACCGTTTCAATTCTGTTGCTCAAGGCAAGGGGTACCATGGCAGTATGGCTGGCATTCAACAGTTGTACTTTGCGCTGGTGGTAGTATTCCAGCTTGTCGGTGTAGAGTAATCCCGAATCTTTGATTTCAGGAAAAACAGGCTGATCACTTTCAATAGCCCAAAAATTAAAGTCTTCTGCGGCTATCAGAAAAGGATCGTTGTATCCCAGCTTTTGACTGATACCCTCATATTCATCTTTGGGGTAGCCGGGTACAATACGGTCAACTAAAGTATTATAGAATTTTGTTTTGGAATGTAGCCAGTTTTTGAATCCATTTTCAAGCTTATAGCGATCTGTCATTTTTAGTACCAGCTTTTTCAAGAACTTCCCGTTTTCTGGAACCAGCTCACAAGGCAAAATATGTATCAAAGGAGCCTTTTTGTTCAACTTCAGGTATCTGTGGTAAAGAAGAGCGCATAATTTGGCGGGAAAAGACTCGGGAATGGTGCCCCATACACTGTCTTTATCGCTCAGTTGCAGGCCGGCTTCAGTGGTATTGCTTATGATGTATTCTACATGAGTGCTTTCCGCTAACTGACAGAATTCAAGGTAATTGGTATAAGGATCAATGCCTTTACTTACAGAACGGACAACCATTTTCTTTACTCCTCCTTCATTACCACGGCTAAGTATGGTGTATAAATAATTTTGCTCCTGTAGTTGTTTTATTTTGCCATTCCGTGTAGGCTGCACCATAGCGATGCCACCTTTAAAATCAGTTTCACGGTTGAGTCTCTCGATCAGACTTCCGGCAAAAGCACGCAGAAAATTTCCGGTACCGATCTGGATGACCTTAGGACTTAGCTGGCGATTATTGTAACATTTCTCAATGCTGTTCAACTTTTGGGTAAGGGGCTGCAAGGTGTTTAAAGTCTTTTTTTAAAAGACGTTTTTACCTTCACGACCCCCGATGCTTCAGCCATTGATTTTTCTTTTGTTATCAATTCTACTCATTGTGCTGGGTACTACCCGCTGGCGTTGGCATCCACTTATAGCTCTTTTGCTGGCTTGTTTTCTTTATGGTACAGGCAGCCAAATGAGCCTTACAGCTATTGTAATGGCCTTACAAGAAGGTTTTGGAAAACTGATGAGTTCGGTGGGGCTACTCATTTTACTGGGCTGCATGCTGGGACAAATATTGGCTGATAGTGGAGCAACCAGGGTATTGGCAAACAAGCTTATCAGAATGGCGGGAAAACAGAACCCCCAATGGGGAATAACTACAGCTGGTATATTGATAGGTATTCCCGTTTTCTGTGATGCGGCATTTGTAGTGTTGAACAAGTTGAATCCTGACCTGGCCCGTCAAAGTGGTAAGCCTGCGATTTTGCTTCATTTATCGCTGGCCATAGGACTTTATCTGAGCCATGTTTTCCTGATCCCTACACCGGGACCCTTAGCTGTCGCAGGCACCCTGGGTTTGAACGATTACGGTTTTTTCTTTGGTTTAGGGTTTTTTATGGTTATTCTGGGGGCTTTCTTCAGTGTGTGGGTCATCTCAAAAAGTTTGGCGGGAAAAAGTGCTATGCCAGGTTTATTAGAAGAAAGCAAAACTGGAGAAATATCTTTTTTCAGGGCGTTATTGCCTGTAAGCCTACCGGTATTGCTGATTGCCATAGCCAGTACGATCAGGTTTTTTTCAAGTGGAAGCTATTGGTTAGCCTGGGGAGATCCTTTTCCCGCCCTGGGGGTAGGGGTGATCCTGGCTGTAATACTTTTACCTCGAAAAAAAACCAAAGGTTGGGTAAGCAGATCTGTTCAACAGGCCGGCCCTATTTTGTTAATTACTGCTATGGGAGGGGCTTTTGGTGCGGTAATAGCATCATCAGAGTTGGGAAAGAACTTATCCGGACAATTACCCCTTTCCGGTTCATTAACCGGCTTAATGTGGGGCGCTTTTTTACTGGCATTGTTGCTTAAAAGCGCTCAGGGTTCCAGTACCTCGGCTATGATCATAACCGCTTCTTTACTGTCAGGTGTTTTAAGTAGTCAGGATTATAACTATGCAGACCTGAGCCTTTTAGCACTTTCTACCGGGGCTGGGGCGTTGGCAGTTTCACATACCAACGATTCTTACTTTTGGGTAGTGAGCCGGATGGGAAATATTGATGTAGGCCGGATGTTTAAGTTTTGGTCGTTACTGGGTTTTCTGCAGTCTATACTGATAATGGGAATTTTGAGCCTTTTGGCTATTATACTATGAGAATACTAATCGCTCCGGATAAATTTAAAGGATCAGCTACAGCTTCAGAGGTAGCCCGCTGGTTAAAGGAAGGCATAGTAAAAGCAGAACCAAATTGGCAGATTGAACTGTTGCCTCTGGCAGACGGAGGTGAAGGTACTGCAGAGATCATGGGAAAGAATCTGGGGGCCAGATGCATATGGCTTGAAGTTGATGATCCACTGGGAAGAACAATACAGGCGGCTTATTATTATGAAGAATCGCAAAAACTGGCTATTATAGAAATGGCTGCTGCTTCAGGCCTGGCTCTTTTAAGACCCGAAGAAAAAACCCCCTTAAAAACCAGTACTTATGGTACCGGTCAGCTGATCTTAAATGCCATTAGACAAGGTGCAAAAGAGATATTATTAGGCATAGGTGGCAGCGCCACCAATGATATGGGAACAGGAATGGCTGCAGCCTTGAACAGTCATTTTAAAGATAAAAACAAAATGATGATCTCCCCTTGCGGTGAAAACCTGGGGCGTATTACGGATATTGACATTAAAGGTTTACAGGAGAACCTGAGAGATACCTCTGTTAAAGTTGCCTGCGATGTTACCAATCCACTATACGGTCCGGAGGGCGCTGCTTACGTCTATGCTCCTCAGAAAGGGGCTACACGAGAACAGGTGGAAATACTGGATAAAGGCTTAAAGCATCTTGCCGGTTTGATCAGGGAAAAGCACGGGATTGATCTACAGAAGATACCAGGAGCCGGAGCAGCGGGAGGCATGGGAGCAGGAGCAGTTTTCTTTCTGAACGCTCGCCTGAAACCGGGTTTTGAATTAATTGCGAGCGCACTCAGGCTGCATGAGAAAATAGGAGCATATGATGTAATAGTGACTGGTGAAGGGTGTTTTGACCGCACTTCCCTGCAGGGAAAAGTAGCAGGTAGATTGCTACATATGAAAGGTACCCATCAGAGAATGGCCATTATTTGTGGGATCAGTGAACTAAGAGCTGCTGAGGTAGCGGATCTTGATTTTTTATTGCCCCTGCATCAACTTCCTTTAAAGGAAGAAGGTTACAAGCAAAGCATAAAGGATGATCTTTACAAAACCGGTCAGCTTTTAGTGGAGCGCTTGCGAGACTAATTCACCCGCTATTTTGACATCGTCCAGCAGTATGTCTTCCACATAAGTAAATATGGATGAGGTATCAGTATGCTTAACTGCAATGTCAGAAAGCCATATTCTGCTAATGGGAGCCTCCTTAACCCCGATTATCTTAAATGGGCGGTAAGTCTTTTCAGCCTGCAGGTTTTCGATAAAGAAGTTACTGAAGCGGGTGGGATAATGATTACCTCTATAACCGTGATAATCCATGCGGAAGATAAGTAGCTCTTTCTGACAGCTATCCACTTTATTATTACGGATGAAAATGTTTTTCACTTCTCCTCCTCTATCAAGGTTACATTTAAAGTTGAGGGCATGCTTGCCCTGGGATATTTTATTATCAGCCATAAAAACATTTTCTACTCCTCCACTCATTTCCGAGCCAATACACAGGGCATTAACACCACTTTTAAGGCTGTTGTAACGCACTACAATATTGCGGGAACCAGGCCTTTTCCAGGCGTCCTGGTCACGGCCTGCTTTGATGGAAATAGCATCATCGTGGGTTTCCACATCGTTGTGCTCTATTAGTACATCTTCACAACTGTCAGGGTCTATGCCATCATCATTAAGGGTTTTTCCTTTTACCGTTAAACCTCTGATAGTGATATTCATGGAAAAAACCGGATGAATGGTCCAAAAAGGACTGTCTTGTGCTGTAAAATCCTCAAGCAAGATATTCCTGCATTCGTAAAAAACAATTAATGAAGGACGTAAGTAATGAGCCTGCCCATCGCCAAAGCCATCATCTTTCCCATTATTGTTTAAGTCCAGAAACCCCTCTGCAAAAACCCTCTGCTCTACGGGTATTGTATCATTTCCCATCTGGCGCAGCCTTTTTTTATCCGGCTTTTGTAGCTTTCGCCATTCCATTGACCATTTTCCGGCATTACCGTCAATTATTCCTTTGCCGCTTATAGCGATGTTTTTTTGCTGATAGGCATAGATCAAGGGGGAATAATTATAACATACCGTTCCTTCCCAGCGTACTTTTACAGCAGGTAAATAAGCTTCGGGGCGATTACTGAATATCAAACGTGCTCCTTTGGCTAAGTGGAGGTTAACATTACTTTTTAAATGGATGGGCCCATCAATAAAATAGTTTCCAGGGGGAAAGTAAACGACACCACCACCTTTACGGGCAGCGCTGTCAATAGCTTTCCCCACAAATTCTCGGGTATTGGATAAACCATCAGCCTTAGCTCCGAGAGCCAAAACGGAAAAAGTATCGGCAGGGAAGGAAGGCGGTTTTATGCGCTTGAGTATATGCGGGACCTGTTCCCAATTTTGATGGGCATATGCTCTGGCAAATTGGAGAGAAAATACCTGCCCGTCTTTTGGGGATGGTGTTTGGCAAGACCACAGGAATACCAATAAGCTTAGGGATAACCACCTGTTCTTCATAAGCATTTGATCTCTTTGGCATTTTTCATAAAACTCTCCTCGAACTGTACTCCCAAACCTGGCTCACAGGGAATAGCGATCTTTCCATTTGAAGGTTGCAATGAAGAGCTGTTGCTTTCTACCGGAACCTGATCTTTATTTCCCTTGAATTCCTGGAAGGGGCCGATATTAGGAACGCAGGAAGCAAAGTGTATCATATATAAAAACCCTAGCGCTCCACCTGATATATGTGGCGTACAATCAATACCTATATGTTGTGCCATACGGGCGATTTTAATAGAACGGATTAACCCTCCGTAAAACAGAAGGTCGGGCTGTACTACAGAAAGTACATTTTTATCCATTAACCACATAAACTGCCGTGTGCTGCTCTCTTCTTCTCCTCCTGCCAGGGGAATTTCCAGAGCTTCTGCTATGATCTTGATTTCTTCATAATGATCAAAAGGACAAGGTTCTTCAAAAAAAGCTACCTGGTTTTCCTGTAGCATTTTCCCGGTAGATATGGCTTGATCAACCATATAAGAACCGTTGGCATCAGCATATAGGATGGCTTCACCCAGTTCTTTTCGTGCTAAAGGTATCAGCTGCCGGTCTCTTTTATCCGATTCAGGAGTGGTGTGCATACGTGCTCCCAGGCGGTATTTTACGGCATTGGCTCCGGATCGCTCGATCAGTTTTTTGAGATAATCAACCTCTTCCATTGCTGTATTGTCTCTGTTGCCACTGGCGTAGTAAATAGCTACGTCATCTCTTACCCTTCCTCCCAGTAATTCACCAATGGGTTTCCGGGCAATTTGCCCCAGCATGTCCAGCAGGGCTAATTCCACATAAGCCAATCCCACCCAAAAGGCTAAGCCCTGCCATTTATAATTTAGAGCCTTGAGGTAGATATAGTGGATCAGTTCATCCAGCTTTACCGCATTTTTACCTGTGAAAAAGCGAATGATGCGGTTTTGGATCAAAGGGTAAATATTTTCAATGTATTTATCCCGGCCAACTGCTATTCCACGGGCCCCTCCTTTGGAACGGGCTTCAATAAAATAGTGTTTCCCGCTTTTAAAAATTTTTATGGATTGGATGATCACAGGCGAATGGAATAAGGAGCTATTGAAAACAGGCTCTTCCAATATTTTACGGAAAGCCCGGATCTTTTCACCCGGATCGTATTTCTCAGCAGGTCTGGATAATGATAAAGGTAGGAAACAGGCTCCGGCTGAAGCGCTTAAGGATGTTTTGATGAAATGTCTGCGTGTTCTCATGGCCGGGATATTTTTTGAGAGGTATCCATTAATGACCACATTACTTGACCTTCCCACTCCTCATATAATTTTATCATTTCAACCATCTTGTTCCCCTCTGTATCGGCAATATCTTTTGTTTCACACGGGTCTTCCTGTAAATTATATACCTGCCATTTATCAGTGTTTTGGGGTTTCAGGATCTTATAATCACCCTGTAGCATGGCCTTATGACCGTTGTACTCCCAGAAGATAGGACGATCTTGAAGGTCGAAATGCTTTCCCTGGATGAGTGTTAATAAGCTTTTTCCATCAAACTCTAATCCTGGGTTTTCCATCCCTATGGCAGATAATAAGGTTGGGACAAGATCAATAATATGACCGGAGGCCTCTAGGATTTTGGGCGACTTTATTTGTACAGGCCAATAAAGAAGCAAAGGGGTTTTTAGGCCACCTTCATTAAGGGTGAGCTTGTAATTCTGATAAGGAGCATTGGATACGTAGGCCCAGGGTTCGTTGTAAGCCCGGTAAGAACCAGGTAATCCAACAGCTATACCTTCTGTATGTTGCTGCCTGTGTTCAATGTTTTCAGCAGAAGGGCCATTATCGGATAAGAAAACAATGATAGTGTTTTCCGGATCGGGAAGTTGTTGTATGGCTTTCCAAATACGACCTATACCCTGATCCATCCGGTTTACCATAGCAGCATAAACCTCCATACGCCTGCTCCATTCTTCCTTATTCTCCACAGCATCCCAATCAGTAACAGAAATGGGCTTTTGGGGTAAGGGTGCGTCTTTAGGAAAGTAAGCTTTTTGTTGTATATGTTTTATACGTGCTTTACGTGCAGAGTCCCAGCCCATATCGAATTTCCCTTTGTAGTTTTCCATATCTTTTTCCAGGGCGTGAAGCGGCCAGTGGGGGGCAGTGTAGGCTACATAAAGAAAAAAGGGCGTATCAACAGGGTTCTCCCGGATACATCTGATGGCAAAATCACTGATCGCATCAGTCATATAGAAACCACTATCAGGCGGGATAAAATGTTTATTATCCAATAGCATCTGACGGATGCGTTTACTAGAGGGAGGCTGGGGCAAAAGCTCAAAATAGCTGCTGGCACCGCTTACCAATCCAAAATAGCGATCGAACCCTCTTTGTAATGGCCAGTCTTCCTTTTTTTCTCCTACATGCCATTTGCCGGATATGTAACAACGATACCCTTCTTTTTTAAGCAATTCAGCTATGGTAGGAGTGGTATGACTTAGCCAGCCTTGGAAAGGCCCGTTCTTTCCTTTAGGTTCATTAAGATGCAGAATACTGCGTCCCAGTCCGGTACGATGAGGGTAAAGTCCGGTTAAGAGCGATGCCCGTGAAGGATAACATTTGGCATTGTTGTAAAAATGAAGCATAACAACTCCTGTTTTGGCAAGACTATCCAAATAAGGGGTAGCAATATCTCCTCCTAAAAAGCCCGGATCGGAATAGCCCATATCATCGGCCATGATAAGGATAATGTTGGGTTTGTCAGCTGTTTTAGCTTTGGGCTTATGGGGTACAGGAGTACAGGCCCAGAAAGTTATGAGGACGAGAAGAAATGCTGTTTTGCGGATCAATCCCTATTGTTTTTTTCCATTGCTTTTTCGTTGACTACCAAGCCCAGGCCGGGACCTTGCGGTACTTTGAGGAAACCATCCTCAAATTCTAGTTCATTCTCAAAAAGATCATATAATGGTCCGTAACCCTGGTGCAACCTTTTGCCTGTATATTCCTGGAAAGCAGCTCCATTGGGAATAGAGGCCAGCAAAGCAAGGCTGGCAGCAGAAGCTAGGGTTGGCTTGGCATTGTGTAACATGATCTGTTTACCAAAAGCATGGGCTATGGCGGCTACCTTTTTAGCTTCGGTAAGCCCTCCGCATTTGATCAC
>JANQHO010000072.1 GCA_028277105.1 Owenweeksia sp. | reverse complement strand
CGTAATCGTAGTTGGGGGTACCATCCGTAGCCGTAGCAGTAAGCGATCCCGTACTTTCCCCGTTACAAGCTACATTGGTTTGGGCACTGATGGAAGCTGTTACCGGAGGTGAAGAGGCTGTTATACTAAAGGCAGTAGTACAAGGGGAGGCATAAGCACTCCCGTCATCACTAACCCAATTACTTCTATTATTGATGGCGGCCAGCAAGGTAGCCTTATCACCTGAGGTTGTCGTACAATTGTAGCGGGCATTATCCTCTTCTGAATCTGTTCCTGTAGGAAAAAGACTTATGGCATCAGTCCCATTAGTTAGCCCAGAGGGTAAGGCCGAAGAAGAAGTATTATCGCTGGTACCATTATTCCAGCCGGTGGTGGCATTGTGATCTGTAGCCCTATCATCTCCATGAATAGCAGCAATGAAAGTAGGGCTGGCGGACGAGCCCTGGTAGCAGAGGATCTGATCCCCGGCAAAAAGGTTAAGTTTAGTCAGGTCTGCCCCTGTTATATTTACGGTACCAATACTAGGGGTAAAGGTAGTTCCGCTTACATTTACCACTGTTCCGGCCGACACGGTAGAGGTAGTCGTTACAGTGATCTCACTCTCATTAGCTGCGGTGTAAAAGGCAGAGCCGTCCCAACCTAAATCGGTAAACTTCATCACCTCTCCCGATGCTATATCGGCCAATACTACAAAAGACCATTCGTCTGAGCCATCAGTATTATAGCGAATAAAGGCAATATCCCCTTTACTCATAGTTTGAGCATTCAATAAAACAGAGGAAAAAGTCAATAGGGTCAACAGCGATAAAAGGAAGGTCTTTTTCATGGCATCATTGAGTTTCAAATGACCAGAAGATTGGTTGTTTAAAAACAAAAATAGCTTTAATATTTGATTATTGGAATTTGAAGCAGGTAATGAAGTAGTTTCCCGCTTTATAAATCCGTATAAATACTGTAGTAAATTTACTGTAAATAGAAGTATTGATCTTACAAGCCTATTTCAGCAGCTGCTTTTTGAGCCATATTCAGATCTGCTTTTATTTGTTCTGAAGGTTTGAGCTGATAGGCACGGGTAAAAGCTTCTACGGCTTTATTCCATTGTCTGCTGTTGCCGTAAGCCATTCCCAGATAATTCCAGGCTTCCCAAAGGGTATTATCCAGTTGCACCGAACGGTTTAACTGCTCAATAGCCGCCTGGAAATCACCCAGGTAGCCACTGCACACTCCGGCCCAATACCAGGCAAAGGAAAGGCTGTTGGCACCCCGTTCGGTATACTGCAAAAAGCTTTCCCGGGCCGGTTGGTATCTCTTGAGCCGGTACAAAACTATACCTTTATTATAGTAGGTTCTTGCATAGGCAGGATCAGCTGCTATAAGCTGATCGTATACTTCCAGTGCTTTTTCATTTTTCCCCAGTTTTTGGTAAGTATAGCCCAGGTTAAGCGTAGCATCGGCAAAATCAGGCATTATTTCATGAGCCTTGTTAAACTCTGCAATAGCTAATTGCAGCTTTTGCTTTTCTTCTTCGCTCTTTACTTGTGCCGGTACGGTTTCAAGAAGAGCGGTGGCATAATTGTAATGGGTCCGGTAGCTGGCGGGATTTCTTTGCACATCAGCTTTGTACAGGCTGAAATTAGTTTTCCATTCTGCGGCCCGGTACACTGTTAGAAAGGAAAACATTAGCGCAAGGCTTATCAGCAATGGCTGAGTAAAACGGTAAGACTGGCGCTGCAGGGCTATCAGCAGGGGAATCAGGGCCAGAGAGGCTGTAAAAACCAGCCTTTCGGCAAAGGTGGTTCCTATGTACAGCAATATATTGGCCGTAGGCATAATAGCTATAAAGAATAGTAATACGGCCAGGGCGAGAGGTTTGCGGCTAAAAAAATTTTTGAAGAGCAGCCAGGCAGACAGGCCCAAAAACAAAAGGGTAGCCCCAAAGCGTATAGATATAAATGATACCGGGGGAATACTGTTAAAGGAATAATCCCCATGAAGAGGCCAGGGAATGATTAGTTTCAGAAAATACTTGGTAAGCAACCATAAACCGGTGATAAAACGCTGTACCGGATCTTCTATCCCTATAATAGAATTACTGGCAGCAGAAAACAGACCTTTATCCACTTCGCGCGACATACTGTTGATCACATTTTGATGCCAGCTATACCAGGCTAAGGTAATAGCTAAAAGAACGGAACCTAATAGTATTATTTTTTTACGCTCAACTTTATCTGTGCCTAAATAGTAAAAGAGAGGAATAATCAACAAAAAACTGATAGCTGATTCCTTGGAAAAAAGAGCTAATAAATAAAATAAAATTATACCTATAAATGCGTTGGTTTTGTGGATATACTGCAGGGTAAAATAGCAAGCACCCAGGCCCAATAGCAAAGCCAGTATTTCATCTAAGCTCTTGATATTAGCCACTACTTCAGTATGAACCGGGTGAGCAGCAAACAATAAAACTGCCCAAAAAACATATTGCTCTTCTGTAGGATAAAGCTTACTAAAAAGTAGATAAACAACAAGAATCAGAAAGGCATAAAAAACAATATTTACTAGATGAAAAACCAGAGGGTTCATCCCTGCCAAGCTGTGGATTAAATTAAACACAGTAAGGCTAAGGGGACGGTAAAGGGCATCGTTGAATTGCTGGTAACCGTTGAGATAATTGGTTGTCCATATCTCATCCAGGGAATTAAACCCCTTAGTAATATGTTGATTTTCTACCAGTACTATATTGTCGTCAAATACGAAATCGTGAAAGAGGGTATGACTGTATAACAGAATACTTACAACTATAAGAACAGGAAGCCGGTAGCGATAAAGTTTTTCCAAGAGGTTGAGATTTGTTAATTATATCTAAGTAAACATAATAAAAAACCACCCTGCCAGGGTGGTTTGAGGTTAACGGACGTCCTGTGCCTTTCGCAATCTCCGCTAAATCTTTGTTATTGCTTCACTATTTTAAATGTCCTGTTTTCCTTTTCCGTTTCCAGATTAAGCAGATAAATGCTTTTGGGAAATTCACTCAGGTCTACCTTAATATCAAATATGCCAACTGCTATTTTGCGACTGAGCACCATATAAGTATTCTTACTTTCCAATAAAGTAAGCCTTAAGGTGAGCGCTGTATTGTGCCGGGTGCCAAGCTGTATATTAAGTTCATTGTCTACAGGGTTAGGATAAACGGAAAACACTGCTAACGATTC
This sequence comes from Owenweeksia sp., assembly GCA_028277105.1. Lineage (GTDB taxonomy): Bacteria > Bacteroidota > Bacteroidia > Flavobacteriales > Schleiferiaceae > JANQHO01. Next base: position 55,662 of record JANQHO010000072.1, on the reverse strand, counting down.
TTTACCTGTACGCTTGCTTTCATTAACACCAAGGGGAAGGAGCAGGGATATCTTTTTGCGCTTTTTCGGGGCTTTCAACTGATCTTTTAAGATGGTTGGCTCCATCCTCTACCCCCCAGGCCTGCCCAAAACTCTCATTAGTACTTACAGCATTGATCTTATCTACGTAATACCCGTTAGCTGTAACACTATCCGGCCTTACATCCAGAATGATGTAGCCGTGACGGTCCAGATCGACATATTTCATATGCGGGTTGGGATTATTTCCAATACCAAGCAGGGGAGCATTGATCTGTGCTTCGATCACTGAAGAAATGGTAGCTCCTACATTTTCGTCAAAATTAGCGGAAGTAATACTGGGAGTGGTAAATTCAACTGCTTTGGAGCCAGCTCCAGTGGCTGCGTTATAGTTGGGAACCGGAGCATAGAAATGGGTTTCGTCCACTACGGTATCGGCAATATCAAAGGCAAAGCTGCTGTGAAAATCACCTGTAACAAATACTACATTGTCTATAGAAGCAGTATCGAGATGAGTAATAGTGCGCTGACGTTCGGCCGGGTAGCCATCCCATATATCCAGAAAAATACTTTCCACCTCCTGGGGAGTTTGAGGAGCCTGGGCTGCAAAACCTACCTGAAAATGGGCGAACATAACCTGGTTCCCAATAATTTTCCAACTGGCAGATGAGTTACTGAGGGTATTCAAAAACCAATCGCGCTGAGTATTTCCAAGTATTGTACGAGCAGGATCATACAAAGCAGGGTTGTTTACATCATCAATTTGCTGCTCCCGCCCCTCTAACCTGGTATCAAGCATCACCAGTTCGGCCAGGTTGCCAAAATTAAAAGTGCGATAAATAACCGGGGTAGAGCGGTCAGCTATAGGTATCCATTCGTGAAATGCCTGGTAAGCATTGCTTTTGCGGGTAGCCCAGGGTCCTTCGGTTGCAGGATCATGGTTTTGAGCTCCATCCTTGTAAGCATCGTTGGCACTTTCATGATCGTCCCAAATATTGATAAACGTATGCTGATGATGAGCTCTTCTCAGGTCGGAATCGAGGCGGTATAAAGAATAGCGGTTACGGTATTCCTGCAGGTCAATGGTTTCGGTAGAGTCGTGAGAACGATTAAGAGAAGTATCACCACATTGACCGGATTCATATTCATAAATATAATCTCCGAGGTGAAGTACGGCATCGAGATCATTTCTATCGCCTATTCGGGCGAAGCCATTAAAATAACCGGCTTCATAATTATTACAGGAAACCACTGCAAAACACAGGTGGGAAGTATTGGAAGGCAAGGTTTTTCCGCGGCCTACAATAGAGTTACGGCCCGCATGATCAAACCTGTAATAATAGGTAGTCCCAGATTGGAGGCCACTTATGTTTTCCTTTACTGTATAGTCTTTAGTTCTATCTGTTGTATAGCTCCCTTGAGCTACTATATTGGTAATTCCTGTATCAGCGGCTATATACCAGTTTCCACTCAGACTGCCGGTAAAACCGCTGTCGGGCGTTACGCGCGTCCAGACCACAAGGCTCGTAGGCGAAGGGTCGCCACTGGCTACTCCATGATAAAAAGGCTTTAAGGAAGGGTCAAAAGCATTAACAGAAGTTTTGCCGTGGACGTTTCTTCGAAGTTCAGGTGCGGTATCGACTTGTGTCTCCAGGGACTGAGCCATTGAAACAGCTGGTAACAAGAAAATTAGTACTATCTTTTTCATATATATTGATATAGATCAAAAATGAGGTAGTGAGGTTGTCTTTGCGTTTCCTCTGCTTTGTTAAATTATTAATGTTTTACAGGTTTTTTTTGGTTACTGAGAGCATTATCAGTCAGCATTATGCAATAAAATAATATTAATTTTGTATGAAAAATATTACAATAAATCCAGATAACTTGAAAAGGCTTTACCTTCCCAAGAATTATGAATATTTGAAGTCGGATAAGCAAAAGCATGTATTGCGAACCTGTTTGCAAGAAAAAAAAACTCAAATTGTATTAGAAGAGATTCCCGAAACCTTTACCGGTTTGGAAGAAGAATTAAAAATCCTGTTTAAAAATTTGATCTCTAACGTCCTGACATTTTCAGCTCCTGGCCTTGCTCTTAGTATTACCATTAGTGGTAAAACTCTGGATGACTCATGGTTTTTTTCCATTAAAGACAACTGAATAGGCATTGACCCACGCTATCACAATAAAATCTTTGGCATCTTCAAGAAACTTCACCCTCGTCATAAATACGAGGGGTTAGGTTTGGGTTTAGCCATTTGCAAAAAAATAGTAGAGCTGCACAACGGCTCCATTGGAGTGCGTTCGGAACTCAATACCGGGTCTGAATTCTTTTTTACTATTTCTAAGGAGCCGGATACTAATATTGACTGAACCTTATAAAACAAATACTTTCAAACTAAAAAGTCCAAAGCTTAAAAAACTTACGCTTTGGACTTTAATACTGTTTGTGGACCCTAGCAGCCCGTAAGAGCAACTTTTGATATTACTGTTTAACAAATTTACGGGTGGCGATCACCTCATCATCTACTATCAACTGTAACATGTAAACCGCTTCAGCTAACTCCGAAATATCTGCTTTAACTGATTTATCACTGTGCTCTGCAAACTTTATTTTTTCTGTAACATCCTTACCGGTAAGGTCCATTATTCTCAGTTGAAGTTTAGACCCCTGTGCACCGTATTCTACCATTAAAACATCACTGGCAGGGTTGGGGTACAAACTCAGCTCTGCTGTTTGGTTTTCCTCACGACTGAATGTAGCGTTAATCTCAAATATATCCTGACTTACATACATCATATCGTCATCAGTGAAAACATTTATATCCCACAGGCCGCTGGTAGCCCAAAACGGTATATTGATATCAGCTGTAAAAGTAGTACTGTTAACTACGGCAATATTGGTGACATTATCTATAATCTCAGTTCCTTTAGTGAGCCATACTCTTTCTATAAGCTGTGTTTGGGTTTTAAAATTTCCTCCGGGGACTGTTACACTGACTGAAACAGTTGCGCCAGGTTTACTCCCTTTAGGAGCTGTTACGATAGAGGCATTTGCAGGTGGAAATACCAGGAATGCCGCTGGGCTAAATATACTGGTACCCGCATTCACAAAGAGGTCATAAATCCCTAAAGGAGCATTTTGTGGTATGTGTAGATCGGCCAAAATAGTAAAGGGATTTGCAACGGAGATATTAGTTATAGCTGCGGTTTGTGATCCCTGACCTAAAATATAACTTCCCTGAGAAAGGTAAACGCTTGTTATGGTTGTACCCTGGGTTGAAAAATTATTTCCTGAAATAACAATGGGGAGTGATTGTCCGCGATTCCCGTTAGAGGGAGAAATGCTGGCATTTTGGCTGTAAACAGAATTGAGAATTCCGGTAAAGAAAACAGCAAAAAGTAATTTTTTAATCATGACTAATAGGGTTTTGTTAATAATTTTCGATTACTACAAAAATTAAGCTTTTACATCGAATTTCCAAAAAAACCTCACATAACTTACTCAATAATAAATTGATAGATGCTTAACGTTAAAGCTTCATAGTATCTTACCCCTTACTCTACATGTCTAAAGAACAGTTCCGATATCGGCAAATCGCTATCCAAGTTTTTTTCGTGAATTGTTACCAGCGCATCATCATCCAACTCTTTCAGGCTTATTTTAATAGCATTATTGGTTTGGACATCGCTCAAATTATCCCGAATAGTTTTAAGTACTACCAAAAGATACTGTCGATATCGTTCATCTCCTCGCCCTTCGTAGGCAAAAAGACCATTGTATTGCTTCAAAAGGAGATAGGCTTCATTGACCTTATTAGAGTTAAAATATGCTGCTACCAGGTTTAAAACCCCATCCAAATATTTAGGAGATATTTCCAGGGCTTCCTCATAAAAGCTTATAGCGTTATCCATCTCTCCCGAAAGCTGATAAATATTGGCCAGATTATTTACTACGTGTATATTATAAGGATGTACCTGATAAGCCTGTTGAAAGTCCTTTTTGGCCAATTCATATCGCGTGAGATTCAAGTTAGCCAAACCAATATAAAAATTCACTGGCACAGAGGTAGGATCGAGATTATAAAACCAGTAATCCTTGATGGGAGCTGCAAAGCTTAATAATTGCTCCCATTGTGAAAGAGCCCTGGTTTGCAGCATTTTTTTGGTTTGAGCTTCTCCTTGCCAGCGCTGATATCCAATGTATAAAAGAAGCGGGCTTAAAAATATTGCTGTTAAAGCTGCAATATTGGTTTTTCTGCCATTTTTCTCAGGCAGAGGTCTCTCTCTGAAGTACAAAGTAAATATTATGGCAAAAGCCGAGTAAATAACCAACTGGTGAATAATACGCTCGCGGGGAAAGCTGAAAAATGCGATGATGGCATAAGCAACAATTATCCCCGAAAGAAAGGCTGCCAGTATTTTTATTTCCCTGGTATTTTCATTTGAAAGCAAAAGTTTTAAACTACATCCCAAAGCCGATAAACCCATAAAAACAAAGGCCAGTAGGCCAATGATACCCTGTTCTGCCAATATCCACAAATAGTCGTTATGTGGCCGCTGAAACTGTACCATCCCCTGCCTTGAGCGCCACATATCCGAGCCGTATTTAGGGAACCATATTCTCCAGTTTCCAGGCCCTACCCCCCACACCGGCTGATCTTTGATCATACGTCCCGTAGCTTTCCACATCATTATTCTTTCGTTAGCCGTAAAGGTTCCTTCGGTGGCATTTGTAAAGTTGAGCCCTTCTAAACTTGCGTTGGGTGCTTCCTGCGGGGTCATGGTATGATAGATTATATAGCCACCTGTTAATGTCAACCCTATTATCAAACCTGTAAATCTCAATAGTAATTTTCGGCCTATCAGTCTGGAATTCATCATTCCCAAGGTCATAGCGAAAAAAAGTACCAAACCACTCAAGGCTATCCAACTCGTTCGGGAATGAAGCCAAAGCACTAAAGCCAAAGCCGTTAAAAGTATTAAGCCCGAAAAAAAACGCCAGAACTTCCTGAACCTGTAAATACCGTACCCGGCAAAAGGTATAAATAAAACCAGGGCTGATACAGCTAAATTGCGATGAGCCATGGTAGATTTTACAAGGTAATAATCAGGCATACCCTCTGATTGAAGATACACTTGTAAAAACTGGATTGTGCCAAAGCCAGTTATAATAAAAGCTGAGATCAATAGACTTTTGATGAAGAAATTAAGCTGCTTTTCCTGTCCTGTTATCATATTGATGAGCAATAGCATTAAAACAAAAAACATAGAATCTTTCGCCAAGAAAAAAACTGCTTCAGCTTTATTAATAGCTGTAGGCAGAGATAGAATTGCACTGATAAAAAAAAGATAAAATGGTAAGGCTTGTTTAGACGTTATGAAAGCTAGAACCAAAGGCGAGTTCTTACTTGAAAAAACGTCAATAATACTGACCAGAAAAATTGTTGCGGCCAATACTGTATACCTTACGGTTAATACGGGGTCTATTGTAGCAACAGACATGAGTAATGGGAGTAGAGCAATTATAAGCCCTGTAACCATTAAGGCCAGTGTAGCTACCTTTTTCATTGTTTTTCTAAATTCTTACCAAAACTGATGAATTCAAGATAAGAATATAAATTTCTCAGCCTACTTAAAAACAAAAAGGCCTAAAGCGCAAAATCAATGAGCTTTAGACCTCTAATATCAAACTGGCTTTCGTGGGCCCAGCAGGGCTCGAACCTGCGACCAAATGATTATGAGTCATACATATTATTGGTTTTAAATGAATTATATTTGAATCATAAAATACTGTATTTCAATTGTTTGCAATCTATTTTCCACATATACCAAGGTAACCTCGAACCATCAAAAACCGTTAGAATTCACAGAAACCGTGCAAAAAACCGTGCAAAATTTTACTTATCTTTGAATTAGAATCTGACAAAAGATGGCAACATATAGCAAATATTTCGATAAGAGAAACAAGACCGCAGAGCGTTGGCCTTTAAAAATCAAAATCTCTCACAAAGGAGTTCCAGATTATATTTCAACTGGCTACCGATTAAAAGAGGATGAATGGAATGCCGATAAAGAATTAGTTCAAAAGCCTTATGAGGGTATCGGAGAGGCCAATGCTACAATAGCCAGAAAGTATGCCATTGTTGGGGAAACAATCAGCAAACTTGCACCAAGGCTTAATGAGCTTCACGTAAAGCAAATCAAGACCATTGCTGAAGATCAAATCCAAAAGGAGTTTGATAAGAAGCTTGAAGAAGAATCTCCTCAAATCATACAGAGTATAATAGAGAGTGAAAAGGCAGTTTCACCAAGTTTTAATGACTACGCAAAAAAAATAGCTGAGGAGTTTTTCAATACTGACAGAGGTGGATCAGGAAAGACAGTTGACCAAATGCTGACGAGCCTCAATACCTATACTGGCAATCGGAATTTGAGCTTTGCCGACATCACGGTTTCCTTTTTGAAGTCTTATGAAAACTGGTACTTAAGGCAAGTGAACAAAGAGGGAAAACGAAACACATTAAACGGACTTGGGTTTAGGACAAAGGATATTAGGAGAGTTTACAATTTGGCCATAGAAGATAAGAACTGCCCTGTTAAAGAAGAATCATATCCGTTTGGCAGGGGTAAGTATAGAATTAGAAAGGAAAAGACTAATCACCGAAATGTAGATGCCTCAGAAATCACCAAAATTTTCAAGTTGGGGTTAACTGAGGGTACGAGGTTATGGCATCATTTAAATTACTTTAAGTTTTATTTCGAGTGCTGGGGGATGAACTTTATGGATGTTGCTCATCTTAAAGTTTATCAAGTACAGAACGGGAAACTTAAATACACCAGGAGAAAAACCAGATGGTCAGATAATGCTAAGAGGTTTGACATCGTCCTGTCTAAGACAGCTCAAGAAATCGTGGATTATTACACAAAGAATAAAAAGGCAGGTGATTTTGTTTTTGATATCATCAATGACATCGAGCATCTTAGGTACACAGACGGTATGCTTTTTCAGAAAAAGCTAGATATGATAGGAGCCAATCATTCAGTTAGAATGCGTTCTATTTCAAAGAAAGCCGGAGTTGATGGAAATGTAACCTCCTATGTAGCAAGACACTCTTTCTTTTCAATTGCTTTGACTAATGGTGTACCGCTTTCTGAGATCAACGGAATGGCAGGTCATGGAGATTTCAAAACCACTGAAGTTTACGTTGAAGGTTTTGATGCAGATCATCTTGCCAACAGTGCTGAAAAAGTCCTTAATGCTATTCATAAGGACGAATACTCCATGTTGCTTAAGGATTTGGTAATTGAGGAGGATAACGACTCTGTGCCAGTCTATCAGTTTCTTTTGGATGAACTAGAAAGTGCACCTGAAGTTAATCGCTCAACCAGTCTAGTTATTTCTCTGCTATCCAAAACAAGTGTCAAAGATGGGGCTGAAGCACAGGCGAACGTAAACGCCTTTTTAGATAGTTTAGAAAACACTGATTTGGCTATAGCTTCTTAAAAATTCCAAGAATTGTTCCGGGGGGAAATTGTGAACCATTCCATAGAGATGACATCGCGCTAATTTGGTGGTAATGCTAAGGGCTAAAAATCAGCCAGGAGCATTTAACCGATAAATTCTCGAAGATGAAAGTCATATTGAAAGAGGGGGATGAAGCCTATGATCTCTTAATGGCAGATATAAAGCTATCAATTAAACAGGCCGTCAGGGAATTGATACATGAAGTCAAAGAAGGTGAAGACAAGACAGAGGAAGAAGAGTGGTGTGGTAGTGAACGAGCAAGGGAAATCCTTGGCGTTGGTAAAACTAAAATGCAGGAGCTACGCGACCACAGCCCACAAAACGGCATTATCATACGAAAACCAAGCCCTCGTAGAATCAGGTATCATGTCCCTTCTTTACACCGATGGTTAAGGAGTTCCAATTGAGTGATCGTAAACAGTGGTTGATAAGACCGAACCACAAAAGTCGGTGGGAGTACCTGGAGGGTTTCTAGGAAGCCCCGAGTTTCTCTTCTAAAAACCCAATGTACTTATGAGCGCAACTCTGTAGTTCTGTGAATGTTTCATCCAGCTTGATTTTCAAATGGCTCATCTCTTCCCTGTAACTTATCTCCATTTTTCTCAGGCCATCATATTCCCGGTAAAAGACCTCCTCCACCTCCCTATAAAACGCATTGTAGTCGATGCCAAAAAGAGCTGCTAGCTTTTGTATATGTCGATGTGAGGGTTGACTGTGGCCTGTCCTGATTTTGTGCATCATTGTACGGTCAGAACAGAACAGTAAACTGACATTCGTATCAAAGCGCGTTTTGGCATCTATTAACTCTCCGTTCTTATTTTTTTCTTTAATGATCTCCACAATTCGGATAAACCTCCCTGCTAAAGGAGTTAGTTCGCTACTGGTTGACATAGTGTTTTTTTTAGAGTTCTGGTGTAGAAAAAATGCCTTTACTGGCAAAAAAATATTGCGAGTGAATAGGAATTTTTGAGGTTTTATTGAGTTTTTTGCATACTTTGTATCTATATACGTATGTATTTTTATATACAACTGAAGATAAAATTAAAAATATTAACAAAAAATTACCGTGAATATTTCAGAAAACTTAATCCTAAACTTGACATATGTTTTTACTTCAAGACATCAATCTTTTGAAACAGGAATTGTCGAAATACTGCGACAATTATGTAGAGGCAATTGTTGGAAAAACTGGTCTGACTTATCCAACAGTGCATAAGTTTTTCAGGGGTGAAAAGATCAGGCCCTCGAATGCTCGTAATATCTATGAGACTGGAGTAGACCTGATTGAAGCACTCAAAAGCCAGAAGCTTTCCCTTATAGAAAGGGCTAGAGAACTGGCAACAGAGCCATTAAGAGCTGCTGGAAGCTAACTGATACGACCCCAGGCATTTCAAGCCTTTTAGAGTTTCCTCACCGATCCGGGCCAGTATTCGACTGTAACCCCACTAAGCCATCACAGGCCCCTCACAATCCCCTTTAAGCACTACCCTAAGCCCTTTCCATTACCAATTCCCTCTTACTACACCTTAGCAAGTACATTTTCAAATGTCCCTCAACTTACCCTTACTTGTCCCTGATTGTTATTGATCAAAAAACAGCCAGTTATACCTGTAGTATATACGACCTAAGTTCCTCAGATGAGGCAAAGCCCAGCTTACGGAAAAGCCTTTGCATGGCTTTTTTTATTGCTTCGTAGCCAATGTCCAGAATATCAGCTATGTCCTTGTAGCTCAGGTTGACCTTGAGCAAAATGCAGAGATCAATTTCATTCGGAGTTAAGTCAGGATGCTGCTTCTTTAGTTCAGATACAAAACCTTGATGCACCGTATCGAATTTCAGGCGGAACTCCTCCCAGGACAGGCTATGACCGGAGCGTCCTTCCAATTCAACAGCCAATTGATTTAAATGCTGCTCATCCAATCCCTTCTTTTGTTCCGGCTCTAATTGGTGTAGCTGTGTTTGAAAAGCCGCTATCAGTTCGTTCTTTTGCCGCAGTTGTCCGGCATAGTGGTTGAGTTCTTGCTTCAATTTTTCCCGTTCCAATCCGGCTGCTTTGGTGCGTTCGATCAAAAGCTGTTGTTCCAGTCTTTGGCGGGTTTGCTTGTGGCGGTGATAGATGATTAAAGTTGTAATAATGATGATTAAGGCAATAATGAAAGTCAACAAGAATAGTTGCCTGGAACGCAAAGCTTCACTTTCCTGATCTGACAGCGCCAAAGCTTGTTGGCTCAATGCTAATTCCTGCTCTTTTTTACCAAACTCAAACTCCGCAGTCAGTTGGGCGATCTTACTTTCATTCATAGATCGTTGCAGTGAATCTTTGGCGGCAGCATAGCTTTTGTAATATCGCAGGGCGACCATTGGATTTTTGATACTCTCATGTACCTCTGACAAGAAAAGAGCGGCATCAGCCAGAAAGCGATGGTCTTTGATCTCTTTGGCCTTACGCCAGGCTTCGGTAGCAAGGGGAATCGCCCCGTCAGAATTGCCTGTATCATTTTCGAGTCGTGCTTTATTCAAAAGTATACGGGCAATACCGCTCTGGTCATTAATAGCCTCCCTGATTGCCAGCGATTCATTGTAGTAGGCAAAGGCTTCTTCTTTCTTTTGCAAGGATGCCATAGCAAAGCCCAAATTTTGAAGGCACTGAGCGGTGTTGGGCTGATCTTTGAACCGTCTGAAAATAGTAAGTGCTTCTTTAGTGTAATCTATGGATGAGCCTATGTTTTGGCGTGAGAACTCCATCACTCCCAGGTTAATATAAAGTTGGGCCTTGCGGAAGTCGAGGCCGTTCGCCTCACATATCTCAACTGCTTCGGTGAGATATTTTTCGGCTTCATCCAGAGCGCCAACCCGCTGTTTGATCAGGCCAATATTGAGCAGGTTAGTCACCTCCATATCACTATTACCTAGTGATTGCGCCCCTGCTACCGCCTTAAAATGATAATCCAGGGCTTCAGCATACTGGCCTCTTCTCAAATTCAAAGAACCCAGGGTAGTGTAGGCGTAGGCTAATCCCTCTGTGAAGCTATGCTTATCTGATAACTCTATGGCCTTGTTCAAAAGTTGCTCCGATCCTCTCCAATTACCCTTGTAATTGGTGATAGCCGCCTTAACCAGTAGTGATCTGATCGCACCCTCTGTAAAACCTGAAGCCTCTGAAGATTGCAAAGCCCTTTCGATCAGGCTATCGGCTTCGCTTAAGTTAATGGTCATAATGAGGCTGGCCAATTGTACTTGTGCCAGGGTAAGCTCTTTCCCACTTGCTGTCTCTAAAAAATGGTGAAGACTGTCAATTCTGGATTGGGAATTTTGGCCGTGGGCCTGATGAACCAAAAGAAAGATTGCGATACGCCAATACTTCATTATCCTAAACTAAGAACAGATGTGGATTAAAAGGTCAATTTTGTGATTCATTGACCTAAAGAAAATATTTTAGGCTATTTTATTGATTAAAAGTTAATGACTTTTAAAAGCAATTTATTTTTCACAAATGCATCTGTAGACAATTAGTGGACTGGCTCAAAAACCACCTAAAAGTAACCCCTTCTTTATACTAATTTCACGTTAAATTCTATTCATATTTTATACTATAATTCAGTCGAATTTACTCTTATAAGCTGTTTTTATGTGCTGATCTAATGGTAAAAATATGTTTAGAAATCACACATTTTTTTTAACTCAAAAACTCAAAAAAATGAAACGATTATTCTTATTGACTTCACTGGCCTTGTTCAGTGCCTCCCTCTATGCCGGGGCAGAAATAGAGACTACCTCTAATAGCAGGGAAGAAGTAAAGCTCGATGACGATGATGACCGCTGTAAAGTGGAGATTTTAACAATTGACGGTTATTATGCCGTGACAGCCGATACTTGTGAAGAAGCCGAATCGGAAGCCAAGAAGCTTCGCAAAATGATCGAAGAATTATAGATCAGGTTTAAGAGTTATGCCCGCATGCGGGCATAACTTCTTACATGAAAGAACGTACTAGGTTTTTAGTTCATTAAAAAAATAGATTATGCGCTACTTAATCATTACCCTTTTAACCGCTTTCCTTATTAGCGGATTTACCGAAGATGAAAAGGTCACAGTGGGTACGGCTACCTATACCTACCGCCTCTTTAATGATGAATTTGAGCAGACCGCTACTCTAACCTTCAGCGAGGAAGCTTACAAATTTGTCTACCGCCAGATCGAAGGCGGAGTACTGGAATTGGAACAGGGCTTAAAATACCAGAAGATCTATTCCGATGCAGACGGCCATGTTTTTTTTCGCAATCACCTGAAAGACCAAAGTTACCAGCGTACCTTTTTACGGAGAGATGCCTATCAGCTGGAAGATCAGATCAGCCACCAATGGGAAATTCAAAGCGATACGAAAAGTATAGCCGGGTTTAACTGTACCAAAGCCATCATTGACTTCCGGGGGCGTAGGTATGCAGCCTGGTTTGCCCCCGACATTCCGGTCAATGCTGGCCCCTGGAAGTTTTACGGGCTTCCTGGTCTCATCATGGAGGTTAAGGACGACAAAGGTTTGATCTCCTTTCAGTTGAATGACCTGACCTTTCCCGACAAACGTTACACCCAAAGCCCGGATTATCAGTACAGCGGGGAAAAGATCAGTTACCCTGACTACCGCGAAAAGGAAATTGCCGAATGGCATCGTAAGGTGAAAAAATCGAAAGCCATAGCCTCCCGTATGATGGCGGAAGACCCGGAATTGACCATTACCATCAGCGCCCCGGCTCATCCCACTTTTATGGAAACCTACGATTTTGAGAAGAAAGATTGAAAAGACTTAAGACACAAGACCTGAGACATTGAAGCTAAGAGGCTACTTTTTGATAATGAGTATAGCCGTGAGCCAGTTGGCTTATGGACAGGAAATTCTGTTACAGGGCAGGGTAACGGATTCCCTTAGCGCTCCATTGCCTTTTAGCCAGGTCTTGGTCAAGGACACCCCCGAAGGTTCCATACTGGCCTTTGGCAGCAGCAATCAGGAAGGTCATTACCAAATCAGGCTCAACACCTCACAGGATAGTGTTTGGTTGAACGTCCGCAGGATAGGGTTTGAAAACTACGCCCGCTATATCAGTATCAAAGAGGCAGCAGAAGGTCAGCTCACCTACGACATAGTGATGGTGGAAAAAAGCACCGAACTGGACGAGGTAGTGATCGAAGGTAACCGTCCTGTCAGGGAAAGGGGGGACACGCTGACCTACCAGGTTGAAGCCTTTACCGATGGTACAGAAGAAGTAGCCGAAGACGTTTTGAAAAAGATACCTGGGGTGAATGTAAGTGAGGACGGGACGATCCAATATCAGGGCAAGGAGATCAAAAAAATATTGCTCGATGGGGATGACCTTACAGACACCAAGTACAAAGTTCTTTCCAAAAACCTCTCGGCAGAACTATTGGCCGAAGTGGAGATTCTAAAGAACTACACGGACAACCGCCTCTTTAAAGGTATTGAGCAAAGTGAGGATGTGGCGATTAACCTGAAGATCAAGGAGGGGCGAAAAGCTCCCTTATTCGGGGAAGTGGAAGCAGGCGGGGGCATCAACGAGGTATATACCGCCAACACCGATCTCCTGAGCTACAGGAAAGGTTTTAAGGCCATCTTTACGGGTGATCTCAACAATATAGGTCAGGATGCCATTGGTTCTGACTGGCAGCGGTTTAACACGGGAAATTTAGAGTATAAGCAATTCCGTTTTAGTGAGCCTTTGCTGGATACCCGCTTGTCCGGCCCCGGTTTTATCCGGGAAGAACTATTGCGCTTTCACGATTCGCGCTACGGCTCCCTGAACTTTGTAGCCAAACCTACCCAACGCCTGTCCATCCGTACCATGACCTCACTTTACGGCAATGACATCCGTTACCGCACCGATCAGAACGTGAGCTATCCTACCAGTGGTACAGGTGTTAACCTGAACGAGAGTCAGGATCAGGAGATTGCACTCAAAGAGACTTTTGCCGATCTTAAAGCCACTTACCAAGTCAATGCCAATGCCGATCTACAGATTCGTACCCACTACACCCAAAACCAGCAAAACCTCTCCACTCAAAACCTACTCAATGGCAACCTGATTCCTGACCGCTTGGATAACGAAAACTCGGTAGCCCTTTTCGATGTCAGCCTGACCAACCGCATCAATCCCTGCCTGGCATTGCAAACCCAGGTCAGTTACCTGGAAGACGATCTCAGCCAGCAATACCGCCTAAGTATGGAAGGTGAAGAACAGCTCCAATTGAGTCGCCAGAACAGCCGTAATACCGGAGCCAGCAGCACCCTCAAAGCTTTATGGAAAGGCTATGCCATTAATGGGGTATTGGGTGTGACCGACTTAAGACAAAGCCTTGTGACCAGTCTGGAAGGCGGCAGTGAGAATCCCGGCAATGACCTGGGCTATGAAGCCACCAGTCTCTTTAGTGAATTATTGCTTAAACGGGAGTTGAAAAAAGTGGAGTTCACCGCAGGAGGGCGTTTGCGGCAGGAGTATTTCAGCTTGGGCGAAGAAGAGGCCAACCGGACATTCTTTGAACCCGTGTTGGGCGTTAGCAGTCAGTTAGACCGCTTCAATAAAGTTGGATTGCTTTATACTAAAGAATACAGCCTTAGCTCGATATACGAGCTTTACCGCAACCCCATTTTACAAGGCTACCGCTATTTGTCCAGCAATGCGATTGACTTTGCTCAACCTATGTCTGACCAATCTGTTGTATTCTACCTCAAGCATAACGACAGCGAAAAACGCTTCATCAATGCTTTTGTGAGAGCCTTGTATGTGCGCTCCTCCCCGGTAGCTTCTTTTGCGGCTACGGTTGAGGAAGATGGCCGGGTGATCGACCAGCAAAGGCTTTTTGGTGAAAGTCAAACCTACAGCCTTAGTACCGGGTTTGACCGCTATTTTCCAAAGCTGTCCTCTGTTCTTAAACTCAGCTATCAGGCCGATTACCGGGAAATTCCGGGCTTGCTGAACTCCGAAGATCAGGTTAGCCGACTTAGAAACCATAGACTGCAATTTTCGATGGGCAGTGCCTTTGATGGCTTTTTTAACTTTGGTTTATCAGCCAGTATGAACCGCAGTTCAGCCGACTACGGCAACGGGGATAACAGCTTTTACTTTGGCCGCTTCAACCAAAAACTCATTTTCAAGCCAAACACCCGCTGGAACGCCATACTGGAGGCCGAACAATTAACCTACTTTTCCGAAGACGGCAACAGCCGCTCTTTTACGCCATTGGGTTCTGTTGCCATGAACTATACCATCAAACCCAATAAAGCCACCTTATCGCTTAACCTCTCCAATTTGTTTAACCGCCAGACGGCTGTGATTCAGTCCGTCAGCGCCTTATCTGCCGCACAAAGCACTTATTATCTCCTGCCGCGCTATTTGATGCTGAGCCTGAAATACCGCTTTTAGGGGGGAGGGCTAAGAAAGCCCGTAAAAATATTCTCTCGTTACTAAGGCCACGCTAAACCCGATGCCTTGCTGCATTTGCCGGAAGCCCCGGTTTACCATTGGAGCGATGACTTTTTTTGAAAATGAGGGAATGCTAAATGAGTACTAATTTAAAAATTGAAACACATGAAAAAAGCAGTTTTTGTAACCCTGCTATTTTGCGGATTAGCCTTCATGCCTATTCAAGCTGATGCCGTAACCCCTCTTAACGATCCTTCAATGGAAATAGCCCTGATGGATGATGATGGGGAATGCACGGCCACTGTAATTAAAGATGGCGTGACCTATTCCGTGACTGCTAATTCTTGCCGTAAGGCACGAAAAGAGGTGGTTAAGCTCTATAAGGAAATCAATGAGTAGTGATTGACAAAGACACCCCGGAATTGCCGGGGTGTTTATTTTAATTGTTTAACAAAACCTAATGCTATGACATATAAAAGCAAATCAGTAACGCCAACGGACGTGATAGCTTTTTTTGGAAAACACTACCTAAAAAAAGGTGGAGGGATGAACTCTATTCTTCAGGCTAACTTGTTTTCAAAGCTTAACCTGGCACAATTAGAGGCATTGGAAAACGCCATACTGAGGGCCAAAGAGCAGAAAGTGGAAGATGAAGTTAAGGCCATCATAATTAAGCTAAGGGGTTTAGGCGTTTCGGAAAAGAAACTGCAAAGCCTTTTGAAGGAGGCTAGTTAAAAAATGGGCTGTCAAATGGCAGCCCATTTTTACCATAACTAAAACCTTAATTTTGTCTTTTTCATCAGGAATATGACCAAAGATCAGTTCATTGAACACTATTTAAGGGAGAATGAGTTTGAGATTGACAGCAAAGAGGCTCTATTTAAACGCATGGTTATTCTGCCTTGTGATTGCCAATATGAGCAATGTAAGGGTTGGATGGCAGTACCCAAAAACCTGGTGACTTTTGATCTGATGAACCGAAGGAACAACCCCAAAGCCCGGAACCCACAATTTATCAGGGTGGATGAATCTATCTCCGCGATATTAAAAGAGAAAGGCATCTATTATGAGCTGTTGTCTCCTTCTGATAGACTACGTGGCTCACATAGAACCGAGTCTATACAAGCGTTTATTATTGAACTTAAACTGGCTTTGCTTGAAGAAAACGATCTGAATGAGGCCGGAATAAAAGGGGTGCTTAAAAAAAGCTTTGCCAGGCTTTACCAGAAACACGACCTGCGTGACCAGGCTACCCTGGATATAGAAAGCCTGCTCTCATTGATCGAACTCTCCCTATTTGATAGTGAGGAGATAGCAAAGCAATCATGGGAAGCAGCACAGCAGCTCGATCATGTTCAGCAATTCGTAAACCGTGACTTTCAAGAAGAAGGACGGCAATTAGCTGATCTGAAAATAGCTTTACAGGAGAGTGGTATTGTATTGAAAGTCGGTCAATCCTGGACTATCAAAGGAGTCTCTTACCTCATTGTCTTTAGTCATTTTGATATTGATTTTGACCTGGTTAAAGAGCCTGAACTATTTAAAGGCAAAAACAAATCTTTTTTGCTGTCGGAACTTTTGCCTTTAAAGGTGGAAGATTTTGTCTACACGAAGTATTAAGCTGGTCTTTTAGTATTGCTTGCCGTAGAATTGCCCCTCAGATCAAGTTCCCTGATTGACTTGGTAAGGAAGCTGCAGAATTTAGGGGGGGAACTGGAAATTGGCCGGTTACTTTATTTTTTGAAAGAAAAAGAATACAACAAAGACAGTTGAAGGCGCCCTCCTTTATTATCTATAACAAACTGGTCGTTTGGGCTGATGCCTTGGAGGTAATCATCGACATTAGTCGAAAAACCTTGAGCTGCCGGATCGAAAGACACTGGCCTTATGGCTACAAAAGAGAACTCCCCTTCCAGGTATCGCTGTACGCCCTGAATAATGCTGACCTGAAGTATGAGTGAATTTTGTTTTCTTGTTTTGGTTGCCACCGATATGCCAATCCTGGGAGCGATTTGAAAATTGCTGGCCGTTTGCAAAAACGCGAAATAGGCCATGTTATCAGGGTGTTGGCTGGCTATTTGAGCGTTCTTCCAGAATAACAGTGGGTTGCTCCCACCTGTGAAATTCAAATCGGCTCCGAGAATGGCACTAAAAGACAACTTTTCAGACCCGGCCAGGCGTTGAGAAAGTTCAATTGGTATGACTACTGGGCTCAGCGTTTGTTCAATACCATTTTGAATAGTCGAGTTAACCCCCGTACCTCCATTGAGGTCTTGGGCGAAACCATACTCATACTTCAAAATGGTCAGAGTAATACCTGTTCTTATCTGAGTTTTACTACTCAGAGCGCGGGAGAGGGTTAACCCCACTCCGCGCTCAAAACCTTTTTGAAGCTCAAAGGCTCCCAGGTCATCAAATGTATTACTGGTAGAAGCCACAACTTGTACATCCCTATTCAGAATGCTGGCTGTATTCAAACGCAAACCAAGCTCCCATTTGTTTTGTCCCTCCTGCGCTGAACTAAAAGGCAAATAGACTACAAGCGAACTAATGCCGATCAGAAGGAATTTCAACAAGCTAATTACAAGTTTCGTCATGAATGGTAAGTTGGGTTTCGTATTGATTTCCCCTGAAAATAACCAGATAATTCGATATGATGGCTCCTTTTGCAATTCTCAGATTTGTATCCCACCATTCATATTTTAATTTAGCCTCCCAGCTTCCGGTTTCCCAAAAGTCAAATGGCTCGGATTCGCCACACTGATAGCCGTTAAATTGATTGGGCTCGGCTTCACGATGCACCCTTCCATAGGTATTGAGTTCCACACAGTTGGCGCAATCAGAAAAAGACTTAGTCCAATAGGTAATTCCCAGGAATTTCCGCTTTTTCTCCAGTTTTGCTTTGGATACGAGTGACCGGTACCAGGGCAGGCTGGTAAAGCTTAACTTCACTCTTAACCTACGACCATCGGGAAGGTGAAAGTCTTTATCCTTGTCACGACTGTCGGCTTTACAGCATGGCAAAGTGCCAACCACAATATTCCTTCTGGATGTAGAGGTACATACCTCCTGATTATTTGAGGTTAAATCTCTAATGGTGATTTTTAAGGTGACTTGAACGATACCAGTCGTATGTTGAGATTTCAGGTAATTTATATTCTGGGGGTTTTCATCGGTAGAAGTCTCGTTATTTCCAAAGTTCCAGGAATAACTAATACTGTATCTGGATGCGTTTCTGTATTCTGTAGAAATGATGGATTGGTCGTCAAAATTTACAATCCACCGGTCGTCTGTATCAAAACTGAAATGGTTAAAAGATGCTGTACAGTTAAGCGGGCCATCATCGGTTTCACCCGGTGGAGATATTATACTACCGTGAGGGGTAAGTAAGTATAGGTCAACATCATCACCTGCTCCGATAAAAGCCAATAGCTCATCACCTTCGGTATTAATCTCTGAAGGGGCATTAAGGTCTAAGCCTCCACGCTGATTACCCTGACCTTGTACAGTTTTAGCCCGTAACATAGCATTTACTTTATCGAGTACTTCGAAGTTTAAGTTTGGAATGCTGATCATACGGTGCCGGTCAATAATCTTGTAAATGTCATTCCCTATGATAATCTCGCTCTTGTCATTAAAAAGGCTTTGTAGCGTTTCATCAAATACGACCTGCTCTACATAAGCTGCTTCACTTTGCCCGTTGGCCTCCATAAACGTATTTAGGACTAATTGGCCGGTGTGAAGCCGATCAATGACACTTTGAAAGCTAACGTAGTCGGGATCTGAGGATTCAATCTTATCACGTAGAGAGCTATAACTTCCCAGGCCATTCTCAAAAAGCTCAAGAACAGGGTTGTTGGTGAAAAGATGACGGTTTTCATCTGTTATGTCATAGGTTTCAATTAGATCATAGTCGACCGTATCCCGAAAGGATGTACTAATTGAGTTCAATCCTTCGACTAATTCTTCGAGGTGACTTTTATCCTCGAAGCGTAGCAGTCCTTTTACCACTTCAGGACTTCTTAGCCCGGAAATCTGCTCTTTGATTGATTCTGCCATGACAGTTGGCAGCGGTTCAGTAGTCTCACGGCAGCCGATTAAGGCCAATACGAGTAGAAAGAATAATGTTACTTTTTTCATAATAGCATCAGTTAATGAATGAATTTTTAAAACAGTGTAAATGCGCATGTCCAGGTATAGGAGACACCACTTTTGTTATGCTGCCGGAGCCTGCCGAAACTCAAAAATGGAATCGTGAATCCTGCACAACAGAATTTGGGTGTGCTGTCTATAAAGGACTGAACATACCTTATGGTGTGGGTATAGAAAAGGTAAGAAGAGGGTCTCTTACACTTGAAAATGAGACTGCCCTGCTTTCTGTCCTTGTAATCTGACGGATTCCTGATCTGAATGAACCTGCGTTTATGGCGACTATTAGCCGGGTTGGGTAGATCGAACAAAGCTCTTAGATGAACTCTCAGGAGGTTTAAACCAAAACCCTTGGCGACACTTTCCAGAGGGAATTTTGTGTTATCCAGAAGGTGTTTGATTGAGTGGGGTTCAACAGGGCATACCCGGCTAACTTTAGATACAAATATGACCATCCTGGTTAACGGCAAGGCCCAGGTCAAGTTTAATTGAACAGATTGGTACATAATACTCTTGTTATAAGTTTAACATCAAGAGAGCTGTACACACACTTGAAAAAAGGTACTCCCAAAGTAATAGACAGAGCCTTTCAAAAGCCGGGTAAACAAATACTATAGTTGTTCTACTTTTTCTTGATGCTATAAGCATTCGCCCCGGCAGGGTTTCCGCAATGAGCAAAATCCATATACACACAAACTCATCACGAAACCCGGCAGGTAAAAAAGCCCCCGCAAAGGGGCCTTTTCTCATTAAACACTATCCAAAAATCACCTTCGCGTAACGGAGGCACGAACCACCCCTATGGCCTATTCATAGGGTTTGGCAGTCAGCAAGTCAGTATAGTCACATTTTGGGCTTCTAGTACGAAGCCAAAGTCTTTTTCAAAATAGTCCGCCTCTATGTGACCGAAAAAGGGAACGAACCCCCCGTCTTTTTTAACAATTGTAATAGAGCCGGTGAATACCTCCGGGCTCATCGTTTTTAAATCATCTGTTTCTACACGCCTCACCAACAAGTCATACTTGCCGTGATCCGTAATTTTTGCAACAACCATTTTTTTCAAGTTTAATCCGGGGCTTACTATAGCCCCGGAATCCTTCCCTGTCCGTGTCCTACTCTGTTGAAGGGTTTTCGGTTCCCCCTTTGCCCTATGGACAAATCACTAGACAGCAAGGAGCCTTTTGCAAACCCCTGCCCGCAATTCCATACACATATCATTATTGAACAAGCTCTACGAATGGTAGAAGCTCAATTGAACTATTCGGTGCTATTATATTCAAAATACCCAGGCGTGCTGGTACTATATCACGTATTGATATAAGGGCTAAACCTTGGATTAGCTCCGATTTTTTGGCTTATTGCCTAAAGCCTTACACATTCAAGATCAATTTAGATGGAAATATTGACTAGGTCAATAAAATTCGGATTATTTTTTAAAATAATTCAACGAGTACTCACCTTATTCAAGACCAATCCGGCAGACTGCACCTCTTTTTCTTTGCCCACGCGCCTTGTTTGCATTGGACATTCAACTGAACTGATCAATGATTAGCCCTGAATTCAAGTCAGAGATCGCGTCTCGGTTTTCGAGTTTATTGGCTTTTCTCAAAGGGAAGGGATTAATCAAAGACCAGCTTACCCTGGCCAGATTATTCGATGTATCCAAACAGTCGGTTAGCGATATGCAAAATGGTAAGCGGTTGCCGACTTTAGAACACATCCATATCCTGGCCAAAGAGCTGAAAGTGAACCCCAACTGGCTGATTAACGGTGACGACCCAATGTTTCAGGAAGAAACAGATCACCAGGAGGATATAATAGTGATGATCACAAGGGCTATGGGAACAGGAGCAATAGATCAACTTAAGGGAGAGAAGATCATACAACACATACGACAGCTACAAACCGAACTGACCATCCATAAGGATGAGATTGCCAAACAGCGGAATGAAATTATTGAATTGATACGATT
This sequence comes from Owenweeksia sp., assembly GCA_028277105.1. Taxonomy (GTDB): domain Bacteria; phylum Bacteroidota; class Bacteroidia; order Flavobacteriales; family Schleiferiaceae; genus JANQHO01. Next base: position 34,570 of record JANQHO010000072.1, on the reverse strand, counting down.
GGGGTTCGCTAAATAAGTCAGGGGGTGTGAATCTTCCTGGGACGCAGAACATTGTTGAGTTTTTTTTCTCTCTTTTTCCTCCAAAGGACGATCAAAGTTTTTGCACCTATTATACTCGCGGCAGTGGCGAGTACCAGGATAATAACTATCCAAATGGAATACTTGCGATCCAGGCCGTTGACCTCTTCCTGATGCTGAATGTTAGCGCGGTATTGATCCAGGCTCAGGTTGAAGGCCCTTTTACGGGCTTCGTCCTTGATTTTCTGTTGCATCCGCAAAAAACCTTGTGAGCAATCAACAAATTTTCTCTGGTACTCCCAATTGGCTTCCATGTCTTCTCCTGATGCCAATGACATGAAGTGATAAATAATGTAGTACTCAGGGTTAGCATTAATAGATGCTGTGGTCAGTGTATTGATGGCCTGACCAAAACGGCTTCTTGCTAATTTTAGATTGCCATTCATCAAGTGTGATTCGCCAAGGTCGAGCAAGCTGATGAACAAAGATTCTTTTCGCTTCAGCTTATTCTTAATGGCCACAGCTTTAGTATACAGCGAAATGGCTTGTTCATAGTCTCCTTGCTGGAAATTCACCATTGCAAGGTTGTGGTATCCCTGTGCTTTTCTCAAAGAGTCGGCCCTAACATCTGCAATACCTTGCTGAAAATATTTTTTGGCCGAATCCGGCTCATTGAGATCGTTGAATATCTTACCGATCTGGTAAATGGAATTGATAGCTGTGCGATTGGGTGTTTGCTTATCATTCAATAGCCGGACTAAGGTCTTTTGAGCCGATTCAATATCCTTGACCCCTCTCAAAGCCTCTACTTTGAAATACTCTGTAGTATAGAGCTGTAAATAGTCCCGATCCTGCTTAGCCACTTTGGGGTTTTCCAGAACGTGACGGTTAAAATAGAACAGGGCACTGTCATAATACTTAAGAGCCTCTTCGTAGTTAAAATGATCTATTTGTATGTTGGCAATATTGCGGGTGATCACTCCGGTATTATAATCGTCCGTAGTGTCGGCCTTTGATATCCACATCAGAGCATCGAAGTAGTCTCTTATGGCATTAAAAGGATCTCCTTTCTTTTCCTTAGCCCTCCCTGAATAGGTAAGGCTTTTGGACATGGCCCAATAATTTCCTTGTCTGGTGGCTTTGGACTGGATCAGTTCACTGTAGTAAATACACGAATCAGGATTGGGATTCATGTACTGCCTGGCTTTGGTAATCCAAAATTTGACTTGCCGTGTTGAATTTTGAGCAATTCCACTGTTTGCCTGCAAAAAAAGGAATGTAAAAAGCAATAATATGGTTCGATTATACAATGACAATTTTAAATACAGCAGATCGGTCTGTAATAAAGTAAAAAAGATGCAACAAGTCTATCGCATCTTTTTTTAAATACAAGGAATTCTGTTTACTTGGGGTCAAGACCGATGTCTTCATCTCCGTCCTCAGTTTCTCCTTTGTTGTCCGATACCTTCTCCGTACCAGGCTCATTTTGATTAAATTCAGGATAAACATCTTCCTGGCAGGCACTCAAACCCATTAATACGAAGCAAATGATAGCGATTCCCAGGATGGTTTTGGTTAAATTTTTCATAAGGAATGTTTTTTGGATACTTAAAGATTAGATAGAAATTTAACCAAATTATGCCGCAACATCAGGGATATATATAAATGCGGCTTTAGTACTATGAAGCAGCTACTCAGTGACTTTTTGAGTTTGATATTCGGTCAGCCGAAAAAAAAGACACCCATTCATGGTGGGATATCCTTATAGCCTTATCATTTCTTTTACTTATTTCTTTCCTTCTTTGGTTAGGTAGTATGAATCGATTATGATCACATCACAAATAAATTAATAGGGCCATTGTCTTTATTAATTTGGTTGGAGGATTGAACAAACGAATAATCTCTTAAGATGAATCTCTCACTTAAAGAAGCACACCTATCTATCCAGTGCCTTAACGCGATTGAACTTCCAGACTTCACTGTTGTAACAGGCTTGAATGGTTCGGGTAAAACACACTTATTAGATGCGATAAAAGAAGCTAAAATTACCTGTGATGAAATTCCAATACAACAGATAACACATATTGACTTTTTAAGTGTGCTGAGCCAGGGAGGGTCTGGTTTAGTGATCCAAACGGCTATAGATCAATTTTTGGAGGGAAAGGGTCAGGATGGTAAAGTGAAGTCAAAAGACTCTGGGCCTGTATGGAAAAATGTGATCGTTGAGATTTTCAGGAAGCATTTTGAAATTATAGATGGAGCCACATCACATTTAGTTTTTGATGAGTCTACCATTGATTCTTTGCCGCCTTTGTGGAAAATAAAAAAAGAGGACGTTGCTGGTAAAGTTTGGTCAAAAATTCAGGAGTTCATGGCTCAAATAGATAAAGAAGTCTTTGAAAACCCAGAGTTTAAGAAATTCCCATATCATCAAATTGTTATTGAGTCCTATAAACAGAATGCTGTTATATATGCAAGTGGTCGTAGTTTGGTTTGCAATGAGTTCTTTGATATTGTAAAGGGAGATACCCGATTGAAAAGACTCTCCAAGTTATTTAACGATTACGTCCAAGCGAAGGAAAACTATGCCTTGGATCAATTTAACAACCACGGACGATCTGAGTCCAAAGAGAATCTACAAAAGGAATATTCAACACGCTTTCCAGAACCCTGGGATGTTTTAAACAGGGTACTTGAAGACGTTAAGAGTTTTTTCCCGGATGGCCGTGTATTTGATTTTACCATCACAAACCCCGACAGTCATCCTGTTAAGCCCGGAACTGTGTTTGAGGCCAAAACTGTAAGTGATCTTACAAATGAATTGATCGGGCCTGACCAATTGTCTTCCGGTGAGCAGGTTGTACTCATGCTGATCACCCTGGCCTTTGATTCGGAAAACAGCTTCATGCCTCCCTCACTGTTTCTATTGGATGAGATTGAAGCCACACTTCACCCTTCCATGATCAAAACCATGCTTAAGATAATACGAAAGGTGTTCACTGATCGAGGGGCAAAAGTCATATTGGCTACTCACTCACCAACAACTGTTTCTTTGGTAGAGGAAGAATCAATCTATGTGATCCATCACGGCAATCCAGAAATAAAACTAGAAAAAAGGTCTAAGCAGGAGGCCCTGGGAATACTCACGCAGGGATACATGACAATGGACGATATACTTAAGTTTGAAGAGGTACCAGAGTCTAAGGTTATTATCTCAGAGGGTAAAAATTACGACTACCTTCTGAAAGCCAGAGAGTATTTTGATCCAGATAATCAGGTAGGAATTCTTAAGGTAAACGCAGGAGGTAGTGGTGAATTAAGGTCACTGTTCAATCTTGTAAGAAGACTTAATACATCAAAGAAGTTCTTCTTTGTCTGGGACTGCGATTACCGGGAAAAAGAACAAAGAGACGGTCAAGGAAACATTATAAAGGATACAGATGGTCGTACTCTTTATGAACCAAGAAACCTGGATTTTTTAACCAATGATAACACCAGTCTGTGCAAGGGATTCATCTTTGAAAAGAATCAAGATTCTTGTTCGGAAAGGGGTATTGAAAACCTATTTGATAGAACAGACTTAAGAGAATATCAGAGTGAGTTTGATCACAAAGGGCCGAAGAATAAAAAATCTCACTGGAAGTTTATAGAAGAACACGCTTCACTTGATCTTTTTAAGAACTTCCGGTTATTGTTCGATTTTATCCGCGAGTGAATATAAACTTGGAGTAAGCTGTATAGTTCACCTCAAGAGTATCAGTGAAGAACTGAAACAGTGTCATGTTCTTTGCCAGAAAAAACCGTCTGATTTGATGTAGGTGGTAGTTTTTTAAAAACGTCCAGAATCAGGGCATTTTTTCCGCCAGAACTATCTGATGTGAGCGTTTTTTCCGAAAAACGCACCTGATTTGATGCTTTTCTCCGAAAAAACGACCTGAATCAGACCGTCCGCAGAAAACGACCTGATTTGCCCAAGGTGACCGTTTTTTTAAAAAACCTCCAGTTATAGGATTAATTCTCTAGGATTGGTGCATTCTTCTGCCTCAGCGATTGCATGTAGTAATCTTCATCCTTCTCCAAAATGCTTTGATTGTGCTGAAAAAATTTCCAGGCTCCCACTATCAATCCCTCTGCTTCTCTGTCCTCCGTTGGGGCCGGGTCTATCCAGTCTGTAATTGGTGTATCGGATTCTTCCAGCCTGTTTGTATTTGGTGCATCAGATTTTTCCAGTTTTTCCAACCAGTCTGTAAATGGTGTATCAGATTCTTCCAACCGGTCTTTAATTGGTGTATTGGATTCTTCCAACCATGTAACGAACCTGGGGCTTTGGGTATGAAAGATATACAACTCATCTGGAGCTTCAACTTGATTTTCGCACACTAGAAAGCGGGGGAATTGCAAATGCAGCGATTTCGTGTAGGAGTGGTCTTCTTCATCCTCTAATGTGCTTTGATTATCCTGAAAAAATTTCCAGGCTTCTGCTATTAATCCCTCTACTTCCCTATCATCCAGTGGGGTCGGGTCTATCCAATCTATAATTGGTCTATCGGATTTAACCATCCTTGTAAGGAACCTGGGACTTTGGGTATGAAAGATATAGAACTCTTTAGGAGCTTCGACTTGATTGTCGCAAACCAGGAATCGGGGAAGTTGCATACTGTCCATTAAACAAAGTATAAAGGTTAACTAAAAAAAAGTCATTAAAAATACTAAAAAAGACCTAAACAGCAGGTTTGTGATGTTTCGGGAAGTGTACCGCCCTCAATTTCACACCATCCACAAAAATGAGATCAACCTCCTGATATTCAATCGCTAACAATCAGGCGCATTTTTAAAAATCCCCTGAATTGTACCGCGTTGACCGTTCGCGCCAATTCTTCCCCCTGACCACCCTCTACATTTGGATTGGTTCTTCGAGATGAGAGCAGTCGCCAATAAAGGAGCAAGTATCATCATTAGCCTAGAAAGACGCTCTGCCGGAGAACCACCAAAAAGCCACCTCGCTCAAGAGGTGGCTTCATCTTCTCAAAAAGCAAGGTATGGAGGTTCATGTAGATTTTGATAGAGCCGAAGAAAAGTTCTTTCTGAGTTTCAGCCGTCAACTGACAGCGGGTGAGATCACACGTTTGAAAGAACTTGGTTTTAAGAAATCTTCTGACCGTATGGCTATCGGATATACAACCAATCATACTCTTTCCGAAACCTGGTTTGCTCCGAACCACCCCGCCTATGAGAGGTATTTAGACCGCCTGCAAGATGCCCTGGACAAAGGTGCAACCCTCGAAGAAATCCCTATTGAACCGTCCTATGAAGCATCCGAAGCCCAGCTTGTCCATGACAATTACAGTTACATCACCTTTCTGCTAGAGGGCGAAAATGAAGATTGGGTGGTATTTGAGCCTTTCAAGAGGTTAGCCACTGTTATAGCCCAGGAATTTGGTAATAAGCGGTTCGGGGATGCACTTAAGGGGATGACCGTTTCACCCCGGAAAGGCAGGAGCCGTTCGCGTATCCTGATGGCTCAGGGTCGAGTGATCGGTGCAGCAACCCCGCTCGAAACCACCACCCATTTTTCTGAAAAGACCGCCCCTGAAACCTTTCACGACTATTCGGATTTTGAATCCGCTGTTGCCCGTCAACTCCGCTTGCAAGGCGACTTAAGCCCTTCCGAAGCTAAAGAATTATTGAAGCTCCCGGAGCATCAAACCGCGCTTAAGCGCCAGTTTGATGCAGCGGATGAGCCAGATGAATCTTTGGCAAAGAATGTGGCCGGGCAAATTCTGAAGCAGTCAGCGAAAGACGGGGAAAATGTCAGGGAACGCCTGGAAGAATTGGGCTTCACCATTCCCTTTGCGGCAAGGGAAGCCTACGAGCAGGAAAAACAGGTAATTGAACTGGTCAACCGCTACGGTCTGCTGTATGAGTATTTGGAAGAAAGTTTTGAAAAGCCCTTCCGGGAGCAGCAGCAATCGGTAGATAAAGAACTCTCCCAACTGAAAGGCAAAAGGGGTAAGGCTATCATCCAAAAGCGAAAAGACTTGCAAGCCAGCCTTGAACCATTGGCCCAAGGGTATAGGTTGGCCACTTCGCTGGTGGAGGATGAATACGTGGTCTTCCACCAAGAACTCCAAGCTCTTATTATAGAGCGTATCAATGCCCTGGGTTTTGAACTGGAAGAAGAACACCGGGAGGCGGTATTGTCTGACATAGCCGAAGGCTTGACCGATGGGCGTATGGCCGAGGGTTATGCTTTAGAGCCCTTTCCTAAAGTACTGGATGAATTGATTGCACTTCACTTCAGCGAAGGTGAAGGAGACAACCCGGAAGAAAAGGGTGAAGAAAAAGCTGGTATCCGGTATTATAAAAGGGACGAATATCCCCTCTACACCCACACTATTGATGCTCTTACCCATATCAAAGAGGGTGACGTGGATTCCTTCGTGTTTGAAGTTCCGCCCTTTATAGCAGGCGAGAAGTATTACAAAGGCTTTAAAGCCGAGATACTGATTACCCACCAGGAAAACGGGCGTTTGCATTGGGAGATTCTGGCCGATGGCTCCAAGTTAACGGAGAAAGGAGCGCGTGAACCAGCTATTTCACGTGACAAGACCAGTGAGTTGTTTTTTCTTGAATTACCCAAGACTGACGAAAAAGAGGATAATTGGAAGATTCTTTATGCCCAACCATTGACACAGGCTTTTGGAGAAATACGCCTTCCCATTGCCTGGGCCGCCATTATGACAGACCGGCAACCTGAATTACTGGCTGAATATGAGATTAGCCAGGAGGAATTTGAGAAAGGGAAACAGCCGGATGAGCCATCGAGCCAACAACCTGCCTGGATGTTGACGCAATTGGAATACCAGCAGCAAAAGGCCATTGAAAAAACGGGTAGTACCTATGTCCTCAATGCTCAGGACAAAAGAGACCATGAAGCCCTTGTGCGTAAGGCTTTGGAAGAAGGAAAGCCAGTGCCGGAGAGAGTTAGAAAGGATTACCCCTGGTTGGAAGATGAATTGAGGGAAGCAAAGTGGAAGATCAAGATGGTGTCCGTTCAGATCACGGCCCAACAGATGAAAGAGAATTTCCCACAGTTTTCCAAGGGCAAAACCTTCTATACCTGGGAGAGGGCCAACGACTACATTGGAAAACTTAAGGCAGAAGGCCATCCCTATGCCTACTATTATGTGTGGTTTGGGGATAGCATGAGTCTGGAAGGACAGATGGATTTGGAGTTATTGAGCTTCACCCGTCTGAACGACTACCTCCTTGATTTTCATACTCAAATCAGTCAGGGTAAGATCAAAGCGATGGATACCGATTGGTCTATCGGGCAATCCAAGGAATTACTCGAAGAATATGATTTGTTGAATAGTCGTTTAGATCAGCTTTCCGAAACGTCAAATTCTACCAGTGCTTCGTTGACAAAATCAGAATTAGAGCCGGAAGAACACTATTCCCCACATGCTGATAGATCAAATGATTACATCTATCAAGACTATCAGGAATTTGAGGATGATCTGATTTACCACGTGGAAGAATTGGGAGATATGACCACTACTGAGGCCGGGGGAATTTTGATGATCCCGGAACACAAACAGTACGCCATACAACGGTTTGGGCTCTCCCAAACTCCTAAACCATTTTTGGCCTATCAGGTGGCTGGTAAAATAGTGGAAAGATTAACCATGTCCGGCACTTCTCTGAACGATGCGCATTTGGACGTTGAATTGGTAGATCAGTTTTTCGACTGGTTCAACTCTGAAAATCGTGGAAAGCTGGATTACCAGCAGCTAAAAGCCCTGATAAGGCAATGGCTTCAGAGGCCGGAAGTCCGGCCTCATGAGCCAACGCAGGACTTGATCGACACCCTGGAAGTTACCTGGTTGCACACTTATGTGGACGAGTACCTGGGCCCCGGTGGTGTTTATACTCCTGAATCAGCCGGAATGAGGTATACCAAATTCCACTTGCTAATGCCCAAAGGGATCATTTATTGGTTCTATGTCCACGTAGTTGAGGGAGAGGACGGTTTGTTCAGGGGGAGCCATGAATCTAAAAAGGAATTTGGCGAGGTCAGTTCCAGTGGTGGAAACCCCAACATCAATTCAAAGACTTATAAAACTTATGAGGGAGCGGTTTGCTATGCCATCCATGAAGGAATAGAGTACATCCGTCACCTCCTTTCTTTGAGTAAATCGGAAAATGAGACAGACAAACTCACTAGAGTTTTGGGTGTAGCCAAAATAGCTTTCTCAAAGTACAATTGCACTTCAAGGAAAAAGCGTCCTCAACCGGCTTCAGAACCTTCCGCTGAGAAAGAGCTACTGGCTAAGAAAAAGGATAAGGAAAAAGACAGCTCTGAAGCCCAATTAGAGAGTAATTCCAATCCCCGTATTGTCGATCTAACGGATAAGAATGGAAACCCCATTCCCAATGTTTTGGCTCCCGCAGGGGTTGAGGAACCTTTTATTTCAAGTGTAATAGCTTCTGTTCCCAAAGCCATTGAAGGCTTATCAGGTTTAAAAAAACTCAAGGATGAAAGCTTACTAGAACAGGCTTCACCCGAAGAACTCTTTACACTGACCCAACTGACCGGAGTACATAACGAAATACCCGGATTAGAAGTCACTAAAGCGGGACTGTGGAAAGTTTGGGAGGTTCGAGGTCAGGAACTATTCGAGCATTGGGGATGGCCCACAGACCATAACTACCCTTACCTGAGCCTGCAAAGTGGTTATAAGGATATTCAGGTGTTAAAAGCCATTTTAGATCAAGGCCCCGTGGGTAAGGAAAACTGGTACAATGTAGCCAAGCACCACCGGCCAATTGGCGACCTGGAAAAAGCATTGGGTATACTGGATTTTGAGATGAGGACTTACACCCGGCTCATGCTGCAAAGTACTAATCCCAAAACAAAAGAACCCTTTGCCGGTAAGGAACAGGAATACGAAAGCTACAGTGGAACACTGGCAGACTTGTTGTCAAGCAAGCGATTGATCGAGGACTACCTGGAAGGCCAAAAGTCAAGTAAGGAGAAACCAGCCATACAGACATCAGAGGAAATAGACCAAACAGAGGTCAACCTCATAACTAATTCTTCTCAGGACGAAAGCCTGATCACAAGCTTGGGTAAAAGCCCGGAAGAATACCTCTCAGACTTTGGCCTGCTTCATGGGGAAGGTAAGATCAAGGAAGCGTCCCAAATACTTCAACACTTCCTGTTTGATTTTCAGCAAGGCAACCATTTAGAGTACCTGCCTGAATTGCTCAAAAGGATGGAATACAAGGGCATCAAAGCCCTGTTGAACAAAGAAGGCTACCAGGATTTCAACCGCTTGATCAATGAGGAGGATTTTCTCACTCATCTTCAAGTTAATCTTTGGTCTTTGATACCGGAGGAGTTCAAAAAGCCCAAGCAAATAGTAAAAATCAATTGGCAGGCTGATCCGGCTGATAAGGGCTTGCAAAGGATTGTAGGGGCCTTTACAGGTACAGATACTTATCAAGTGGCTCAAATGGGTGTTCTCTTTGATGAACACGGTATTGTAGCCACCAACGGGAAGCGGCTCATTTTTCTGAATGAAGTAAGCCCGGCCCCCAAAGGCTTGTATTGCATCAGTAAGGAATGCTTTGATCACATTGGAGTAGAAGGAGATGAGGAGCATAGTTTAAGCCCGGTGGAAGAGGGGCGGGTAGAAAAATTCCGCCTCACGAAAGGCTATCCCGAATACCAAAAAGTCATTCCCAATTCTCCTGAAAATGTGGTACAACCTGACCTGCTGTCCCTGCAATGTTTTTTGCAGGCCCTTCTACGCTCCAAGCTTCTAAATGCTGTAACACATTCAATTGTATTGAAATGGGCTTCACAGTATGGAGTTGTGAATGCTAAACAACTCCAAGGTGCATTAGCCACCATGCAACGTTTGGGTTTTAAGGAAGTTGAGATGACCTGGGAAGGTGACCCCAAACCTATCTTAATTACGCCAAGAGGAGAAAGTGGGCTTGCTCCTAAACTCGAAACGCATTTTGTAATGCTAGGTCCTCGTAGGGATTTTAACATTAGCAACAGTACCCAATTGCCTAGAGGTTATCTGTATTATGACCTAAACACCAATATGGTGATTACCCAGGGTATTGGAGAAAGTATGCCCGTCTTTCGCCTCAATACCTCCAAAAAGGATACTGAGAAAGTAGCAAATGCTATAGAAGCGCCAGCCGATTCTACTGCGAAAGAAAACCTGGGCTTGCAAGACAATTTCAAGCCTTGGACTTTGACCCTTGAAGAGATCTATGAAAAAGGACGAGAACCTGAGTTCCGCAAGGCCCTGTTCGACTTTGCAACAACAAATGATGATCGGGAGTTCTATGTGATCTTTCATTTTGTAGGAAGTGTAAGCACGCGGAGAAACCTTTTCAAATCTATAGAGTTTGAAACCTCTCTACTCCCAAGGGACTTTAACGCTACTCATGATTCGTTAACACCACCCAAAGGCACACCCCATCCAACAAGGATTCAAGATTACTTCTTCGATTCTGACAGACGGATAAAAGCCCATCATTCTGCTGCCGGTTGGATCGTACCTGCTGAAGAACAGGCTAAATACGGTTCTGGTATTGACTATTGGAAGTTAGGACATAGAACATTGTTGGAATGGGCCTTGCGGAATCACAAAGAAGTACCCCAAAAGGTATTGCAAGAATATCCCGATCTTCTAAAGACTACTGCTAGTCAAAATGAAAACAGCAGCACAAAACAAGGCTATCAGAAAAATAATCAGCAAGTACAGAATACCCCGGAGTACTTAGACAAGGTTGTGGCTTATATGCACGACTTCTATTACGAGCGTAAACGGGCCACCAAAAAGCAGATTGAAACACTGGCCGAAGAATTACAAGTACCCAATATGGGCCTGATGTGGGAGGCGGTGGAGTTGAGCTGGATGCTGTGGTATCAGATGATCTACCGGGAGAAGACCCCCTTTGAAGACCGCCTTGATAAAATGATACAGTTCTGGAATAAGCTACAACCCACCTATGCCTATTCCGATTCCAGCAAGGAGATCTACAAACAGTATTCCACCCCTTGCCCCATCGGGGCCATTATAGCCGAATACACCCGAATGAGTAGTGCCTCCCGCATCTTTGAGCCGAGTGCAGGGAACGGATTACTGGTGTTAGGAGCAGACCCTAAAAAGACTTATGTAAATGAGATCGACCCCAGCCGCCTCAAATCCCTCGAATTTCAGGGTTTTGCCAGCATCACCTCATTGAACGCCACTCAGCCCTTTCCGAAAGAATGGACAAAATACTTTGATGTCATGGTCACTAATCCCCCCTTTACCAAATGGGAAGAAGGCGATTGGGACAAGGAGTATATCATCCGTCAGTATTTCCACAACCAGATCGGCCTGGCCAAGTACATCCGGCTCGAACACCTGATGGCCGGGCTGGCTCTGCACACGCTCAAAGATGGAGGCCGGGCGGCCATTATCATTATGGGGCATATCTACTTTGACGAAGAAGGCTATTTCGCCAGGTACCGCCCCTTCTTCAATTGGCTGTACCGCCACTATCAGGTGGATGATGTGATCAATCTCAACAGCTTTAAGCTGTACAACAAACAGGGAGCCGTAGCCAAGACCATGCTTATCCTGATCAGTGGAAGAAAGCCAAAGCCCTCCGGGGTGGCTCCCCGTCAAGGAGAAGCGCCTTACCAGGAGACTATGGTGAACAGCTTTGAAGAACTCTGGCAAAGGGTCAAGACCCATTTGCAATTCGAACCTCCTGAGTACACTGTACCCATTCTTATTCAACAACTCCAAATCGAATTAGAGCATGATATTCTTTAATAATCAACTGATGAAGAACGACAGCCAGTTAAAGCTGTTCCTGGTAGATAACCCTGTACCCTTTAGCCGCTATGAAGATCACCAGGCTGCGCTCCATATTCAGTTGTACCGTTTGGTAGAAGAGGCCGTTTGGGAGGGTGAGAAACCCACAGCCCTGATTGAAGATTACCTGGGTGTTACTTATCATTCCGGTGAAACCATTAGTGAGGTCGCCAATTACATCCTGCACACCGATCAGATGCAATTTGCCCTACACCTTCTAAGGGATAACTGGCAAGCCTTAGATGATAACCTGCCCGAAGATTCAAAGATGTACGGGGGTGTCTCCAAAGCAGTAGCCCGTCAGATTTTTTCCGAGATCGACCTGCGTACCTATCTCGAAGCCCTATCCGGTATTATCGAAAACTCCTGAGCATGACGACAGAAGAATTCAAAGATCAGGGACAGGCTGACCACATTGCGGAGCAGCAAAGTGCTTTGGTAGACTATCACCCCAAATCCAAAGCACCTTTTCGCCTGGAAACCCTTATACCCCGCAATATGGCTTTTGAAGTGCAAAAAGCCCTCAACCGGGTGGTGCAGCATTACGGCAATGTCGACAACTACGTGCGCGATCATCTCAAATACCCTGCGGTAGAGGAGCTGTGGAAAGGACTGGCTGCCGAACAGGTAGATTCACTGGCATTATACCTGAGCCAGTTTGACCGCAAACAGGGGATGATCGTGGCCGACCAGACCGGTATCGGAAAGGGCCGACAGGCCGCTGCTGTCATCCGTCATGCGGTAATGAACGGTTACCTGCCTGTTTTCTTCACCCGCAAACCCGACCTTTTCACCGACATGTACCGCGATCTGAAGAACATTGGCTTTGCGGATATTCACCCTTACATCGTCAATACCACCAACAACGCCCGTATCAAGGATGCCGAAGGTGTTATAGTTTTCAATCCCCTGAGCAGCGAGGAGCAGTACGAGGAACTGGTGATGGAAAGAGAGATAGAAACCACCAGCAGTGAGGCAATGAAATTGTACAGGCGTAACCGCCTTAAGCTACCTGACCCTGAGCAAGAGCCTACCCTTACCCTGGCAGACCCGGTAGACTATCTACCGGAGGGTTACGACATGATCTTTTGCACCTATTCCCAGGTACAGGCCGCCCATTACTACAAAAGAGAGTGGTTAAAAAATCTGGTATTGCGGGGAGTAGAAGGCAGCAAGAAAAACAAGAAAGTGGTTTTCATCCTGGATGAAAGCCATATGGCCGGAGGCTATGATTCCATCATAGGCGAGTGGGTGCGCAGCGTCTTGCCCAAAGCCAGGGCTTGCTGTTTCCTCAGTGCCACCTTTGCCAAGTACCCTGATGTAATGCCCCTCTATGCCACCAAAACTGCATTCAGGGAAGCCAATATGACCAATGATATTTTTGTCAGTGCCATGCGCAGGGGTGGTTTAGCCTTACAGGAGATTGCGGCCTCTGACCTTGCCGTATCTGGCCAGTTGATCAGGCGGCAGCGTTCCAATGAAGGCATAGCAGTCTTTTACCATCATCTCGACCAGGAACCCCAGCGCAGCCTCAACCGCGACCGGGTAGACCGACTGATCAGGATTATGAACCAGATCGTAGCTTTTGAAGCCGAGTACGCTACCCCCATAATGGTGGCCCTCCATGCCAAGGCCAAGGAAGCAGGGGAACAATTGAAGAAACCCCCCAAAGAATTGGGGGTTAAACAGTCCCCCTACTTTTCGCGTGTCTTCAACATCGTTGACCAGATGTTGTTCGCCTTAAAAGTGGAGGAAGTAGCGGCTTTGGCCATACGGTTGCTGAACGAAAACAAGAAAGTGGTCATTGCTTTCAAATCCACTATGGGTGCTTTCCTGAAAGACCTCAATCTGGTTAGCGGGGATGTAGTGCAGCCCGGACAAATGGATTTTGTCCTTACCCTGCTCAAAGGCTTGGCCTCTGTCCTGGGCTACCATTATACGGACATTTACAATGCCAAGAGCCACCGGGAGCTGCCCTTAGAGGAATTTTCACCCGATGGCCTGCACAGGTATCAGGAGATTGAGGCAGCTATTTGGGATGAAAGTACCGGGCTTTCCATTTCTCCCATTGACCAGTTGATCCAGATCATTGAATCCACTGAAAAACCATCGGGCATAGGAGGGCATGAAGGGGACTATTACCGGGTAGCTGAAGTGACCGGACGCAACCAGCGCATCGACCTTTCAGGCGATGAACCCATCATTGAGTCTTTTAAAACCGATACCGAAAAGTACTTCCGCCTGTTCAACCGGGGTGACTATGACGTTTTGCTAATTAACCAAAGTGGCAGTACGGGTTCCTCCGCCCATGCTTCGGTAGATTTCAAGGATCAGCGGCAAAGGGCGATGATCATCCATCAATTTGAACTGGATATCAATACCGAAATGCAGAAGCGGGGACGCGTCAACCGCACCGGGCAGGTGGTCAAACCCGAATACCATTACATCACTACCGATATCCCTACCGAACAACGTTTGCTCACCATGCTCAAGGGCAAGCTCAAATCCCTGGATGCCAACACCACCGGTTCCCAAAACACCAATGACGATACCCTGCGCAGTCCTGATTTTATGAATAAATACGGAGACGAGGTAGCCTTTGAATGGGCCGGGGAAGCTGCCAATGAAGCATGGGTGCAAAAAATGGGCTGGCCCACCTATTACGTCACTAAAGAGGGGGTACGCGAACAAAAAGACAGCAAGGCGGGGGCCATCCGTCAGGTAACGGGGAGGGCTGGTTTGCTTTCAGTGGCCCAACAGGACGCCCTCTACGATGAACTGCTGCAACGCTATGAAGACCTGATCAATTGGGAAAAGCAGAGAGGTACTTACGACCTGGAAACCGAGTTCCTCAAATTGGATGCAGATGTAAAAAAGCGTTTCCTCTATCAGCAGGGAAAAGGAGGCGTTACCCCCTTTGGTAAGGACACGGTACGGGATGAGTGTATTGTCAACAATCTGCAACGCCCCCTCACTAAAGATGAGATAGACGCAATTGTAGTCAAAACCCTGGGCGGTCAAAGCCCTACCCAACTCCTGAACACCCAGGTCAGAAAGGTTGAAGAAGACTATCCTCCTTTGATGGAGCAATACCGGGAAGACCGCCAGCAGGTCATTGACCTTTTAAGCTCTGAACTGGCAGCATTACCCCCGGAAGGCAGCGCTGATAGTGATAAAAAGAACGATAAGATCAGCCGCCAGCGCCAACTCAAAGAAGAAGCTATCCGGCAAAAGATCGGGGATTTGGAGAGTAACCTCAAGAAGCTGGAAAACATCCGGAAGACAATTCTCAGCGTCATCCAGTACTGGAAAGTGGGGGACGTTGTAAAAGTCCCTATGGGGTATTTTGATGAAGATGCCTGGGGCATTTACCTGGGGGTGGAGATGAGCAAAGGCGGGAACCCTTACGCACCCAGCAAGATCAGCTTAAAATTTGCCGTAGCCGACTTCCGCAGGATACTGAAATTCAATCTGGCTGATGGGCAGAGGTCGGCCATCAACGACATCTTCACAGCCAGCAAGGATATTAAGCAAGATGAGGTCAAAATGGTCAATTCCGAATGGAATGAAATGATTAAAACCGCTTCCCAAAAGCGGGAAGAACGGCATATCCTCACAGAGAATATTATAGGAGCATCCCGCATGATCAACGGTCACAACAAACTGATCAAGTACAATACCAAAGAGGGTGAGATCAAGAACGGCATTCTTTTAAGAAGAGAGAAAAAAAAGAGCGTGATCCCCGCCCTAACATCTATGTCAGGGGCGCTAAAAGAGCTGCGGGCATTGGAAACGGACGACATCCTTTCCGACCACCAAAACCGGATACGTTTCAAACGGATCGGGCAGAACGACTTTCAGGTATTGATCACCAAGAAAGACAATTACAAGCTTTATTCCGATGACGAGCTGCGTGAGCTGATTGACCGCTCCAAAGGCCAGAGTGAAGACGAACTGGCAAACTTTGTACAGAATGCAGGGGACATGACTGCCCCCCTCCAACTCTCTAACCTGGAAGCCTTTTTGGAACGCCTGGACAGCTTGGGGTTGAGGCGTCTGACAGAAGCCCGTGAGTTGGAGGAATGGGAGATCGAGAAT
This sequence comes from Owenweeksia sp., assembly GCA_028277105.1. Classification (GTDB taxonomy): domain Bacteria; phylum Bacteroidota; class Bacteroidia; order Flavobacteriales; family Schleiferiaceae; genus JANQHO01. Next base: position 18,560 of record JANQHO010000072.1, on the reverse strand, counting down.
GCGGAAGACTGGCACGCTAAGACTACCCATGATGCGGAATACGCTTACAAACTGACCCGCCCTTACGGACAAGGCAGTAATCCCACTACCGACTTTATAGAATACCAGGAACCAAGCAGTGAACACCTTTACGGGCTAGTAACCTATGGCCGTCCCCTGACCGATAAGGAACGCTATAATTATGGCTTGATCCCCCTTTTCAAAGCGGTGGAAGAACCCTATCAAAGCTGGAAGATTTATATCAATCAGTATCCCGAACTGAAAGAGGAACTGCTCAAAGAGGTAAATGAAGCCAAAAGGCAGCCTTTGTCTCAGGCCGTCATGTCTTTGGGGCATTTTATGACCAATCATCCCCACGAGGACGGCAATCCCGAATACATCTTCGGGCAATATGGCGTGGCAGCATTGGGGCGGGCCGCTTATGAAGATACGATTGGCCCCATTAGCGAGCTGCAAGAAGTGATCGCCCAACTGCAAATTGAATTAGAAGCGGTATGAAGAGGACATTTAAGCTGGACATACCGGAGGTGGAACAGATACCCGATTTTGTAAAGATACTGGACGATCTGCAGGTCGGCAATAATGTCTTCCTGGTCGGCCCTGCCGGAACGGGAAAGACCACCCTGGGAGAAAAGGTCGCTTACTCCTATCACGGGCGTAACGAGAACGATAAAAAAGCCTTGCCTTACGTGGTGCTGAACTGCAATCAATGGACATCGCCCACGGCTATACAAGGCGGGCAAACCATTGAGGGCTACAAAGAAGGCGCTTTGATCGAAGCCTGGCGGGACGGTAAAATCCTCATCCTGGACGAAATGCCCAAGCTGGATGCGAACACGGCTGGCCTGCTCAACGATGCCCTGGCCAAGTCCGCCAAAGCGGAAGCGGTCATTTTCAACGGCCTCAATCAACCCATTGTCAAGCACGCGGACTTCGGCTGCATTGCTACCGGTAATACGGTGGGTAAGGGGCACAGTGCCCAATATGTAGGCAACAACAAACAAGACGCTTCCCTGATAGACCGTTTCAGCGGCTCCATTTACGAGATCGGCTTCAACACCGCCCTGGAAGAATATCTGGTATATCCGTCCCTGGCCAGACATTGCTGGAAGATCAGGGAAGAAATACTGAGCTACGAAGGCAAAGACAATGGGGATTCCTATACGGAAGACCTGATGACCCTGCGCACCATGCTCAACTTCCAGCGCAATTATTTGCTGGAAATGTACCGGGAAATGGGTTTGCAAGACGAGAGCGGGCAAATACCGGAAAAGCTGGAAGGGGGCAAAACCCTCAAAGATGCTTTGGAGAGCTATTTCCGGGTGATGAATAAGGACAAGGCCGAAGTGATCCGCGACCGGGTGGACATTCATAGTTTTTATAATTCCTACAAAGGCCGGGACATGAAAGGAGATTTTTTGACAGAATACAAACGCAGGGCAGCATGAGCAGGCTGAAAGGACATAGCAAGACCTGGAAAGGTGTTACCTACCACTATCTTTTTTTCGATAGCGTTGGAGACTTTGATGCTTTTGTCCGTAAAGAGTTCAGCCGCTTGAGTTCAGCCAATAAAACCCAATGGCAAAGTGTAATTCGCAAGGCTAATGAGCGTATTGAGCGAGGTAGTGATTGGTACGGTACTCCCATAGCCCGTAGCCTGAGCGACCTGGAACAGCACAGCAGTTTTTTGGGAATGCCCCTGCTGGAAAAGCTCAGGCCGAAGCTAAAAGGCAAGCTGGAAAAATATCTCAACTACCTGGACAAAAACGTTTTACCCAAACCCAAAATGGCCTATAACGACCGGAGCCTGGGAATTTTCTCCTTTGACCGGGCCGCTATGGGTTTGTTTCGTCATCCCCGTATCCAGCTTGGCAGCCCGGTCAATGTTTTGGTGTCCCAACTAAAAGTAGAGCTGGAAGCGGGAGACATCCAGACTACCAGCCGCGAGGTCTGGTGTCACTTTGAGAACCGCCATACGGCTTACCCTTCCTTAAGACTGTATTTGGTGGCAGGAGCCAATGCCGTGGTAAACGGGGATGAGCTATTGTACATTGGTCTGGCTTGCGCAGAATTGGCAGATTTCCTCGAAGCCAGAGGCATAGCCTTGGAGATTAACATACTCATGGAAACCAGTTTTGATCTACAGGACTTCATTGGCGTGGTGCGGGTCAAAGCCTTTGAAAACACACTCGATATAAATCAATTACTGCTGATGAGCAGTGACCCCCGCTACTACCGCTATCAGGGTTTTAAAGCTTTGGTTGCCTTGAGCAATTACTTTGGCAGGGATATCCCTTATGGCCTGGGCAGCAGTTCTACCACCATTGTCACCTTTTACCAGGAGATACTCGAAGATCAGGGCTTGCTTTTTCAGCACAGCTACGGCCTGGAAGCAGCCGCCAGGGAAGTAAGCCGGATAATAGAAGAATATGCCAAAAAAATACCCCGAAATGCCGCTTAAAAAGACCGTCAGAGACAAGATCATGGATTGCGCCATAACCATTAACCGGGAATGCCCCGAGGAATGCCGGGACTTCCGGGTAATGACCTCTCCCTTGAGGCCCGGTGTGCTGATACTGCGCTGGACGGCCATTAATATCGACTACCCGGAAAAGCCGGTACAGTGCTTTCGCTTCCAGTGTTTTGAACCGGATGGCAGCCCACAGCACTGTTCGGTCTATTACGCTGACCAGCAAGAAGCCAATGCCTTCTTTTCGGGTTTGAGAACCCTCTACCGGCAGACTTTCGCGGTAGATCATAAAATGAAATGAGATGGAAGAACTGAAAGATTTAGACCCCAAAATACTGAGTAAGATCAAGGTGAAAAACCAAAAGAAGATACTCCAACTGACCGGCACGAAGTTCAGCCCTCCAAAAGCCTTTGAACTGCTGAAGAAAGATACCGGAGATTTCACGGAGTGGAACGATGAATCCGAACAGGCAGCCGACCTCTTTCAAAAATTGCTGAAAAGGGAAGGCATAGAACTGGCCTTAAAACCGCCAGAAGATGACGAGGAAGAACTGAGAATGCGGGAGCAGGAACGCCTGCGATTGATCAAGTTATTGCAGCTCAAGCTCAAGCTGAAACGAGCTGCCTAAACCCTAAAAGCATGAATAAACAAGCGATTATAATTACTACCGCAGGCTTTGTGATCGGTCTGGCCGAAGCCCTCATCTACTATAGTATGGGCGAAAACAAGGACAAGAAGGAGAAATTTACTTACAAGATACCTCCCGCCCCGGAACTGGCTAAAACTGCCGGAATTGTAATGGTGACAGCCGTCTTGACGGCAGGGCTGACCTGGGTGATCGAAGCCAGCATGAAAGGAAGCCCCAAACTGATAAAAGCAAGCGTATAGTCATGGCGAAGATTGACGATTTACTAAAGCTCGACCTCAGTCAGTTTGAAGGAGAATTAGAAGAACTCAAAGAAGCGATTGAGAAGTTTCTTGCCGACTATGAGCAAGTGAAGGACAAGAAAAGGTTTGTTGAGATCGCTAAAGAGAACATCGACTTCTTCTATGATCTGGCGATAAATGCCTTACCGGAACCAGATAAAGGGCCTGTTAAAAAGAGTACTTCTCAGAGAAAGGAAACAGCAAAAAGTAAAGGAAGCAAAAGCAAGGCAAGCGGAAACCCACCGAAGCAAAAAAAGCAAACGGCTGAGGACTTACTGGAAGAGATCAAGGATATGAAGGTAGTGGAAAAGGCTTACCACCTCTTGTTACACTGGATTCCGGATCTAAAAGAACACCTGCAAACTGATGACGATGCAGACTTGGAGTTATACCTCGAACTTAAAGGAGATGAAACCTTTGAGGTGGTCATCACCAAGCTCATTTATCATTATCCCCCTGAATATGAACTAATCATGCATCATCGCTTCAATGGCGATGAAGAAGGCGAACATAAGATATTCATAAAGCCCGATCAGAAGGAGGCACAAGTAAATTGGCGCATGTATGGGGAAACCTTCAAAGATTTTCTGGAATATGATGAAATAGATCAAGAAGATAGAGACCCGGAGAAACTTACCAAACCCCTGGTCAAATGGTTGGAACGCATGCTTGAAGAAGGTTATACCTCAAGAAACATAGAGTTCAAGGCTGAATTAGAGCAAAAAGGGAAGACAGAGCGTACCCCTGCCACAACCAAAAAGAGTAAAGCCCAGGCATCCGTTAAAAAGAATCTGTCAGCTGAAGAAGTATTAAAAGAGTTAAACGAAGTGGTACAACCAAGCCTGGCTGCTTGCCGGGCAAGGATCAGAGAATACAATGCCAAAAAACGTGAGGAAGAAGGCCCCAAACCGGAAAAATCCTTTTACACCAAGCTCAAGGAAAGAACGGTCTCTATTCTCAACCTCTACCCGGATCAATTCAAAGACGACCCTTCTAAACTGGCTGAAACTGAAGTGTTAGCCCTCGAATTTCACCGGGGATTGATCAGTATTTGGAATAAGAGCGAAGCCAAGGCCAAATCAGGTGAAAAAGCCATCAGGGAAAAGCTCAACAGCTATCTGGAACAAAGCCAGTTCAGTGAGCGCAAGAAATTAGCCAGGCGTTGGAAAGACAAGCTCCCCGAATTAGAACAAGTGATGCGCAAGGAGTGGAAAGAGAGTGAGGAACTGGAACAAGTAGCTCAGGAGATGCTGGACAACTTCAAAAAGGCGATTGAGCTATACGAGAAAGACCCAAAGAAAGCTAAAGCCTTTCTACAGAAAAAGTACAAAGACGAGCAGTTGGACACCCATTTGCCAGAATTTGTAAAATCAGCCTTGGGATTGGATCAACCATCAAAAAAGTAAAACCAACAGCATGAAACTTATACTACACCAATTTCTGATCGAGACAAACAAGCTCGAAGATGATGAAATGCCACCAGCCATTTGGGACAAGATTGAAATCTTTGAAAGCTTGTTGATCAAATTAAAAAAATGTAAGGGAAAAGCCCGTCAAATACTGCTTAAGCAGCTACAAGAACTTGATTGGGAGATATACTACAATATTCAAGAGGCGTATGAGTACCTTTTAGAGTCTCACTCTTCTGAACCGGTTTTTCACCCTACCCAACCCGTTGAGATCGTAGCTGCTAATTCCTCAGACAAAGGGATTGTAGCTACTGTTACCTCTTTTCATCCACCCGAAGCCTACGGTGATAAAGCATCGGTTATACTAGAATCTCCTGAATTACCTAATGCAAAATCCATCTATGATGTAGATGAAGTTAAGAAGACTGATAAGAAACCTCTACCTCCTACTAAAGAGGAAGCCATGCTGGAAATAGCCGAAATGCTCGAAGATATGGGTGATGTTAAGCCTGAAGAGAAAGCTTCTAAAAAGGAAACGCTGAAAAAGGATAGGGCAATCCTCGCCAGGCTTATAAAGATGAAACACACCCAAAAACTGACCCGCTCTGCATTATATGAGATGGGCTTAAAGACCCCTTTGGGCTTCTTCGATTTTGAGGTCAGAATTGGAGACTTTCTGTTGATAAGAACCTCCTTATGGTATTACGAATACCGGCTGGAAAAACGGCCTTTGGAAAGGCCGAAAGCAGCCTGATTTAATAGGTAAATCAGATTTTTTTTATACCTTCATTTATTTATAAGTAATTGATAATCAAATATTTACAAATTATTTAGAGCAATTTATACCGAACTTTTAGCAAAAGTTTCAAACTGCTTTAGAAGACTAAAATCAACGCGCATGAACAAGGTCAATTATACAACACTGCAACAGAGTTTGGACGTGGTACTTGGCAAGATCGGATTGCCAAAAACCGTCAAACTTCTGTGCAGCTTTATCAGTAATAGTTCCCTCTCAACTACCCAGGTGGAAAAGTTGAAGCTGGTGACCACCTACATCATCTCCCAGGCGATAGTCATATTCGATCTGAATGAGGAGGAGTTTTACGACAGTCGAATACCTGAATACCGCGAGGCACGAATGGCCTGCTATCACCTTTTGAAGAAATACACCGATAGTAGCTATTCCAAGATCGGGGAACGCTTTGGGTTAAAGAAAAGGCAGGTGCTTTACTACCACCAAAAATGTGAGGAAATGCTATCCATTTCGCAGTACTACAAGGCTTTTACGGCTAAGTACAAAGATTTGGAAGAACTGACCATCGAGTTCATTGCAAAATTCTAAAACTACACCTATGCAAAGAGATCAAGAAAAAGAAATAAGAGAAGTGCTGGAAGGAGAGGTTGACCCACTAGCTTTTGAGGGTATAGCGGACGAGCAGAGCAGCCCGCTTAACCAGGCGGTCAAAGAAAAGGATGTAGCCGGGGCCAAGACCGAACCGCAACCAGAGCAGCAAGCTGAAGGAGAACCCACTGCCCAGGCAGAACCCCAGGAAGAAGCACCCCAGGATGCCCCGGAACAGACCATAGACGACAGTTATCAGTTTGGTAAAGAAGAAGAAAAAATAGACATACCCGATGACTATGCGGGTTCGGTGGCTGATTTTCTTCTAGGTTCAGCCAATAACTTTATTGAAGTTGGCGGAGGCTTTTTTGTTCGTATCAGGAAACACGAAGATTTTTACGACTTCGATGAAGTTGTCCAGGTCATAGACGAGCAGAACGAAAGGAATATCAAGCTCATCAAACTGGATGAGGAAGACAAGGCCCTGTTGCGCCCACTGCTTATCCAGGTCATTAAGAACCGGGCGAAGATACTTACACCCGAACAGCAATTATTAGGCGCTCTCCTTTCCATCATTGTCAAAAAGGCAAACGTGGTGATGCAAATCAGAGCAGAGAACGAGATACTGACAGAGCGAATTTTGCAGATCATCCGGGAAGGAAGGGAGTACGCTCCAGGTCAGGAAGAACCAAAGACTGCTGGTGAAAATGAAACTGGTTTTGATCCGGTAGAAGAACCCGAAGCTGCCTTTGAAGAAAGCGTTTTGGAAGTAGCAGACGAAGTAGGAGCCGATGCCTAGCCCTGAAGCACGACAACCGATGATCTTGCTGGTTTGCGGTGAAACCGGGGTTGGCAAAACCTACCGCAATAAGCAGGAGATCAAAAGGTATATGCAACCCTTTACTCCAACGGGTAAAAAAGGGCGCAGGGTGCTATGTTTCGATACGAATGATGATGATTACCGGGAGTACTTTACTGTTAGCCCCGATCATATTCACCAACTGAAGAACATTCAGGCCAGAAGGATACGTCCTTTCAATGTCAACGGCAGCCCGATGGATGATGGGCAGAAGCGGGAGGTGGTTCACAATATCCTGAGATACTACCAGGGGGGTCTGATTGTATTGGACGACATAGACCATTACATGACAGGCACTAAAGGTCAGGCTATGATCGGAGCATTGTGTACCGCCAGGCATAAGGGGATAGATTTGCTCCTGACCCATCAATCTGTTGCCAAAGTAAGTACCACCGAATGGCAGAACTGTACCTGGCTAAGACTACATCACCAGGTCGATGATGTGACCCGTTATAAAGAACGCATCCCAAAATACCATTTGGTACGGATCGCTCAACTTATTGTGGACGAGCAATACGAACTGGCTACCACCGCTTTCACTTCCGGTTTGATTGAAGAAAAGGAGTACGAAAGGCGTAAATCCTTTTTTGTTTTCGTGAACATGCGGGAGCAAAAGATCAGGGGGTGCAGCAGAGCAGCTTTTATCCGGGCTGCCAGAAAATACATTGATCAGGAGGAAGGTAAAAAGGTCAGGATGATGCTCAACGAGCGGAAGTTCAAAACGGGCAAACCCCTCTATCCCAACCGTAATGCTGCCTTAGTCAAATTGATCAGCGATTATCTACGCTTTCACGATACCAAAGCCCAAGTGACTTTCCAAAACCAATCACAGCAGGCAGCTTAAAGATCATTCAGTAACCTCAAAATAGGGTCTGACGATAGGCCCACGGCTGCCGGATTCCCCCGGTAGCCATCATTTAGTAATGACCCGCTAAGGGTCAAAATCCATTACTATGTTAAAAAAAAACAGTGCTATCGCTGGGCGCGGGAACGCAGTCCACCGATTTACTATTACGCGCTCTCCGGGGTGAATTTGATACCCGGCCCGACTATGCGGTATTTGCCGACCTGAGTAATGAACCCAAGGGCGTTTACCGTTACCTCGATTGGTTTATTCCTTTTGTAGATAAAGAATACGGCTTTGACATACAGGTCATTTCCTTCAATATCTATCAAGATTGTTTAGACTTTCTGGACGGCAAGACCAAACGCTCGGACGGCATCCCCCTTCATTTAAAACTTCATAATGGTAAGAGGGGGTTGCTCAGGCGGCAGTGTACCGGTTATTATAAGATCGCCCCGGTGCGCAGGTTCATTAAAAAGAACTGGCAACCAGGCGAAAAGGTAGAGTTATGGTTGGGTATCAGCTATGACGAAATGCAACGGATGAAGGATTCGGGGCGGAAGTGGATCTACCACCGCTACCCGCTGGTTGAGAAAAAGATCAAACGGAAGGACTGCATCACCAACTTTAAGAAACACGGTTTGCCCCTGCCTATACGGTCTAGCTGTACTATTTGTCCCTATCACTCAAACGAATACTGGTACTGGCTTTATGTGAATGAGCCAGAGAGTTTTGAAACAGCCGTTTACCTGGATGAGCGTGTGCGACACTATCCTGGTATTGATTACGGTGAATGCTACTTACACCGCTCCTGTAAACCACTCAAAGAGGCTATTCAGGACATTATCAACAAAAAGGAATCTCTGCAAGACCCGCTACCGGAACTGGTGGACGAATGCGATGGGGTCTGTAGCACCTAATCAGTAACCCAAACTAATACGAATGGAAATTTTAAAGCAATATCCCAAAATCAAAAGAAAGAAGGGCATGTTCTACTACTTTGACAAAAGTGGTCGATTAGTGGAGAGAAACCCCAAGACCAAACGAAAGAGCTTGGTCAAAGGAGCCAGCAGAATTATTCGTGAAAAGGGCTATTTCTACTACCTGAGCAGTTCAGGGTATTATGCAAGATCAAAAAGAAAAGGGGCTAAATAGCCCCTTTTTAACAAAAAGAGCTAAAAGTCAAAAAGCAGGAAGAGAGAGGTTTGAAATAATATTCTTGCTAAACCAATATACTTTTTGAAGTAAACATTATTCAAAACAGATGGAGAAATTGCTTCAATCTTTACATGAAGATATTGTTGTTAATAGAGCATTGACAGGCACTATCTATGTAAGCTACAATTACAAGAAAATAAGAATATCAAATCATGAACCCCGTCAGTTTACAGGTAATAGAATTAGTGCTGATTTACTGATTTATACTCATGATATCACCGGGAAAGAAATAAACAGTAAATACGAGGTTGTAGAAAAGATTGCCGACTTTTTAAACCTAAAAATCCCAGGCCCAGTGAAAGGTGCTATAACCAGACATAACAATAAGAAAAAGGCAGAAGCTCAGAAGTTAAGGGAATTAATGAGAAAGAATGAGCTAAGTATGAAGGTACTTCAACTCAAAAAAGCTCTTTTTCATTTGAGAATATGGAATGTAATTAAAGGGAAGGAAAAACAATTAAAACAATTACTGAAGGAAGCTGCTGAATACGGTGATTTGGGTTCCAATGGCTCAAAAAGAAAAAAAAGGAGAGTTTCCTTCTTTAAGCGTGAGTTTAAGAATCGTTTTGGAATTACAGCGACACCAAACGATGTTGCTATTGCTATTAAGAAGTTCAACCCCAATTGAAAAAAGGCAACTTTGGACAAGCCGCCTTTGGTGTCATAAAGACAACAGAATGATCTTTGTTGTGATTTCCTTCATTTTATAGATAGGATGACTATCACAATACACTTCGTAAAATATCCTGATTTCGGCTAAAATTGCAAAAGAAATCAAAAGGCAGCGGGTTTTTAGGCGTTGGCCTTTTTACCTTTTCTCCTTGTATTTCAATTGGCTCGGAATTTGACTTCCCTCCGGTATGGAACTCAAACTGCCGTATGGTCTAAAGGACAACAAACTTATCTCCATTGATGAAGTGGAAAGCGGCTTAGCTTGCGGCTGTATATGCCCCGCTTGTGAAAAACCATTAGTGGCGCGAAAAGGAAAGTTCAAACAATACCACTTTGCCCATTACAATGCCCCGGATTGTAATGGTGGCTTGGAAACCGCAATGCATATCCAGGCCAAAAACTGGATAGCCCAAAGCGAGACTTTTACCACTCCTTTTCTGCTTTACCCTAACACCCCACACCTGATTTTTCCCGAAACCCCGATACCCGTTGATAAGGTATGGCTCGAAAAGAGGTTAGATGGGATAATTCCTGATGTCATCATTCAAAGTAAAGGCAAACTTTTGCTGGTAGAAATTGTGGTCAATAACCCGGTGAGTTGGGAGAAAGCGAGGAAGATCAGGGAACAAAGCCTGGCCGCCATTGAGATAGATGTCAAACATCTTTTCCGCTCACTCTACCATAAGCAGAATTTCGCTTTGGCAGATGATGGTTTTCGCAAAGAACTGGTTAACGGAACCAGTTGTAAAAGTTGGTTGCACAACCCTAAGCTGAGGAAAGTTCAGAATAAGCTGAAAGAAGATTATGCCGAAGTGAAAAAGGTCGAATCCTTTAAAATCGGGGAAATGGGTTATTTCAATTACGTAAATGATTGCCCTTTGCAAAAAAAGACTTTTCGTGGGGGAAGAAATAAAGGTAAGCCTTATGCCACCATTGATCACGATTGTGAAAGTTGTGCCTATTGCTCCGGTGTAGATTATAAAATTGTGCGTTCCCGAAAGTTCTTTGACCGGGAGTATTACATACCGCAAAGAGTTTATTGCCTTGGGGGTTTGAAAAGAGACTTCCCGGCTTTGCTTGGTGGTCTTAGGAGATAATCAGTAGTGTTGTACGACCGACTTTCGGTTTTTCCTATTTTAGTAAGCTTACAAATCGTTATCTATGAAAGACGCTGAGAAACTTTATGAATTAGAGTTACATGAGGAAGTCCGTATATCTGAGGACTGTATAGTAATGAGAGTAATAACAGGTTGGATATATAAGCACTACGAGCAAGTCTACGACCACAACGGGGATTTAGAAGGCTCCAGGCTCAGAGCAACTACGTTCGTACCCTTCAGCTCGGAGAAAAAAGTGTGATTTGCTACCTGTTCCTCTTAGACCCCAAACTTTACTGAAACCCTTTCCAATCTGGTGCGATAGTCCTTCAACGCTTGTCCGTATTCCTCCGTTCCCGCCTCCAATACCGGGTAGTGTTTCAGCTTAATGTGATATTCCAGTTCCCGCCCGTAACTCATTTTCCCTTTCTCAAAGTAAGCCAGCCTCTCCGACCTGGGTAATACCTGAATGTAACCCCTTTCCACTTCCAAAAGATAACCCTCATGGGCTTGGTAAATGGCTTTGGGTTTCCCTTCTATCTCCATCAGCAGCAAGCTGTTCCTGTAGCAATGCAGCACCCTTTCATATTCCCGGCCCTCCTTTCTCAAGGGCTTGCCAAATCGACCAGCTTCAAGCCACTTCCCGCTAACACTATCCATGCTTAGGAATTGCAAATGCGGTAATTCCAGATCGACTTCTATCAGACCACCGCCCTCAACTTTGATTAAAGCGAAACGGCTACCCTTTTTAAAGATGTTAGGCTCCATTTGATGACTGAATTGTAGTGCGGTGGCATTAGTGACCAAGGGATTGCCCTTCAATCCCAGGACTTTAGTTGCCTGAAATGAGTGGTCAGACCGATCACTACACAAGTAAGTAAACAAATCTGAAAAATGTCAGACGTATCTACAAACGCACCTGAAGGCAATAAACTCATACTCCGCATGATAGGCATTGGGGTTGTTGTCCTGCTCATAGGCGCTGGGATCGGTTTTGCTGCTAGGCCCGCCTGGGACAAGAAGCGCAAAGCCAGGATCGCGCAGAAAAAAGCCGCTGCCGGAAACAAGCCGGCTAAAACGTAACCCACCCCAAAGGGATAGAGCTTTTGGGAATTACATCATTTCCTGCCCGCCCGCAAGCTACTATCAGAACGGCCAGAAATCCACTCTGGTAGCGGGCAGTAAGTAACGCAATACCAAATTCAAAATGAGAGAACACGAAGAATTGACCGCTTACGAAGAGGAGGCGGAGGATATTTACGATGATTATAACAATGAGTACGAAGAAGAGTATGAAGGGGATGAGCCTTTCTATGATGATGACGAAGACTATGAAGATGAGTTCTACGATGAGGAAGAGGAAGAAGACTACGAAGATGAGTTCGATGAATACATCCCCTATGAGGACGATATCGAGTACGACACCTACCGCACTTCATCCGTAGGGAGGATCGACCCCAACGACCGTACCATTACGGTGGTGGTCAACAACAGTACTGATACGCCCAAAGAAGCTATCATTTTTGGCGGTAACGAAGAACCCGCTCAAGCCGATGGTGTGACCGTTACGGTAGAGGAAAGCAGTCACAAGGAAGTACAGGAAGAATCTAAAAGCAACCCCTTCAAGATTTCCGGCCTCAAGCTGTCGGTAAATAACGAATTGCAGTTAGACGCAGTACTAAAGATCACTCGCAAGACTGCCACCGGCTCCAACACTACCAGGGTTTTCCAACCTCGTACCGCTTCGTCCCCACAGAACTTTTCATCCAAGATGATAGACGCGCCCACCTTTGAGTGTGATGTGACTGGTTCGGATTCCATCCGTTTGACCATCATGCCCAATACTACGGCTGTCTTCACCTTTACCATCAAAGCAAGGGCGAACATGGGCAATATCCTCAAAGGCGGCAGTGTTGCCGAAGTGTCTCAAACGCCCCGTCCCACTGGTCTGCCTCAGATCGACCTGGTAAGAAGAAGGCCGAAAAGAAGGGTAAGACGCAGACCTGTTCGCACTCGTAGTGTACCCATTCGTAAAAAGCGCAGCAACCGTAGTAACCGCAGGGTCAGCAACAGGCGCTACCGTCCATCGGGACAAAGGAAAAGAAGGTTCGCCATGCGAAGGTTGAGGCGTTAAACGGCCTGGAATAATTCGAGGCAGTCCGGTTAAGCCCGGCTGCCTTTTTAATCTAAATCATTATTCCTTATGGATAACGCATTAGCCCTGAAATCGCCCCTGGCACAAAACCGCATCGACTACATTGTTTACAGTCAGCCAGACAAAACAAGGGAGTTGATCGAAGCCTTTGGTTTTGAGCCACCGGAGCGAGAAGAAGATTTAGCCGAAGCCGTCAAATTCCTCATCCGCAAGCATGGCCTAAAGGCCGTCAAAAAACTTTTGGAGTTTCACCCCGATAGAAAGGCGCTCCTAAGCCTGCATAGCCGTCACGAAGACAACTACTGCAATGCCTGTTCCAGCTTTAGTTATAACCCGGAAGAAGGTAGTTGCAGTTGCGGCCACTCCAATTATACCGGGGACAACAGAGCTGAGTTTTTGGAAAAGCTGGAAAAGAAGAAACTGTCTGAAGTTGAAACACTTTACCAAAATCTTTTGAAACAGTCCAATCAGCATCCTGAAGACAAGGTATTGGCCGAAGAACTGCAATTGGTCTGGAACCGCTTGCGAGGACTGCGTGAAACTGCTCCCAAAGAAAAAAAGGACAAGCCTCAACAGGCCGCGGGCTTCTGGCAGGGTAACAAAGTTTACACTATAGGTTCTCTGATACTGATAGCCGGAATCCTGGTAGGAACTTCATTACAATTGAACTGGAAAAAAATGTTCAGCCATGCGTCCGCCTGATCAAAGAACTGCCTACGAAGCGGCCATTAACGTCATCAGTCATTTAGTACTGACTAAACCGGAAGTTGCGGTCAGGTTCCTGGCGAATCACGGTATCCGCTTTAAGAAAGACCCTTCACAAAAGCAGATCATCAATCACCTGATCGACCTGATTGCCGAAGGTGACGCGATAGTGTTGAAAGACCTCGAAAGACTATTTGCCGCCCACCTGAAGCACAAAGGTGAAGAACTGATCGGCCCCCAGGAAGACCAGTTTTTAGGGGGCGCTTTAACGGCAGCCGCAGGTATTGTGAATGGTCTGAGCGGAATTTTCGGTAAAAAAAAGAAGAAAAAGAAGCCCAGCCTGGCTCATCAAATTGCCGCAGCCCAGGCTCAGGCCCAGGCCAAATCACAAGCCCAGGCCCAGGCCAAAGCAGAAGCCAACATGCGTTTGGCAGCGTTTAAAGCTCAGATCGTAGAAAATCGCAGGCGCGATGAAGAAAGACGCAGGGAGCAATTGAGACAGCAAGTCAGACAGCAAGCGAGACAGCAGCAAGAAAGAGCCGAACGTCTCCGCAGGGAGGAAAGAGAAAGACAACAAGACAAAGCTAAAAACCGCAATATGATGATGATCGGAGGTGGAGTGCTGGTGGCTTTGATCGTAACCGTGTTATTGGTGAAAAAATAGGGGTATGAAAGATAAAGACCAAAAGAAAAGTAACGCTTTTAGCCAGAATTTGCTGATCGCATTGACCGTACTCGCGGTGGTGGCAGGCTTGATCAAAGTGTTGGATTGGATTAGGCTTTAGACCTGAGATTTAAGATTTGAGATTCAAGACTCAAGATTTAAGACCTAAGATTCAAGACCTGCTAACCGACAACCGGTAACTGACAGCTAATCAACAATTCACCATTAATCATTAACAATTCAAGAAAATGGAAATACTGGCAACGGTGATCGAAGAAGAGTATGACCAGGACGGGGAAATCCCCGCAGGTTTTCTCTTTGCATCGGTCAAGAATGTGGGTAACAGTACCGCCCTGGTGAACGGGGTGGAACTATTGCCCAATGAAGCCAAGACATACCCATTCGTGGGTAAAGGTTGTGCCGCTGTACCCTACCAAGTGCAGGGCAGCACCTTGCGCATTATGTATTACAAATAAGCTTTTGACAGCACCATTATGATAGCAGGAGAAACCGAACAATTATGGCAAAGGGAAGCCGGGGATTACGATGAATTTTTCTGGAAGAAGAAGAAAAAAAGCCCGGAAGAAAAAGCAAAAAAAGAAAAGAAGCGCAGAAGGTTTTGGGAGCAACTCTCCGATGCCCATAAGGTAATACGGGCTGTGACTGAGGCTAAGTTGGGTGTGCAGCCTCCTGTTGACAAACCTTCTGACCTGGAATTTAAGCTGGATAAAGGAACAGATAGCGGGACTTCTGCTGGTGACAAGGATAAGAAGAATTACACCCCTTTTTACATCATAGGCACTGTGGCAGGTATCGGCCTCATCATACTGGTGGTGGTAAAGCTCAAAAAAGCAAAGAACTGATGGTGATACCCTTGCCTGCCCATAAAAAACGTTTTACGGTGCATTTGAACCTCAAAGCCCGCCAGCCTGTGAGTTTGGGGATTTGGGTCTATGACCCGCGCTTTCCCAGTACCGATTACTTCAGGCGAAAGGTGTCATTCCGGGAGCCGGGGCAAAGGGAGATCAAAGTTCCCTTGCCAGTCACCCCTGACTACCTGGAGCTGGAAGTTTTCAATAAAACCAACGGCAGTAACCGGGGCTTCCGGGTGCAGGACTTTACAGTAAAGACGATGCCTCCGGCAGAATTGTGGGCAAGTGAAGAACGTCACCGTTTTATGGAGTTTGCGATTGGCTTTGCCCAAAAATCGGGCTACACCAGACCCGGATTTTATCCGAGTAGTGATGACGAATTTTTGATTCAGTATTTGCCGGTCATTACGGACGACTTGGGTAATGAACAGATCACGCCCGCCAGGATTCACCGGAAGATGCCCAGGGTTCAGCTCTCCCGCCAGATGTTTCGCAATTTCAGCATCCCCGTAAGAGTGGCGATCCTCGCCCACGAAGCCTGTCACTTTTTTATGAATACCCGCAGCGAGAAAGAGGCCGATCTGTGCGGCTTGCGCTATTACCTGGATTACGGCTTTCCCAAAATTGAAGCGATTTACGCCACTACAAAAGTGTTCAGCCTATACCCTGAAAGTGTAGGTGAAGCCCATCTGCAACGCACCCGAGATATGATGGACTTTATTGACTCCTACCAACTACGACAAGTCGCATGAAAAAGGCATTGATCATATCGTCCGTTATAGGGGTGGCCGCTATTGGCTTAGGCTGGTGGTGGTTTAATCGCAAAGACGAGGATTGCGGTTGTGCTGATTGTCAGGAAGTGAAGAAGCAAGTAGGCGTTAATGGCGAAGACAGTTTTAATACCGCTGAATTGTCGGATATCAGGCAGAAGCTCATTAGGAGATATAAGGCGCAAGATTCAAGACTTAAGACGAAGAGACGCAAGAAGTTAGATGTAAGACACAAGACTGATAGACGTAAGACTTTAGAGAAAAGACTACCCTTGTCGTATGAGGCTTTATATGCCCGGTTTAAGAAAGCGCAAGTCTCTGTCTATAACCCTACGGCCAATACACTTACGGCCCATCTGTGGGACATCGCTGCTGATAATCAAGAGCATCAGGGCTTTAATCGAAAAGACTCCCTTGCCCTTGACCCTGACTCTCACATTCACACCCAGGCCATTGCCTGGAACCCGGCTAACGGCTGTACCTATGTGGTGAGCCAGTTGAGTAACCAGCTTACGGTAGTCTCGCCTCAAAAAGAGGTGGTGGCCTCCATAACACTGGATAACCGTTTTCCGGGCGTTAACTCCCCCGTAGCCCTGGCGGTGAATACGAAGGAAGACAGCAGCCGTTACGGTTATGTCTATGTGAGCAGTTCGGTAGCCGATAGCGTTTCTGTCATCAATCCCCAACATCAATTAGTTGAGATCCTTGCCAGCGGAACCCGGCCTGTTAGCCTGGCCTACAACCCTGTTACCGATAAGCTTTACGTGGCTAACCTTATGGACAGCACTGTAGCTGTTTTTGACGGGGAAAGTCATCAGGTCGAAGTACCTATTACCGAAGGTATCAGCGAACCGCAGTTAGTAGCCGTCAACCCAACGGACGGCAGTATAGTAGTGGCTAATGGCAACCAAAGCCTGCTCATTTTTGAGGCCAATCACAGCCTCAGTGCGACCCTCAAGTTTTCCTATAGTACTAAAGAAATTCTTTACCATGCCCTCCTGGACGTGATCTTGCTGTTGAGTGAGGGCGGCCTTTGGGCCTTGACCCCTGATATCAGTGAACTCCGGCTGATCTATGAACCGGAGTGCGAAAGCATGACCTATGATGCCAATTCCGGTCAGCTATTCCTCAGTAGTACCGTAGGTTCCCTCATCATACTGGACGGGGGATTAAAAGCTGTGGACACCCTTACTGTGGACTATAACAGCCCTGCTTTGACCTATGATCAGGATCAGGCGTTGCTGGTGGCCTTTGAGCCGGGGCAGGTTAGCCTGCACTGGTATGGTGAGGGTGAGCAAGGATTGATCTTTGACGAAGACTATTTGGAACGCAGAGAGGATTTCCAGCACAATCCCGCCCTTGTCAATCACGTCAAACTGGTCGCTTCCGGTGATGTCCAACCCGGTCTTTTAAAACTGACCGGACGTAGCGTCAGCGGTAAGAAGCGTAGCCTGCCTATTTCCCTTAACGACTTCAGAAGTCCACAGCATTTTCAAAACATCTACCAGGTCACCGCCTTGAAAGGCAGCCAGATCAACGGCAAAACGGGCTGGCAGATCGCTATCGCCCCAGGCCAGCAATTAACAGTGCTGGTCTATTACGAGCAGGTCAGAATGTACCATTTGATGCCCGAACAGGCACGTAAGTCCATTCCCATAATGTAATCCAAAACAAAAGAAATGAATACAATACTCATCCATATCGCACTAAGTCAATACGGGGTTACGGAAGAACCCGGCAAGGAACACAACCCCGTTATCCTTAACTATTTTAAAGAGATCGGCCATACTTGGGTCGAATCTGACGAAACCGCTTGGTGCAGTGCTTACACCAATTGGGTCGCCCTCAGAGCGGCCTGTGAACGCAGCAACCAATTGACCGCCCGTTCCTGGCTGCTGGTTGGTATTCCAGTCTCTATTCCGCAGATAGGAGACATTGTGGTTTTTTGGCGCGAAAGCCCGGATAGCTGGAAAGGTCACGTAGGCTTTTTCATTGCCTATTCAGAGGACGGTCAGAACATCTACGTCTTGGGAGGAAATCAAAACAATCAGGTTTGCATAAAAGCCTATCCGGTTGCCCGCTTATTGGGATTCCGCAGGCTAAAAATGCTGGACAATATCACTGATCTAAAACTGGCGGCATGAAAGCTCTTTTAACTTTCCTTTTGGGAATTGGCATTGCCCACATAGTCTACCGCTATCTCAGTGATGAGCAGGAACAGCAATTAGAAGACCGCCTCATGTCCTTTTTGCGGCAGGAGGGCAAGGACGAAGCAGAGGCCCAGGAAGCTACTCAAAAAGTAATGGGTTCTTAATCATTCCCAATGGCAGAGATCAGCATTGACAATAAGATATTCTTTATACCCGAAAAAGGTTCGCCTTGTGACCTCTGGCGGGCCTATTTCGATAAGCTCAAAAAGGAGGTGGGTAGGGATAACGCCAAAGTGATCTGGCTGGTGACCTGGAAAGAGAATCCTTCTTCCTCATGTACCACCAATCCAGACTTCAATCGCTGGCTCAAGCAGAACGATATAGACGTATCCAGTGCGGCTACCA
>JANQHO010000060.1 GCA_028277105.1 Owenweeksia sp. | reverse complement strand
ACAAGTTGGTGCTCAGAATATTTGCTGTGGTAAACCGGGATGAACCTTTTGTGAAATTGGCCGCCTAAAAAAAACTTGCATATATCTTAGAATGCTCAGGATAAACCTGTCGAAGTGTAGCGAAGGACTCAGTGTGCGGTTAGAATCACTCAGACCGACATAGTGCTGAATATTGTGTTATGGCCTGATGAACCAGGGGGTAGAAATAAAGCATTCCTGGAATTTTTCAGGAACCAGACACTTATATACTTATGTCTACCACTTGTTTCAATATTCAACCACCTGCTCGGTAGTCCTTCCAATACAGCATATTAAATGGCAAATTGTTCTTGTTTTTCATCAAACAGGGAAAGCCGAAAACCTTTATAGAGTAGGCTCAATAAAACCAAATTTTGTCATGTTACATTTTACTCAAAAACCAAGAACAGGCCGTTTGATTATAGTGGCCATTGTCTTTTCATGTTGTTTCAATCCATTACGCTCAAGTGCGCAAATTGTTGACACCGTAATTATGAATAATACAGGGCACGATGCTACTGCCTGGTGGACTTCTGGTTGCAGTTGGACCGATACCTTAAATGGAGGTGCCGGAGAGTTTATGCAATGCCAACGGTGGACCTGGTCTATTCCAAATTGTGGTGAAGGGGAGCAAATACCTCATATACGGTTTAGTTTGCCTACTATCCCCTCTGGCCATTTTTTAGATAAAGTGGAACTGGAATTATTTTTTCCTACGGGCAACCCTTTCCCTCATAGTGTTGGTAATAACCACATCTATGTGCAGCGCCTTACCAGTACCTGGGACGAAATGGTACTCAATTGGGTGAATAAACCCTCTTATACTACAGTTGAACAGGTTTTTGTACCAGCGGCTGTCTCTGGAACACAAACCTATAAGATTGATATCACTGATATTGCTGAAGAGTGGATGGATGGTTCCTTGCCCAATCACGGTGTACGGCTCAAGCTTCAGAATCCTTCCATATATCGCAGGGCTACCTTTGCCAGTAGTGAGCATCCTGATGCTAGCCTTCGTCCCAGGATATATTTTACGTATTTGCCGGATACGACTAGTATTTATACCAATTTTACAGATACTTTGGTATGTAATGGGAGTGATTTGGATATTGAAGTTTTTACCCCGGGCTTAAGTTCACCCACTTTTTCCTGGTACTCCATCCCTGATGGCTTTTATTCTAACCAGCAATCAATTACGGTAAACCCTTATCAAAACACCCAATATGTTGTAGAAGTAACGAATGGCGGAGATACATTTTCCATAACAGTAAATGTTGATGTTTATGATTGCTGTGCTTATGACACCACATCCTATGTGCAATTTCATAAATCATTTTCTGGTCTTGTAAATGAGCCACATGGTTTAATAATAGGTGGCAGGGCCGACCTTACATCTTCCGGGGATATTTTATTAGCCAATTATTCCGATGCCGCAGGAACTGATGAAGCTTTGTTAACCAAAATAAATCCCAATGGAAATTATAACTGGACAAGAGCATTTGATCTGCCAGATTATGAAGCAGGGCTAAGTGCCCTGGAACTCAGTACAGGAGATTATCTGTTAATAGGGCATACCCAAAGCTTGGGCTCCGGGCAAGTTAATTTGTTCGTTCAAAAAGTAGATGCTAATGGCACTAATATTATTTGGACAAGGGTTTATGATCAAACTGTGTTTGATGTGGCTACGGCTCATGCTGTAGAGTTGTTAAATGGCGATATAGCTATAGCTGGTTTTGTTTCAGCAGCAACGGGAGATGAAATTGCTATCACCCACCTGGACAATAGCGGTTTTATTATAAGTTATGATGTTAAGGCGATACCCAATAAGGACGGTCTGATGGTGAATGATATTATAGCAACTAGTGATGGGGGCTTTTTAATATGTGGGGAAGCAGCGCCAGGAATGGCCAATGATTATTATGGTGCCTTGCTCATGAAGTTTGATGATGTAGCTAGCCTTATGTGGGCTGAGGTGTACCGTTTTCCATCGTCTTCCGGGATTTATGACTTGAGCTCTAGCAATCCGGCTGATATCAGTGTTACCAGAGCTTTTTCAGTGATGGAAGATGTGGCTTTGCAGAAGTATATTGTAGCGGGCGATATTTCTGATATCTATACCTTTAATGATGCTATGGTTTGGGAAGTAGACCCCTTCGGAATGCTTACAGCGGCTAACAGGCTTACCTATCAAGGTTTGTGGTCTTCCTATCTTGGCATTAGCCAAAGTAGTGCTAATGGCGAATACCTTTTAACGGGTTATTTGCATGATCTGTCTACCTCTACAGAGATAACACTCCTTTCCAGGTGTGACAATACTTTAAATTTTAATTTGCATAGCTCATATGGTACCTTAGGTGTGAGTTCTGTACATCGTGGTATAGATGTTTTTGAACAAGTGGGGAGTACGGATTATTTGATACACGGACGCTCCATTGAGCCTTTTATGTCGCAATTAATCGACCCTCAAGCTTATGTGATAAGAACCGATATGAATGGCTTTAATGGCTGTGAATTAGGACATTCTCCTATAGAAACCCAGGTATTCATGGATCAATTTAGTGAGTGGGAAACCCCCAATCCACCTATTGTTGACATAGTGTTTAACGCTATACCCATGCACGATTTCTGTGGTAATCTGGTTGATAGATGTGCTCCAGGATTATTAGTACATAACCCTAATCCTGATAATAGTAATAGTATGAGGCAGCAAAACAGCACCGGTCAGGTATCATTGTCTGGTAATATGGAAGAAAAAACGGGTTCTATAACTATTACTCCTAACCCTGCTTCTGATTTTATAAGGCTTACACTGGATCTACCCAATTATCAAAGTGTGGATTTAAGCATTATAAGCATGGGAGGGCAAGAACTCTTGCAACTAAAAGCGCTTACCGCTACTGCTCAGCATCAGGTTGAATTACCCAATCTAAAAGCGGGCTTATACATACTTCAGCTAAAAAGCGGTAATCAAATACTAAAACAACAAAAGCTGGTAATTACAGCAAATTAAATATTCCATTTGGTAATGGATCGAAAAAAGGGCGCTAGGCGCCCTTTTTTATTTAACACTCCATTCCGGGCGAAGACCCGGAATCCCAAGCTTAAGGGATCGCAGCAACATTGAGCCCTTCGCTACACTTCGACAGGCTCAGTGGCCGCTCAGGACAGGCTAGTCGAAATGGCCGCGATGTATTATTTAAAGATGAGTATCATGCCGCACTTACCTACGGCAAGCAGGCAAGATGCGGCATCTCAAAGAATAAATTACGGATGTGCAACTAAGATGTGTTTTTTGAAGTGGTCTCGACTGCGCTCGACCAAGCTAACCCACTGTAGCTCCCAACCCCTAGAAAGTTGTCTGCCTTGAGCCATTCGGTAGGCTCAGGATTATCTAAATTCGAAAGGCTAATAACAAGTAAATAAAAGGAGCAATGACCCCAAACTGCGAACAACCAACCTCAAACTATTCTATCCCCCTCCTCTCCAACTCCTTTTTGATCAAAGCCAATTCGCGGCCGGTCTGCCCGGCAGCTGAGGTATTTTCTTCCGCCCTGCGGATGAGGTAGGGCAGGGTTTCAATGATAGGGCCAAAGGGCAGGTATTTCACCACATTATAACCTTCGTGCGCCAGGTTAAAGGAAAGGTTGTCGCTCATGCCGTACAGCTGGCTGAACCAAAGGCGTGGGTCATTGGATTCTAAACCGTGTTCCTGCATTAAGTCCACCAGCTTTTGGGCGCTGTTTTCGTTATGGCTGCCTGCCACCAAACTCATATGGTCCAGGTGTTCCACTACAAATTGTACCCCCGCATCATAATCGCGGTCGCTGGCTTCCTTATCCGGTTGTATGGGCGACTCATAACCTTTTTCTTTAGCTCTTTCTCTTTCCTTTTCCATATAAGCCCCACGCACCAGTTTTACGCCTAAGTAATAGCCGCCTTCTGAAGCTTTTTGCCGGGCTTCTTTCAAAAAGTCCAAACGGTCAATGCGGTACATCTGCAAAGTGTTGTACACCACTACTTTTTCGGTATTAAAAAGCGCGATCATTTCCTCTGCCAACTGGTCAATGGCAAGCTGTATCCAGCTTTCTTCCGCATCGATCATAATGGAAAGCTTATGGTCGTAAGCATGCTGACAGATCTGCTGCACGCGAGCTTTAGCCCTTTGCCATTCGGCTTCTTCCGCTTCCGTAAGCGGCAGGCTGGCACTGATCTTTTCCAGCAGGGCAAATCGGGCTACGCCCGTCACTTTAAACACCGCAAAGCCAAGGAGTTCCCTTTGCGGTGTTTAAAGTGTCGGGC
>JANQHO010000004.1 GCA_028277105.1 Owenweeksia sp. | reverse complement strand
CGAATAGTGCAGAGTACAATCTAGCCATCGGAGATAGTAGCCTTTACACCTTAACGACTGGTACTAATAATATTGGCTTGGGGCGTGCTACGAACCGGGATTTGACTAGCGGGGGCGGCAATATTGCTATCGGTAATCATGCATTGATGCGAAACGTTTCGGGTTACGGCAATGTCGGAATTGGACTGTATGCCGGTGAGGCTATAACAAGTTCACATACGTATAATGTACTAATAGGCGATCGGGTAGGAAGAACTACTACCGGAAATTTTAACACTTTTGTAGGTGCTCAGGCCGGACATAATGCACAAACAAGCGGCTCCGTTTATATTGGCTATCAGGCCGGTTATCATCAAGATTTAGATAACATGCTTTATATTGAAAATTCAAGTGTAACGGCTCCACTTATTGGTGGCAACTTTTCCGGAAATCGTGTAGGTATAAACATGCAAGCCTCCAGCTTAAGTTCGGGGGCCACCTTGCAGGTGGGTGGAACGGCTTCTAAAAGCGCAGCCGGTGGCTGGGCGGCCAATTCGGACAAGCGCTTAAAGACCAATATAGAATATATGCAAGCAGAAGAGATGCTTCAAAAAATGTTGGCCTTAAAAGGCGCTACCTACGAATGGAATGATACGGTAACCGGCATACCCCGTCCGGAAGGGATACAATATGGATTTATAGCACAAGACCTGGAGAAAGTATGGCCCTCTAAAATATCGAAAGATGGCCAGGGCTATCTGGTAACCTCTTATGGCGATTATGACCCCATGTTTGTAGAGTCTATAAAAGCGCTTTACCAAAGGATTACCGAACTGGAAACGGAGAAGCAGCAGTTGCAGCATGCTCTGAACCGGGCAGAAAAGGAGCGAGAACATATCCGAAGTGAAATGAATGAGATCAAAGGCGAAAAAGAGGACCTCAGAAATGAAATAGACGACATTAAAAAACTACTGAGGAGATTGTCTGTGCAACAAATACAAGCTCAAAATTAAAACAACTCTTATCCCCACCATCAGTAATTAATTTTTGAGGAAAATGCCCGATAGCGAACTTGAGCAGGTATTACTTGCCCAAACCTGCTATCGGGTGCTTCAGGAAACAGGACAAAATCATTCTTTGTCTCGCTTCAATAAGCGCTTAGAAGAGCATCCATGAATAACCTTACCTCTAAAATCCAAGCCCTTTCTCGCATTCCGCAACACCTGTCTGCCAACAGGCAAGACTCCCAATGTTCCTTCAGGCCAATTTGACCTCATATAACAAGCTGTTTACTAGTAGGCATTTAATCCCCTCCTGGCAGGAGGTTTACCCTTTCAAGAAATATCTACAACGTGTAATGATATCAGGTAAGCCAAACAAGGAAAATTTACAAATTCAGCTGTTACCTCTCAATAATTTTAACGCACGTAGTGATCATATATATCAAACACTTAAGTCAGTAGTAGTTTAGTAAACAATATATAGTTATTGTCCAGATAATGAAATATAAAATCATATCGAAGTGTTTCACAGCTATTTTTTTAGCCTTGTTCATTGTCCCTGCCTATGCTCAGGTAGGAGTAGGTACGTTAACTCCACATCCCAGCGCAATACTAGAGATAGTATCAGATACTTCTGGGATACTGTTCACGCGCATGACAAATACACAAATGAATGCCATCAGCAATCCTGCTGAAGGACTTTTGGTGTACTGTACGGATAGTAATCAAGCCGGCTTTTTTGTGTATCAAAACAGCAATTGGCAAAAAGTGGGGCCCTTTAGCGGATTAGATGGCTCTACCACGAATGAAATTCAAAACCTGAGCCTATCCGGTGATAGCCTCAAGATCGATAAAGCAGGAACAGGTGTGGACCTGGCTTCTTTCAAGGATGACCTGGGAGATCATACCGCTACTCAAAACCTGAACCTGGGTGCCAATAAGTTGGTTGGAAACGGTGGGACCAGTGGTATATCCATTGCCAGCGATGGGCGTGTGAGTCTTGCTTCAGGGGACTCGATCAATGAATTCAGTATCGATGCAACGCTTGGGGGCAATAGCGACCAGGCCGTACCTACCGAAAAAGCGGTGAAGACGTATGCAGACAATTTACCTAAAGTGGTGACAGCAGAGTTAGGGGTTGAGAATTACCACTTTAACCTAAATAATATGAAATCCCTGGATACGGCAGGTGGTAGTAATCCGGTACGCAATATAGCCATAGGGAGTAATAGCCTTGAGGACTTAACGGTTGGTGCTTTTAACATAGGTTTGGGTTATAATACGAATAGGCGTGTGACTAGTGGGGTTGCCAATGTTGGTATCGGCACGCAGGCATTACTAAAAAATACTACAGGTTCCTATAATATAGGCATTGGACGAGATGCCGGTGAAAATGCAACAGGCA
>JANQHO010000157.1 GCA_028277105.1 Owenweeksia sp. | reverse complement strand
TGAGATTGCGGAAAAAGGCTATGCCGCCCATTGGAAATACAAAGAAGATTCGTCTGCCACCAATAAATTTGATATGTGGATCAATCAGGTGCGGGAAATGTTGGAAAACAATGAAGGTTCTGCCCTGGAATTTGTGGATGATTTTAAAACCAATCTATTTTCGGATGAGATCTATGTATTTACTCCTAAAGGCGAGCTTAAGATACTGCCCCATGGAGCGGTACCACTCGATTTCTCCTTTTACATTCACACTGATGTAGGTCTTAAAACCCTGGGAGCCAAGGTAAACGGACGTCTGGTACCCCTCAACTATAAATTGCGCAGTGGCGACCAGGTAGAGATCATTACCTCCCTGAAACAAAAGCCCAAAGAAGAATGGCTCACTTATGTGGTTACAGCCAAGGCTAAATCCAGTATTAAATCTGCACTTAAAGCCGAGCAGAAAGAGGTAGCTGATGAAGGTAAAGTTATCCTCAAACGCAAGCTGAACTACATCAAGGTAAAGCCCTCCGAAAACCTGATCCAGGAAATGGTGAGGTACTTCCGCCTGAAGAACTCCACTGAATTGTATTACAAGGTGGGGATGAAGATCATCGACAATTCTCAGATCAAGGAGTTCATGCGTGATCAGTCCGGGGGTTTCTACAATTACCTGCGCCATCGCATTTTTACCAAATCCAAAAAAGCGGAGAAAAAACTCGAACGCCCTAAAGTAAAGGAAAAGGACAAAGGCAAAAAGATACTGGTTTTTGGCAATGAAGAAGATACCTTCGAATATAAACTCGCCAAGTGTTGTAATCCTATTCCAGGTGACGAGGTTTTTGGCTTTATCACTGCTAATGAGGGTATAAAAGTTCACCGCAAAGATTGCCCTAACGCTATTTATATGCAGTCTAACTTTGCCGGGCGTATCATCAAGGCCAAATGGATATCGACTGAGCAATCTGAATATTCGGCCGTACTTATTATCCGCGGTATTGACACTATGGGACTGGTTAACGAGGTTACCCAGATCATTTCCAACGATCTGAATGTGAATATCCGCAACATCAATATTGCCGGGGGTGAAGGTATTTTTGAAGGACTGATCACGGTGGTAGTTCAGGATAAGATCCACCTAAGCCAGGTAATAGACAAGCTGAAAATGATAGAAGGGGTCACTTCCGTGGAACGCAGATATGCTGGCTGAGAATTTGTACTTTTGCGTTTTAAGTAAAAGATGACAGATAAGGAGTTTGAAGCGGTAAAACAGGTATTCACCGAATATCTCGAAAAGAACGGCCAACGCAAAACCCCGGAGCGCTATGCTATCCTCAGGGAAATATACGACCACGATGAGCATTTCGATATTGAGTCGCTCTACATCTTAATGAAAAATAAAAATTACCGCGTTAGCCGAGCCACTCTGTACAATACTATCGAATTGCTGCTGGACTGTAAACTGGTACGTAAACACCAGTTCGGGCAAAACCAGTCGTATTACGAAAAGTCGTTTTACAATAAACAACACGACCACATTATCCTCACCGATACAGGAGAGGTACTGGAGTTTTGCGACCCGCGTATTCAGCAGATCAAAGACACCGTGGCCGAAATTTTTGGCGTAAACATCAACTCTCACTCCCTGTACCTGTACGGTACGCGTGATCTCAATCCCGAAAACGAATAATTTAACCTCAAAATACCCTGTTTTTTCCATGACAGTAGATGTATTATTAGGCTTGCAATGGGGCGATGAAGGCAAAGGCAAGATTGTAGATGTACTCACTCGTAATTACGACATTATAGCTCGTTTCCAAGGCGGCCCCAATGCCGGGCACACTCTGGAGTTCGACAATATCAAACACGTACTGCACACCATCCCATCCGGAATATTCCACAAAGGAGCCCTCAATGTAGTGGGTAATGGTGTAGTAATAGACCCCGTGATCTTTAAACGCGAAGTTGATGACCTGCTGAAGCACAACGTTGACGTCAATAAAGCCTTGCTGATTTCGCGTAAAGCCCACCTTATTCTGCCTTCTCACCGTTTACTGGATGCAGCCTCCGAGCAGGCCAAAGGCAAAAACAAGATAGGCTCTACCCTTAAGGGCATTGGCCCTACTTATATGGATAAAACGGGTCGCAATGGGTTACGGGTTGGCGACATTGAGCTGGATGATTTTAAAGACCGCTACAATCACCTGCTGACCAAGCACAAGCAGATCTTAAGTCATTATCACGAATTTGAATACGATCTGGATTCTCTGGAACCTGAATGGTTTGAAGCCGTAGACTTTCTGCGCAGTTTAAACCTGATCGACTCCGAGCATTACGTGAATGCAGCTCTCAAGAAAGGTAAAACAATATTGGCGGAAGGCGCCCAGGGTTCTTTGCTGGACATCGACTTTGGCAGTTACCCCTTTGTGACTTCTTCTACCACCATGTGTGCCGGTAGCTGTACCGGATTGGGCATAGCGCCCAACCGCATCAAAAATGTCTACGGAATTTTTAAAGCTTACTGCACCCGGGTTGGCAGCGGCCCCTTCCCTACCGAGCTACACGATGAAATGGGCGAAGAACTTCGTCAAAAAGGTCATGAATTTGGCGCTACCACCGGGCGCCCCCGCAGATGCGGCTGGCTCGATCTTCCGGCCTTGCGCTATGCCATTGATATTAACGGGGTAACTCATCTTATCATGATGAAATCAGACGTGTTGAGCGGGCTGGAAAAGATCAAGGTATGCACCTCCTACCGCTATAAAGGCACAGAAATTGATCATTTGCCTTACAGCATTGAAGAAGGATTAATTGAACCCATCTACACCGAATTAGCGGGATGGAAAGAAGATATCACCTCGCTGGACAATTATGAAGAAGCTCCCCGCGAACTCAAAGATTATGTTTCCTTTCTCCAGAAAGAACTGGGGGTACCCATTACCATTATTTCAGTGGGTCCCGATCGTAACCAAACGATCCATCTTGAAGAGTCTGCTGTGGTTTAGCCTGCTCTGTTTCTCGCTTTCCGTTTTCGGACAGGAAGAAAAAGAAGGCAAACGTATTAACATCAAGAATGCGGATAAGGGTATTTACCAGAAATACCTGGGAAAGAACCGTTTGTTGGGCAATGTGGTTTTTGAACACGAAGGCTCTTTGATGTATTGCGACAGTGCCTGGTTTTATTCCAAAGAAAACAGGCTTGAAGCTTTCCAGAATGTAAAGATCAACCAGGGCGATACCATTTTTTTGTGGGGCGATTACCTGGAATACAGCGGCAATACCCGCCAGGCATTGGTTACCGGAGATACAGTGAAGCTCCAGGACAAAAAGATGGTACTCTACACCGATCGCCTGGACTACAACCGCAAAACTAATATTGCTTATTACACTACAGGTGGTACTATTCTCAGTGATGAGAATATCCTTATCAGCCGTAAGGGAAATTACAGTACCAGCACTAAGCTTTTTAATTTTAAGGATAGTGTAGTGCTAACTAATCCTGACTATGTCATTGAGTCTGACACCCTGATCTACAGTTCTGCTTCCCGCAATGCTTTCTTCCACGGCCCTACTACTATTACTAGCGACAGCAGTTATATCTACTGTGAGAACGGTGTGTATAACACGATTACAGACATAGCCCGCTTTGAGCGTAACGCGCGTTTATACGATGATAATAAGTACCTCACCGGTGATAGTTTGTATTACGAAAAGGCTACTGAATTTGGTGAAGCCTTTGGCAATGTCTTCATTCACGACACCCTGGAAGACTATTTCATAACCGGAGGTTATGGCCGCTACCTGGGGGATTCCGACAGTGCCTTTGTCACCCTGGAACCCGTCTACAGTATTGTACAAAGCAATGATACCTTACACATCCACGGTGATACCCTTTTCAGTACTATAGCTACGGATTCACTAGGCGACTTCCGCCAGTTAAAGGTGTTTCACCGGGTGCGCATCTTCAAAACTGACATACAGGGCTGGTGCGACTCCCTCTCCTACTCTACCCGCGATTCTACTTTTAAGATGTATTACGATCCCATTCTCTGGAACGATTCAACCCAGATTACCGGGGATACTATTTTTATGAGTATCAATAACGATGAGATGGACAGCCTCAAGGTTTTCGGCAATGCCTTTATTATTAGTATAGTAGACTCGATCAAGCACGATCAGATCAAAGGGCGTAAAATGTTTGGTAAGTTTTACGATAACGACCTGCGCAGAGTATACGTTGATGGTAACGGGCAAACCCTTTACTACCCCAAAGATGACAAAGGAGAATTCATCGGTATGAACAAGAGCATATCCAGTAACATTATAGTATTACTGGCAGATAATACCGTTAAAAAGATCAAATTTTTGAAGAAACCCGAAGCTAAATTGCACCCTATTGAGAAAATTGTGCCCGGAGAGGATATACTGGAAGGTTTTACACCCCGTTTTGACATCAGACCACAATGCAAACAGGATATTTTTAAATGATGAGCCTCCTTGCCATACTTACTGTTTTAATCCCTTTAAGTTGGGATAAAGCGGATTATGCCCGGTATGATGCCACTTCTTTTTTCAGTTTACCAGAGGTCAACCAACCCATAGAATTGGATAAACTGAATACCGATCTGCTGGAAGCGGCCATTTTTTACGCTTCCAATGAAGTAAGGGCTCAAGAAGGTTTAGAACGCTACACCTTTGATTCCAAACTGAACAAAGCTGCCCGTTTCCATTCGGAGAACATGAAGAAATACAAATTTGTGGGCCATGTCTTCCGTAAAAAAAGGGTGTACCGCACCCCTTTTGACAGGATAAAGGCTTTTGGAGGAAATGAATTCAATAAGGCTGCAGAAAATGTAGCCCGGATAAATGTTTACCGTCTGGGAAAGAACGGGGAATTTGCCATTACTTCTGAAAAAAAACTGGTGGATGCCAACGGTAAGCCTCTGAAAGCCCGTACTTATGCTGAACTAGCCCGTTATACCCTGGAAAAATGGATGAATTCGCCCGGCCACCGCAAAAACCTGCTTGACGATTACGGTTACCTGGGCTGTGGGATCTCTGCCATTGCCTATACCAAAGAAGGCTTACCCGAAATCTACCTCACTCAAAACTTTGCCGGTAAATGATAAATAAACGTAGTATACCTGTCCTCCTTTCTTTACTTTTTTCATGGGGCCTCAATGCTCAAAATATTGATTTTATCGGGGTTGATGACCTGGAAGAATACAGTAAAATGCTCAACATTGCCCGCAGTAAAAATCTGAGTCTGGTTGTGTGTATCTACCACCCCAGTGACCCTTTCAGGCAAATGAAAAAAGACGATGTGTTTGATCAACCTGAACTGGAAAAAGCCTGGTCGGGTTTGGTACCCTTATCAGTTGATGTACGCACCAGTATGGGCGCCCGTTGGATGGATCTTTTTCCCGCCCGCGACCTGCCGGCTTTTTACTTTCTCGATACGGATGAAATTCTCTACCATACCATAAAGGGCTATCAACCGGCCGATAAAATGCTAGCGGCTACTCAAAAGGCCCTGGAATTGATCAACGCCTACCTTAGCCTTAAAGAACAATACCGCCAGCACCAGCTCGATGCCAAAGGTTGGAATACACTGCTGCAAATACAGGCGCTTAATTTTTCTTTTCGCGAAACCATGGGGCTGGCCCTGGAATTCTTAAACGGCCGGAATGATGCACAGCTCTTTTCCAAAGAGGCATTACCCATTCTTACCCTTTATGGCATTGACCTGGAAACGGTTTACCCTCAAAAGATCATCGATAAGCGTAAAGCTATTGCTTCTCAAATGGAAAACTTTGATTTTGCCGATTACTATGAGAGAGCTTATAGCTATAACCTGGACCTGGCTTTAGACAATGGCGATACTGTTTTGCTGGATAAAATTTTTGAAGTGCTCCTCCCTGCCAATCCCGATACCAGCCTGAGCATAGAAGAACTCCAATACAATACCGCTGTTCTCTTTGCCGAAGAAATAGAGGTCTTCTCCCCCTGGAAGAAACAGGCTCTGGCCCGGGCTAAAAAACTGCAAAATGACACCCTCAAAGCCCAGTATCTCTTCAATGAGGCTTTTGACATTACCGATGAATACAATTCGCCTGCTGCTGTAAGGGTTGCTCACCAACTGGCGGCCAAAGCCAATGTTTATTACGAAACCTTTCGCTGCCGTATGCTGGAGTCTTACACCGCTTACCTGCTGAAAGAATACGAGACCGCCTTACAACTCGTTACCAAAGCTGCTGCTGTTACCGATAATCCCATCAATCTTCAGAAGGCTGAGAATCTGAAAAAGATGATCGAACGGGAAATGGAGGAAGAGGAATAGTTTGAAGCTGTGAGGTTCAATGTTTGACGTTCATCGCGGCCAGGGAGCCGCGATCCTATACTGGCTATTTGGGATTATGGCCTTCACCCGGAATAAGCCATATTATTAAGTATAGTACCATACTGTTATTTAAGTTGTCTTTTATTCATACTGTTTCAGGCTGAGTTTGCCAAAGGTAAGTATCGAAGACTAACACACGAAAATCTCCTGAATTTTATTCGATAAGCAGTTTTCGGGAAGCCACTCCATCATCCGTGTAAACCTGCACCATGTAAATCCCCGGATCTATTCCCGAAAGATCAAGGGTATGGGTCATCCAGCCTTGCCCCGGCCAGTGATTGATCAGCTTCCCGGTCAGATCGAATAATGAAATACCCGATAAGGGTTGTTTGTAACTTACCGTTACCCTTTGAATGGCAGGATTGGGGGAAATGCTCAACTGTGCCCAATCTAATGGATCCATTCCAAGGCAGCTTTCCACACTTACAA
>JANQHO010000116.1 GCA_028277105.1 Owenweeksia sp. | reverse complement strand
TCAAAGGAAACAGTCAGAGTATTACTGACCGGATTTGGAAAAATATCTACGGATACTTCACCTGGCTGGCCTTTGTAACCGAAACAGTAATAAGGTTGCGGGTAATCTTTCTCCAAAGGGCCGGAGGTATTCAGTTCATATGGCTCAAAACCGGCATAACTCGTAGAGTATTTGGTAGCCCTGAAACAGGCATTAGCTGTTCCGGTGACGAACGGTTGTAAGGTATCGTTAACGGAAATAGGTTGATCATACTGTACAGGGCTGATATATTCCCAAACAATTTCCTTCTCCCGGTTTACCTCAAAGATCCTTCCGTTATCACCTTCACATATAAGAACATTTTTATTGGGTAATGGATGAGCGCCAGATATATAATTACTGAAAAAGTCATTCTCTGTTGTATCTATATAGCTCCAATATATCTGTTGGGGCCCAAAACCTTCAACATTGGAGAATTCATAAGTAAGCGTATTTTCATCAAATATGGGATCGATGATCAAAACTTCTGAAAAAGGCCGTCCGGGACGAAACCATCCGTTATCGAAAACCATTATTTTACCTTCATCAGGCAAACCTTTATCAATCCAGCGGGCATCATGTGAGCCAAACAGTCGCTGGTCTGCGGCTGTACCGTAGCCGTAAGCCTGGGGGTTTCCCCAACGGTAAATGAAATCACCTCCTCTGCCAGATCTGCCTCCGGTGTGCCCGGCAGCTTCTTCTGTAGTAGTGCTGTGATCTATTATGTAAAATTCCCCTGTGTGGCGGCTATTCATCATGATCAGATCAAGCTGGGGATTGTAATTGATGGAATTAGCGTGGATCCAATCCCGGTCTGGTGCTGGAAGGTTGATGAAATTAATATCCATTAATTCCGGATGATCTTTAACTACTCCAAAATTCGATTTTGTAGAATCAAAATCCTGTATCAGGTGATCCCAAAGCCACCATTCCCAAACTATTTCATTAGTTGAGGGATCAACTTCAATGATGTGTTCCCCCCATACCTCCTCGTCTATCTGAGTGGAGTCTTTACCCAGGGAAACACATTCGTCAAAAGAATGCAGATCCCAGGCCAAAATGAGAATATTGCCATTGGGTAAAACCTGAATATCGTGATGCGCCTGTATAGAGTCTGAAGCGTACTCAAATTCCCAGAGAAGACTGCCAAACCAATCGTAAATTTGTACATACTGACCTCCTCCCGGCCCTTTAATAAGAGTAGGGATGGTATCGCCTGAGCGGGCAGTTCGGACTAAATTACCATTCGGGCTTATATAAGCAGAATTACCAGGCTGTAAATCTGTATCCCAACGATTTACTTCCTGGCCACAATTGTCAATCAAAAAAAGATCAGTGCTGAGCAGGGGCATTAACAGGGTATATCCATCATAGGAATATTCACGGTTGATCATGAGCCCTATTTCAGGCGTTTGAGCAACAGATAGCAAATGAAAAGAGAAAAAGAAAAAAACGAATAATACTTTTTTCATAAGTAAACAGAAATAAAATAGGTTAGTAAAGTAAATGAAAACGTATTCTTTACCAAATAATTGCTAAACAGTTCTACTGTGATAATTTAAGAAGAAACAGTTTTTTTTTGTTGCAGATGGAGCTCAATTATTAATCACAATCAATTTATTTTCAGTCGTTTGTAAATTTTTGTTGAATCTTTTTGTCTTTAGTTTCTAATGGTAAAAGAACCTATAAAAAAATAGTCAGTACCACTGAGAAGGTAAAGGTAAATATCTGTATTTATACTGGCTCTGAAAGTCATTTCATACAAATATTACGGAATTTCTTACTTGCCAAAGAAGATAAAAGGGCAAGGTGTTTACTGTAAAAAGGAAGATATACCTGGCTCTGAAAGCGAGATTATTATTCTTTTCACAAGGGTGGTTAATGGATTGATGGATTGCCCAAAGAGATCAAAGGCCTGTATCTTTTTATATGCATTATCCAAAACACACAAACCCATTTAATTTGTAAAATAATGACAATGAGCGTTTTAAGCAATGAGCATTGCTGCATATTTTATTTAATCTCCTTCGTTAGATGAATGAGGTTTATTTAATATTAAATTTAGTTTCGCTGAAGTCAATTCAAGCCCTATTTTTGCTCCGCTTTCACAATTTTAAATTCTTATAAATGAACTTACACGAATATCAGGGAAAAGAAATTTTGGCTTCATACGGAGTAAATGTACAAAGGGGTATTGTAGCCACTACACCTGAAGAAGCGGTAGAAGCAGCTAAAAAACTCAACGAAGATACAGGTACCGAATGGTGGGTGATCAAGGCCCAGGTACATGCCGGAGGACGCGGTAAAGGAGGAGGGGTAAAGCTGGCCAAGTCCTTGGATGAAGTGAAAGAAAAATCATCTGAGATCATAGGAATGAACCTCGTGACTCCTCAAACTTCTAAAGAAGGTAAAAAGGTACACCAGGTATTAATTGCAGAAGACGTTTACTATCCCGGTACTTCAGAAACTTCAGAGATCTATATGTCAGTGTTGCTCAACCGGGCCAGCGGTCGTAATATGATCATGTACTCTACCGAAGGAGGGATGGATATAGAGGCTGTGGCCGAAGAAACACCTCATTTGATCTTTACCGAAGAAATTGACCCAAAAGTGGGTATACAAGCTTTTCAGGCTCGTAAAGTTGCTTTTAACCTGGGCTTGAGTGGACAGGCTTTTAAGGAAATGACGAAATTCGTAAGTAGCTTGTATAAAGCTTACGAAGGAATTGATGCCAATTTATTTGAAATAAATCCGGTTCTAAAAACCTCTGACGATAAAATATTGGCAGTTGATGCCAAAGTTACTCTGGATGACAATGGCCTGTTCCGTCATCCTGACTATGCTGAAATGCGCGATATACGCGAGGAAGATCCCATCGATGTAGAAGCGGGAGAGGCTGGCCTCAATTTTGTAAACCTGGATGGTAATGTGGGCTGCATGGTAAACGGGGCAGGTTTAGCTATGGCTACTATGGATATCATCAAAATGGCAGGAGGTAACCCGGCTAACTTCTTGGATGTGGGTGGTACGGCTGATGCCAAAAGAGTGGAAACAGCTTTCCGTATCATTTTACGGGACGAAAAAGTAAAAGCTATTCTGGTAAATATTTTTGGCGGTATTGTGCGTTGCGACCGGGTAGCCCAGGGTATAGTTGATGCCTATAGGAATATTGGCAATATTAACATCCCTATTATTGTTCGTTTACAAGGTACTAATGCCGAAGAAGCCAAGCAGATAATTGACGAAAGCGGTTTGGAAGTTCATTCGGCCATAATCCTGAAAGAAGCGGCAGATAAGGTAAAGGAACTGGTGGGCTGATCAGGCTTTACATCTTTAATAAATTAAAAATGAAGCCTCGCGCCAATAGCAGCGGGGCTTTGTGCTTATCATCTTATGCTTTGGAAAAAAATGACCAAAGAGGCCATCAAAGAAAGAGTTTTTGATGCCCTTGATCAGAATAGAAATTACGACTCCGATTATATTTTAGGAATACCTGGTTCCTATCTGGATACCCAACAGTTTCACCGCGATGCAGAATTCCTGAAAAATGCGCCCTTTTTAAGGACTTTTATCAATAATCCCAATCATATAGGTTGCCACACCCTTACCGAGGAAAAGGGCGAAGACTTGTTTCGCGGTACTCAGAAACTGGAAATTGAATTAATCCGTCTTGTATCAGAAGAAATATTGAGAGCCGAATCTAAAAGTATAGACGGTTACGTGGCTCCCGGGGGGACGGAAGCCAATATTCAGGCTATGTGGATCTACCGCAACTATTATAAAAAACAATACCGGGCCAAAAATCACGAGATAGGGGTAGTATTTAGTACAGACAGCCATTACTCCATGTATAAAGGGGCTAACCTTTTAAGTATACAGCCTATACCAGTGCAGGTAGATGAAGATACCCGTGAAATAAAAGAGACGGAACTGCTAGAAGCGGTTAAGAAAGCTCATGTTCAGGGAGTTAAATATTTTATTGGTATAGTGAATATGAGTACCACCATGTTTGGTTCGGTAGATAATGCCAGTCAGATGGCGAGAATTTTCAAGAAACAGGACCTGCCTTATAAAATTCATGCAGATGGAGCCTTTGGCGGCTTCATTTTTCCTTTTACCCACCCGGATAATCCCCTGGATTTTAAAAATCCCGAGATCAACTCCATCACTCTCGATGCCCATAAAATGCTGATGGCACCTTATGGCACCGGTATATTTCTAATACGAAAAGGCTGGATGCATCATGCTGCTACCCAGGAAGCCCAGTATGTTCAGGGCCTGGATTATACTTTGTGTGGCAGTCGCAATGGTGCCCAGGCCGTTTCTATCTGGATGATATTACAAACTTATGGCCCTGAGGGCTGGCGAGCTAATATTAAAAGCCTGATGGATGAAACAGACAAAATTTGTCATGCTCTGAATGATTTGAATATCCCTTATTTCCGCAATCCTCATATGAATATCATCTCTATTAAAGCAGGCTATTTCCCTGAAGAGATTTCTGGAAAGTTCCGTTTAGTAGCCGATACTTATGAGGGTGAGCCTAAATGGTGGAAAATTGTGGTAATGCCTCATACCAAAGGGGAAGTTGTACAAACCTTCATAGAGGACATAAGAAGCTACCAGAGATCTTGATCAGAATGATGTATTGATATCCCAGGTAGAAAGGGAACTCTTCCGCAACCTGCCAGGCGATTTCATAATCCGAGTGGTTTATTCTCATTTTACTTCAAAATCATTGGTGGTTGGTTTTTATTTTTGTGGAACAACAGTGTGAACTTATAGAAATCAGGAAATATTTTGGGCACCCCTGTAAAAGTATTTATAGTTGATGATGAACAGAAAGCGATAGATTCTCTTTGCAAAGTCCTCACTTCTTTTTTTGAGCAGGTTGAAATAAAGGGTACAGCTTCTAATGTTACGGAAGCATATACGGGGATTATTCAAACTAAGCCTCAATTGGTTTTCTTAGATATCGATATGGGAAAGGAAAGCGGTTTCAACCTTCTCGAAAGTTTTAACAGAATTGATTTTCATGTAGTTTTTGTTACTGCTCATGAAGAATTTGCCTTGAAAGCCATAAAATTTTCAGCTTTAGATTATATCATCAAACCTGCTAGTATAAGCGACCTTAAATCCTTATTTCAAAAGATAGAACAAACCAGTGTTAAGCAAGAGAACCTGAAGGTTAAATACCTTTTCGGCAATTTTCTTACTCAAGATAGAGGAGAGCACCGTATAACCTTACCAGTAGCGGAGGGCTATGAGTTCATCCAGGTGGATGATATATATTACATCAGGGCTGATGGCAGTTATACACATTTTTACATGAAAAACGGGCAAAAAATCACCAGTTCCAGAAACCTGAAATTTTTTGAGACTATACTGCTTGACTACGGTTTTTTCAGAATCCATAATTCTAGCCTTATTAACTTAAAGTATATCAAGAGGATCAATAAAACGGCCGGTGGTCAGGTCATTATGCTGGATGGGGAAGAACTGGGGATTTCCAAAAGCAGAAAAGAAGAGTTTTTGAGAATATTATCGCTTAAGTAAGAACAAAACACCCAGGGTCATTTATGGACTTTAGTGGTATAAATACAAATCCATAAATTGAGATTACTTTAATTGTACTTACTTAAGCCGGTTTTAAAATTCGATTAAAAGAATATGGCTTTACCATCCTTTAAAGGAGGTGGCATGGCGGCTGCTTTGGTATGTTGCTTTTGCTTGTTTTTTGGGCAATTACCAGCTCAGCACAAGCTGTTAGACAGTCTTTACATAGAAGCCCAAAAAGAGAATCCTCCAAAACTGAAGTTAGAGAAGCAACTGGTTTATCTCAACTATCTTTCCACTCGTCATCTTGATTCAGCTATAGCTATAACAGACAGTTTATATAGCGAATATCAAAATGCAGGTCTGATATACGAAGCCGCACACTGTAAATCTTTACAATCCTGGTTTTTATTTTCTAAAGCACAATACGAAAAAGGCCATAGGTTGGCTCATGAAGCTTTGGTCACATTGAAAAAACTCAATGACTCATCCGGAATTGCCTTGAGTTTAAACCGAATTGGTATATGCAATCTACAGTTTGGAAAACTGGAGGAAGCAGAAAAATATATGAATGAAGCCCTGGGCTATTTTATAGGGCTAAGGGATAGCTCCAGAATAGATGCCATTTATAATAACTTAGGCATTGTGGCTTTAGAAAGAAAAGACTACGCCAACGCATTAAAATATTACAGGAAATCACTTAACCTTCGTATTGTTCGAAAATCATGGCATTGGGTAGCCTATGCCTACTATAATATTGGCTCTTTATATCTGAACATCAAAGAGCTGGATAGTGCGGAATTTTATCTTAACAAATCCAAACATACTTTTTTGAATAAGACCAGACACCGTTCTGTTGTTCCTATGTTGTACCTGAGTTTAGCTGAACTGGAATTTGAAGAAAAGGATTATGCTAAAGCTGTCAACTATGCGGATACTTCTTTAAAAATAGCAGAGGAAAGGGA
This sequence comes from Owenweeksia sp., assembly GCA_028277105.1. Classification (GTDB taxonomy): domain Bacteria; phylum Bacteroidota; class Bacteroidia; order Flavobacteriales; family Schleiferiaceae; genus JANQHO01. The sequence goes on along the minus strand of JANQHO010000116.1, from coordinate 15,186 downwards.
AAGAACAGAAATGATGATTGAAGCGAGCAGGTTTTTAGCTGAGGCTCAGTTCTACAAGGGAGAATTCAAAAAAGCTTATCAAACCCAGCAGCGCTTTCTCGATCTGAAGCTCAAGATGGATAGTGTAAATAATATTGCCTCAGTTTCGGAAGTGGAAGAACGCTACAAGAATGCTGAAAAAGAAAAGGAACTGATACAGCTTAGGGCTGTAGAGCTGGATGCGAGAAGTCAGGCACAACGGCTTCGTATGACGATACTGTATATTTCTGTATTGGTATTGATCCTCACGATTTTAGTAGCCTATGGATATTTTAAGAAAAGGCAAAAACAAAAGCTTAGTGAAGCCCATCTCAATGCCAAAATAGCAGATATGAAGCTGGTTGCCTTGCGGTCTCAGATGAATCCACACTTTATCTTTAACAGTATTAATACCGCACAGAACTTTATTCTGCATTCCAAAACAGACTTGGCTTACGATTACCTGGCCAAGTTTGCCAAATTATTGCGCAATGTTCTGGAAAATTCTGACCGAACTTTTATTTCCCTGGAAGATGAAGTAAATCAACTGCAACTCTATATAGAGCTGGAAGCTATTCGTTTTGACCAAAAATTTAAGTTCGCCTTAACGATTGATGATGCCTTAAAGGATGGAGTTTTTGAGATTCCTTCCATGATCTTGCAGCCGTTTGTAGAGAATGCTATTCTTCACGGTCTGGTGAATAAACACGAAGGGATCGGGAAACTAAATGTTTCTTTAAGGCAAGAAGGGGAAAGTGTGCTTTGTATTGTTGAAGATAACGGTGTTGGTCGCAAACAAGCAAATCAGATCAAAACTGAAAAGAAAAGGTTTTACAAAGGTAAAGCACTGCCAAACATTGAAGAACGACTCAGGATTATTGAGCAAAACACAGGTTTAAATATTGACTTGAATATCACTGACCTATACAAAGGTGCCCAAGCCAGCGGAACACGGGTAAGTCTTTATCTGCCCCTCAATTAGAAAAACTATAGCAATGATGTTTTCTCAATTTAAACTGAGCTAAACCAACCATACTCTAAAATCATCCATTCGCAAAAGCGCAGTATTAAAAATAGGACAGGAATCTATATTTGAGTAAAATCTAAAATTTCAACGGAATGAAAATCACTTTTAAACCTGTTCTCACTATAACTTTTTGTGCAGTGTTTTTTAATGCATCTCCAGGTCAGCAGACCGGAAGTTTTGAAACTACTGTTTCATTTTTAGGGCAAAATCGAACATTATCTTGCCATGTTCCCGCTAATTACGATCCCAGTATTGAATACAGAGTAATAATCGGTCTGCACGGCCTGGGCGATAACAGTATTAATTACCGAAATGCCCTGATCAACAGTTTATCGTGGTCTGGAATTTTTGATAGTACCATTTTCATTTTCCCCGATGGGGGAAACGACCAACTCAAAGATTTTTATGACCCGGCCGGAGATGAGGCCATTATTGCAGAGTGCATCAACTATGCAAAACAGAATTATTCAATTGATACTACTGATGTTATTCTTCAGGGCTTTTCATTAGGAGGTAGAAGTGCCCTGAAATATGGTTTGGATAATCCAGGTATTTTTAAGGGTCTGCTATTGAATACACCAGCCTTACAGGGGTTGTTGGATGTAGATAATATACCAGGGGCAAGCCTGAATTATAACTATGCCAATTCGCCCTATATTCCCATGTATATTACCGTAGGTTCTACAGATTTTACATACACCTCTACTTTGGATAAACTAATAAATCTATTAAAGAAAAATAATGCAAAAATGGAATTTGTAGGCGTGAATGGTTTGGGACATACCATGCCTAATAATTCAATAATAAGCCCATGTATTCCCTTTTTTGAAGACCCTTCCCGGCAAGATTTTGATTTGGAAATTTTTGAAATAGAAATGAAAGAGCGCAGTTGTAACCTCAACCTTGCTGCCGGTATTTATGTAAGAAATCTTGGGGGACAAAATATAAATACTCTGGATATCAGTTATGAATACGGGGGAAGTGTTTATTCTCATACCTGGAGTGGAAATATAGGTTTATACGAACACGCCTTTATCAGCTTGCCGCAGCTCAATGTGTCAGCAGGTGTACAAAGTCTGGATGTTAGTCTCGGGCAGGTTAACGGTGGACAAAGCGACCCGGTTTTGGCAAACAATCAGTTGAACTACGATTTTGAGATCGTCTCTACAGGGCTTAATCTTCCGGTAAATGAAGGTTTTGAAGCAAATGAAACCGGATGGATATTTGAAGAAACCGGAAGCCTGTTTGAATGGGCTAAGGATAATAGTGTAAAGCTCGATGGGCAATCTTCCATATTTGCTTTTAACACTATACTGGTATTCAATACTCTTGGAGCGTCTGAAAGCTTCAACTCCCCGGTAATGGACCTTAGCTCGGTCAATACACCTTACCTGGCTTTTAATGTGGCTTATAATTATCACCAGTATACACCTCCTTTTTTTACCGATACAGTCAACTTCGCAGATACCTTGGAAGTCTTGATTTCCACAGACTGTGGTGAGACTTTTCAAAGCATCTACAAAGAAGGAGGTGCAGATTTGGCTACCACTGATAATCCTATCTTGAATCCTTTATCCGTAACAGACTGCTTTTTTATTCCATCAGATTCATCGGAATGGAGGAGGGAAAAAATTGACTTAAGTGCTTACTCTGCTGCCACCGAAGCAGTGATCAAGTTTAGCTATATATCCGCTTTAGGAGGTTCTATTAACATTGATAATATTGATTTTGATGACGCTTCTGTTATTTCGGTGAAAGAACCTGCTGGTTTAGCTCAATTTGAAATGTTTCCCAATCCGGCAACCGATAAAGTTCAACTGTACTACAAAAGCCAAGAGATAAATCAGGTTGAAGTGTATAGCTTAAATGGGGCTTTGGTTTACCGTCAGGATTTGGGCAATGAGAATCAAACTACTTTGAATCTAAGCGCATTAGACAAGGGTATGTATCTGGTTAAATTAATTGGAAGCAAACAGCAAAGTGTTCAGAAGCTGAATATTTTGAGATGAAACAAATAGCAATCCTCAGCTTTCAAATAATTGAGGTAGCTGTATCTAATCATACAAGCAAAGAAGGGGCTGTTTGAAATAACAACCCCTTCTTTAACCTTTGTCTCCCCCGTTAAAGGCACTAAGCGATCAGTAAGGTGAAGTTATCCAAACTTCTATTGAAGAAATAGGCCAGTGCAATAACTATTCTTTAAAGTAAGGCTTTATCAGTAGTTTTGATAAACTAAGCTTACAAATTGAAGAAATTACTAAACATAGCATACAAAGCCGAAAACTCTTCTTTTTACCGCTGGTTATTGAGTTTGCTACTCAATCGCCTTATCCCTTTCAACCATCCTCACCGTTTCAGAATAAAATCCCTTAGCCCCCATCACCTGGAAGTTTTTTTGCCTTATCACAAAAGAAACCTCAATCACCTGAAGGGCCTGCATGCCTGTGCCTTGGCTACATTATGCGAAATAAGCTCCGGACTGAGCCTTATTTTAAAAATGGACCCTACTCGATACCGTCTGATATTGAAAAGCCTTGAAATGAAGTACCACTACCAGGCCAAATCGGGTGCTTTGGCGCGTTTTAATATAGATGATCAATGGTTACAGGCTAATGTTATAGGCCCTCTTGAGGATCAGGAAAAAATAGAAGTAGTTTGCCCGGTAGAAATACACGATGAAAAGGGAAATCACATAGCCAGTGGAACAGCTACCTGGCAATTAAAAAACTGGAAAAGCGTAAAAACTCAAGTATAATGCAAACATTTGAAAGAAAACTACATATCCGCTGGAGTGATCTCGATCCGAATTTTCACGTAAGGCACTCGGTTTATTACGATTTTGGCGCTCAATTGCGGATGGAATTTTTAAATACACATGGCCTGACCCCTAAAGAGATGATGCAGCACCAGTTTGGTCCCGTTTTATTCAGGGAAGAGGCCAAATTTTCAAGGGAACTCCATTTTGGTGATTATCTGACTATGGATATACTGGCCACCTCTTTGAGAAAGGATTACTCCCGTTTTGGTATGCGTCATAATATCAGAAGGGGAGAAGACCTCTGTGCTGTTATTGATGTTGACGGAGCGTGGATAGATACGGTGAAAAGAAAGCTCACGGCACCCCCTCAAATCGGGATAGATATGATCGATGCCATGCCCCGGTCAGAAGATTTTGAATGGCGATAAAGTAAAAAGGCAGCCGAATAGCTGCCTTCTTTTTGTGCACTGAGAATCTACAATTAAAGCTTTTCAAAGCGTTTGCTAACAGACTTTTCTGCTATGTCTAGCTGTAAAATATATGTACCAGGTATGAGGTCGCTGATAGCGATTGACGCTCCCTTGGCAACAGTTCCGCGTTTAACTTCTGCTCCGGTAATATTGATGATGGTATAAGTTGTATTTTGTTCCAGGCCGTTGACCTTAAGATCATTTTGAGCAGGGTTGGGATAAACAGAAATGTGGCGGTCAGTGTTTTCTTTTAAGCCTATACCGCTGGTGCGGCTGAGAAAGCGGGTTACCGATGCTATTTCAAAAACGCTGGTTGTATCATTATATGCTATTTGCTGTAGCTCGTATATTTTTCCTGCGGCATATTTGGGAATTTCATAAGCAATAGTCTCGTAAACTCCCGTAAAAGCAGTATCCTGCTTGATATCTATGCGGGATATCTCGCCATTTCCTTTATAGAAGTAGTGCAAGCGGAGTAGATCCACCGGCACCCCTATACCTGAAACAAAATTTACACTGTCCAACGCTGATCCGCCAGAATTATAATGAAATTCAAAGATTCCCAACAAGAAAAAGCTAGAGGAACCATCATAAACGTGAATCTCAGCCTTGTCCATTTTAGACTGGGCATTGTAAGATAAACGGAAGTAAGTAAACAACTGAAAATTACTTCCGTCAAATTCATAGTATTCAAGTAATGTATCCTTGTTAATGGAAGCATCGTTATAAAACACCGTTCTGTCTTCAAGGGTAGTGCCCGAAGTAATGTCATAACCGATAATATCAGTTTGAGAGCCTATATTAAAACCCTGGTAGGCAAATTCAGCTATACCATTGTCATCGTAAAAGGTTGCCGTATCTATATGACCATTAGGCAAATAATCGGCTAACATATAATCCTGGGGTGTAAATTGGGCTCCACTATCCAGGGATGAAACAATAGAATCAGCCTGGGTATATAGATTGGGATGAATGTGCTCAAGCATAAAAAGGCTTAAGGGATCCTGTGAGAAATCCAGAATATTTTGGGCGTTCGTTGAAATAATGCCCGTAAAGATCAAGGATAGTGTAATTGTAATTTTTTTCATTTTATAGGTCATTTACTGTTATAGACTCTAAAAACCACGCAAAGGTTGGTCAGCTTATTCAAATATTGAAAATAATTTTATTTTAAGAGACTATTTTCCATTTTCAGCAAATGTATCCCTAAATCTTATCTTTGGCCCTCTTAATCGATCATCACATGAAATTATTAGAAGGTAAAACAGCCATAATTACCGGAGCATCAAAGGGAATAGGCAAAGGCATTGCAGAAGTTTTTGCCCGGCACGGAGCCAACGTGGCCTTCACCTATCTTTCCTCAGTAGAACAGGCACAAGCTTTTGAAAAAGAGTTATCGAAATTAGGGACTATAGTAAAAGGCTACCGCAGCGATGCTTCAGATTATACAGCAGCTGAGAAGTTGATAGAAGAAGTTTTAAAAGACTTTGGTGCGGTTGATATATTGATTAATAACGCTGGCATTACCAAAGACAACCTCTTAATGCGTATGACAGAAGATGACTTTGATGCCGTTATGCGTATCAACCTCAAATCGATTTTTAATACTACGAAAGCCATTCAGCGTACTTTTTTGAAACAGCGCAAAGGCTCTATTATCAATATAAGTTCGGTAGTGGGAGTGAAAGGTAATGCCGGGCAGTCCAATTATGCAGCCTCCAAGGCTGGAATGATAGGCTTTACCAAATCGGTAGCTTTAGAATTAGGTTCCCGCTATATTCGTTGCAATGCGGTAGCTCCTGGTTTTATAGAAACGGAGATGACCGGTAAACTCGATGAGAAAACCGTTCAGGGCTGGAGGGAAGCCATACCGTTAAAACGGGGGGGGAGCCCTGAAGATGTGGCTAATGCCTGCTTATTTCTGGCCTCCGATCTTTCTTCATATATCACCGGCCAAACTTTACAAGTTGACGGTGGGATGCTAACCTAAAAAGGAAAACTTTCCGTTAAAGCTTAATGACTGAGCTAACATTTGAACATTCACTTTGGTGGAGTATTCCCTGCCTGATGGGGGCTTTGGCTGCCGCGGCTTTCTTGTACTTCTACCGGCATAAGTTTACAGCTTCCCAGCGTTACACCCTGGCAGCTTTGCGTTTCTCCAGTGTTTTTCTCATTTTATTGCTCTTTCTGGCTCCGTTTTTAAAAGTAAACCAAACAGAAGAAGAGAAGCCCATACTCGTTTGGTTAGAAGATCATTCCCGTTCAATGATCCTGTCCAAAGATTCATCTGGTGCTGTCGGTTTGTTAAATAAGTCAGAAGAATTCAACAGGCAACTCGAAGATAAGTATCAGGTAGAGGCCTTTCAGTTTGGTGAAGAACTCAAAGGCAGTGTTAAGGATACATTTTCTTTTATTCAAACAGACATAGCTAACACTCTGTATCAGGTACAGGAAAGGTATTACAATCAGAATGTGGGAGGGGTAGTACTCCTAACGGATGGCATATATAATCTGGGCAGCGATCCGGTTTACCTGGCAAGTCAGCTGGCTTTTCCCGTTTTTACTCTGGGTTTAGGAGACTCTTCTGCCTCCAAAGACATTTTTATTGACCGTTTGGTGCACAATGATTACAGTTACCTCAATAACCGTTTTCCCTTACAGGTACACCTCAAAGCCAGAAAACAAAAAGGCCAGCGCACCAGCTTAAAGCTGCTGGATAACAACAACACAACCGTTGAAAGCCGTATGGTAGAGGTAGATTCAGATGATTTTTATCAGCGGATAGACTTCCTCATCGATGCTAAAAAACCCGGTATACAGCGTTACACCGTAGTAATAGAAAGGTTGCCGGAGGAGAGCAATACTTCCAATAATACCGCTGCTTTTTCCTTGGATATACTCGACAAACAAAAGAAGATATGGATAATCGGTAAAGCACCCCATCCTGATATAGCGGCCCTGAAAAGAGCACTGGTAAGTGTAAAAGATTTTGAGGTTTCGACTTATACCGCAACAGAATTACAATTTACTCAAGGGCAGGCCGATCTCATGGTACTGCATCAACCGGATGATCAGATGCTGGAGAAGTGGTATGATTCGGGTAAACCGGGACTTTTATTTTATGGCCCTCAATCGAGTTCCGCAAACTTTAGCACTCTCACTAAAGTCTTTTACCGCCAAGACGGTGAATATGAAGAGGTACTGCCTGAGCTAAATACGGCCTTTAACTTATTCAACTTGAGTAGAGAAAACCTCCAGAGTCTTAGTGATTTTCCTCCACTGTTAAGTCCCTTTGGGGAGATCAATAGCCGTGTAAACGGACAAACACTGTTTTACCGGAAAATAGGTTCGGTATCTACTAATCAACCGCTTTGGTTATTTGCTGAAGGCGAAAACAGACGCTGGTCGGTTATTAACGGAATTAATCTCTGGCAATGGAGAATGGCTGATTTTCGCAAAAATGAAAGTCACCGGAATTTTGATGATCTAATACAGAAAACAGTTCTGTATTTAACAGCTAAAAAAGAGGAACAAAGATTTGTGGCAAACACCAAGAGTCGCCACAATCTACAGGAAGGCATCCGTTTTTCAGCCCGTTTGTACAATGCTTCACTGGAGCTGACGAATAAACCGGAAGCCAGACTTATAATTTCCGATAGTGACGATAAAAAATATACTTATAGCTTTGGCAAGACCAACGAGGCCTACCAACTGGAGGTAGGTAGTTTGCCAGAAGGGCTTTACAGCTGGGAGGCCAGGGTAGAATTAGATAAAGAACTATTTGTCAAAAGAGGGGAGTTTTCGGTAGAAAAGTTGCGGGTAGAGGAATCAGACCTGGTAGCCCGCTTCGACATTTTGCGAAAAATTGCAGAGAGCAGTGGTGGCCGGTTTTACAAGAAGGAAGATGTAGAGCAGATGCTCATTGATATAAATAGTAATGATGAAGCTAAAACTATACAATTTCTGAAATCGGAAGTTAGAACTATCTTAACCCTCAAGTGGTTATTTTTTTTATTTCTTATATTTCTGTCAGCCGAATGGGGCTTGCGCAAATACTGGGGAAACTACTAATCAATAAAACTTAATTTAATGAATCAACGCACCACAACTATTATTGTCATTTCTTTTGCTCTGCTCGTTATACTGGCTTTGGCCTGGAGTTCTATTACTTATACTATTCAGGCTGGGGAAAGAGGAATTGTTTTCCGCACTTTCCAGGGAGGATTAGATAGAGAAACCGTTTACGATCAGGGGTTTAAAATAAAATGGCCCTGGGATAAAGTATATATTTATGATGTGAGGATCAAAGAGGATATAGGTACCATGCAGGTGCTTTCTAAAAATGGACTGACTATTAAAACGGAACTTTCCTACCGCTATAAACCTGTTGACAATCGCATAGGTTATTTGCATGACAATATAGGAACCAATTACCACGATGATATTGTAGTACCCGAAATACGATCGGCCACTCGTGAAGTAATAGGTAAGTATCTGCCCGAGGAACTGTATTCTTCCAAAAGGGAGGCTATACAGGATGAGATTTACCAGCGTACAGCAGCAGCCCTTAAAGAGAAGGATATCTTGCTGGATGTGGTATTGATCCGCGAGGTGGAATTGCCCCCCAAGCTGAAAGCCGCTATAGAGCGTAAGTTAGAGCAGGAACAGGCCGCCCTGGAGTACGAGTTTAAACTGGAGCAGGCTAAAAAGGAGGCGGAGCGCCAAAAAATTGAAGCTGAAGGTAAAGCTACCGCCAACCGCATTATTAATTCCTCATTAACCGATAAGATCCTACAGGAAAAGGGAATTGAAGCCACGCTGAAGCTTTCCCAGTCCAGTAATTCTAAAGTAGTAATTATAGGAGGGGAAGACGGGCTACCCGTAATTTTAGGTGATAAATAAAATTGAGCAGGAGTAAAGATCTTTTGCTTATAGCTGTTGCCCTTGGAGTCCTGTTATACGTACATTTCAGGGCAGCAGTTTTAGCCCTCACTTATGATGAATGTTGGTCTTTTATGGGCTATGCCCGCTCTCCGTTAAAAGAAATTGTTCTCAATACTTACCCGGCAGCCAATAACCATATTCTCAATACGCTTTTAATCAAGTTGAGCGGGTTTGCTTTTGGTAGTTCAGAATATGCCATCCGCTTACCGGTTTTATTAGCTCATACAGCCTACATATTTGTTACCTGGCTTTTGCTCAAGAGGTTTTTTCCAAGAATTTTGTTACCGGCTTTTATATTACTCAATTTACAGCCCTATCTTCTCGATTACTTTGTGGCAGCCCGGGGTTACGGCCTGGCTATATTCTTTCTGGTGCTTAGTATCTATTTCATTTTCAGCTATCAGGAAAAACCCAGGTTTAAGTATTTGTTTATAGCCAGCTTCAGCATTTGCCTGGCAGCCTACTCTAATTTCACTTACATATTGTTGATCATTACGATTGTTTCAATAGCCTTTTTATTAATGCTGGAGCATAAAATGTTGAGTTTAAAAAGTTTTTTGGCGCTTTTTATCCCCCCTTTATGTTTTATTCCGCTATTATTTATTCCTGTAAAACAGCTTGTTAAAGCAGGTGAATTATATTACGGGGGCCAAACAGGTTTTTGGGAAGATACCGTAATGACCCTGAGCAGATCTTTTCTTTATCATTCCCTTAATAACAGCTTGGTCGAGAAGCTGTTACCTGTCTTATTTCTGGCCTTTGTTTTAACGGGCTTGACCCTGTTATACAATAAGTCCAAACAAAACAACTGGAGAGCTGATAAGAACTGGATCTTACTCTTGCTGCTACTTTTACCGGCAGCAGGTAGTACCCTTCAGCATTATATTTTTGATAAACCTTATTTGATAGACCGTACAGCCTTGTTTTTTATCCCGGTATCCTTACTACTGGTTATTAGTGTTTTAAATGAGCTGGAAGCAAATAATACTAATGGCATTCTAATAAAGGTTAAGTATTTCCTTGCTATTTTGGCCGTTGTATTATTTGTTAAGAGTTTTAATTTTCATTCGCTGGTAGATTTTAAAGAGCATGCTGATACCAGGCAAATGCTTACTGATCTTACCCGGTTGAAAGAAGCTGATGAAAACGATATCATTCTCGGTAAAAGCGTATACATGAATGCCACCATCAATTATTACATATTCAAAATGGATTTGGATTGGATAAGGGATACAGAACTGACTTTTTGTAGTGATGAGGGTGAGAGACCTTATTATTATCTTTTTAAGAATGATATTGATTGTGTAGACACTCTTGGAGTGGAACAATTAAAATATTACCCTGTTTCGAAAACTTATTTATTTAAAAATCAAATATTTAATAATTCTATATAAATGGATACTTTAAGTGTAAGAGAGTTGCAGCCCGAGCGTTTATGGAATAATTTTGAAGACCTTAACGCAGTACCTCGCCCATCTAAAAAGGAAGAAAAGATAATTGCTTTTATGGAGTCCTTTCTCCAGAGATCTGGCCTTGACTATACCGTTGATGAAGTGGGAAATATTATTGCCCGGAAGCCTGCTTCTGCCGGAATGGAAAACCGCAAGCCTGTTGTTTTGCAGGCTCATTTAGATATGGTGCACCAGAAAAACTCTGACAAAAATTTTGATTTTGAAAATCAAGGTATACAATCATACGTAGATGGAGAGTGGGTTACCGCTGACGGTACTACCCTTGGGGCTGATAATGGAATAGGGGTAGCGGCAATTATGACAGTACTCGAGTCCGATTCTATAGCCCACCCTCCCCTCGAAGCACTTTTTACCATTGATGAAGAAACAGGTATGACAGGGGCTCACCACCTTAAGCCGGGTCTGTTAAATGGAGAGATCTTATTAAATCTCGATACTGAGGATGATGACGAGCTAAGTATTGGTTGTGCCGGGGGAGTTGATACGACTATCAATTGGAGTTACAGCGAAGAAGAAACACCTTCCGGGTATAAAGCCTACACTATTAAGCTTACTGGTTTAAAGGGAGGTCATAGCGGTATGGATATCATTTACGGCCGGGGAAATGCCAATAAGATCATGAACCGAATTTTATGGCGTATCCGGGTTTTGAGAGTAAGAATATCCGGAGTTGATGGTGGGGGTTTGAGAAATGCCATTCCCAGAGAGTCGGTGTGTTTGGTGGCGGTACCAGAAGAAAATACCAGTCAGCTTAGACAAGAGATAGATCAACTGCAACAAGAGCTCAAAGACGAATTCTCTACTACTGATCCCAACCTCAAACTGGAACTGCTGGACGAAAGTCTACCTGAAAAGGTGATGAGTAGCAGTGATCAGGAGAAGTTAATCTATGCTATACAATGTTGTCATGATGGTATAAGACGTATGAGCCCGGATGTAGATGATCTGGTGGAAACATCTAATAATGTAGCGCGGGTTTTAGTAAATAATAGTAATGCAGAAGTACTCTGTTTGCAGAGAAGCAATCGTGAAGCCGCAAAAATGGATATGGCCTATAGTGTTGCAGCCCCTTTTAAACTCATAGGAGCAGAAGTAGAGCACAGTGGCTCGTATCCGGGTTGGAAGCTCGATCCCAATTCACCGATGCTGCTGGTTATGAAAGATCTTTACCGCGAGCTTTTCAGCGAAGATCCAAGGGTTATTGCCTGCCATGCCGGTCTGGAATGTGGCTTATTAGGTCAACATTATCCCGATATAGAGATGATATCTTTCGGGCCAACTATCAGGCATCCTCATTCACCCGATGAAAAGGTAAATATCGCCAGCGTACAAAAATTCTGGGATTACTTTTTGGAAGCTTTAAAACATATTCCTGAAAAAGCTTAAGACCCTATTTATATAAACAATCAAGTTTGTATTTACTTTGCCATTTAAACGGTTAAGGTGAAAGAAGGTATTAAGCTTATAGAGTGCCCGCGCGATGCTATGCAGGGCATATACGAATATATTCCCACGGATAAAAAGATAGCTTATATCAATGCCCTGCTCAAAGTGGGCTTTGACACTATAGACTTTGGTAGTTTTGTTTCGCCCAAAGCCATTCCGCAGTTGAGGGATACGGTAGCTGTACTGGAGAAGTTGGAACTGGATAACAGTCGCTCTAAGTTATTAGCCATAATAGCGAATGAGAGAGGGGCAAGGGAAGCAGCCAGCTTTGATCAGATCTCATATTTGGGTTATCCTTTTTCAGTATCGGAAATATTTCAAAAGAGAAATACCAATAAATCTATTGCTGAGTCCTACCTTTTGGTAGACCAGCTCTTTGACATATGTGATAGGAGCGGAAAACAACTGGTTATTTATCTTTCTATGGGCTTTGGTAATCCTTACCGGGAAAGGTGGAGTGTTGGAATAGTAGAGGAGTATTGTGAAAAATTGATCGATAAAGGAGCACGTATACTTTCATTATCTGATACCATAGGAACTTCTAACCCGGATAGTATCCATCATCTTTTTGGAACCCTTATCCCCAAATTTCCCCAGGTGGAGTTTGGAGCTCACTTGCATACAACACCTACTACCTGGAGAGAAAAGATAGAATCAGCTTACGAAAGCGGCTGCCGCAGATTCGATTCTGCCATTAAGGGTTACGGTGGTTGCCCTATGGCTGATGATGAATTGGTTGGCAATATGCCTACAGAAAAGCTTATTTCTTTTATTAATGAAAAGAAACTGGAGAGTACGGTCAATAACTTAGCTTTTGAAAGTGCTTATAATAAAGCCCTGCAAACTTTCCCTCTGTAATAGGGATAAAAAGGCCTTTTTTTACATATCTATACTAAATGCTGTTCAAGCGGGTTTTTTAACCTTTTTCTAATTATCAACAATCGCATTCCATTCCTATGATCAATTAAAAGGTATTTATGGGAATAGTACAATGCACTTATAGCATACTTTTTAAATATAAAAAGTTTATAAAAAGTTATAAATAGATTGATATTTTTTCCTTTCGTTTACTCAATAGTAGAATATAAAATTTACTAAAAAGCAATTTGCCTTAAGATTACAAAAAGCAAGATCTATAGTGTTGTTTCATTGACTTATGCATTAATAGAAAAATGCGATTAATGTAAATCAAAATTATAATATTTTTTGTAAACGAAAAAATGATAAAAATGATGTTGATAATTGCCATAAATTTGAGTAAATCAAAATATGTCAATTATGAAAACAAGAATTCACTACTCATCTTTAACTGTAATACTATGTTTAGTAGTATCGGCAGTACAGGCACAATTTACTTATGATGATTTCAGGGATAATGTATACCAATCGGTAAGTACTATTTATCCCGGGGATCCTTCAATTTTTGGCGAAGGTTATGTTATCTCTTCCACTACTGTTGATCCGTCAGGAAGTGATGTAAGAGGAAAGGTCATCAGGATCGATGCGGTAGGCAACCCGTTATGGACTTTTATCTATACACCATTCAATGGCTTAAATCACAGGATAACTCACATTGAGAAAGTTACCTGGACGGGAATGGTTGAATATCTGGTAATTGGAAGTGTAGATTACGGTGGCAACAGCTCTTTGACGGTTACTTTAATCGATGATAATGGTGTGGTGATCAACAGCAATGAGTTCTTCCCCAGTACATATCCGTACTTAACCGGCATTAAGGGAATTTACTCCACTGTTTTTAACGAATATGTTATTGTAGGGGTGGAATCAACGGGATTTACTACCATAGATCAAAAAGATATTTTGGTTATGGGGCTTGATCCGGGATTGAATATTAGCTGGGAGTACGAGTTATCAACTCCTAACCAGGTTTACGATTATGATTTTGTAACCGATGTGATCGAGACCACTCCCGGAGAATTTGCCATTGTAGGTACGTCCAATGAAAATTCACTGGCAACACAATCAGAACCTGCAGCTATGGTAGCTGTGGTTAGCCCGGGTGGTCTTAACTGGGATTATAATTTTGCTACAACCCCTCCAGGTTCAGGACACTCTGACAATGCGGCCAGTGCTATTTTTGATCAAACCACTAATTCTATATGGGTATTGGGCAACAGTTCAGCCCAACATTACTTCCACCTCACGGAATTTGACCCCGGAGGCGTCCTTTTAAATGCTTATGACTTTTTTGACCCGGATTTTGACCGCTATGGATTTGAACTGAAGCAGTCCGTTCAAAATCCGGATCACCTGATCATCAGTGGGTATAAATATACCTTTAACAGCAGCCCTCTCGATGAAGCTTTTCCCATTTTGGTTGAGTTTGATAAAGCAGCCATAGCGGTTAACTGGCACTATATGTATACTACCTCCAACCCGGGTATAGCCTCTTATGCCGAGAACAACATGCTCTTTATGAGAGCCCTGGGGCAATTTGGATTTTTCTACAACACTATTATGGACTACCGTTTTGATGAAGATGGTTATGTATTTCTCGGTAATGATGTCCTGATAAGTGGTCAGTACGGCATTAAATTTTGGGGAGTTGACATCGCAGGTAATTTACCAAATCCGGATTGCGGAATTAAACCCTTTCCCACCAATGTAACTTTTGGCAACCGTTTTCAGGTTGATCCGCTATTCGATGTATTCTCACCGGTAGATCCGACTGGCCCCTTTGTGTTTGAAGAACCTTTTGACTTGGTTTTTGAGCCCTGCGGCCCCATTCTGAAAAAAGGAGATCAACAAGAAGATATTGCTGATGCCAGTGAGAGTATCACTCAGGGAATCTATCCCAACCCGGCCAGCGATATCCTCAACATCAGCGGCTATGAGGAAGCTACCCATATTCTCATTCACGATCTGAGTGGTAAACTGGTCGTCAATGAACAATTGGATAACCCTGTTCAGACAAGCTTGCCCATAAACCAGTTGAATGCCGGTACCTATATGGTTAAGGTAATGAAAGGTGAACAACCGCTTACTATTGAAAAGCTACAGGTGATTAAGTAATCATCATCCAATTGCGCT
>JANQHO010000084.1 GCA_028277105.1 Owenweeksia sp. | reverse complement strand
AACTTTCCCTTCGTTGCCTAAAGGAAGGCCGTCTACTAAAATACCCTTTTCGGCCAGGCCGCCCATCCAGGCGCCCCATTTTTGCATATGGGCTTGCATCTCTTCGGGTGATTGTTGCAGCCTGCGGGCATCGCCTCCGCGAAATAAATAAAGAAACTTAGTCATGATTATTGGGTTTTGAGGTTATTGAAAATTACTAAAAACTGATATTTAAAGCGTTAGTTCTGGGGTACAGTGGGATTTCCCTTTCCGGTTTCCACCAGCTCTTTTAAGCTTTTCATATAAAGCGCCCAGTGGTAATTGCAGATACCGAACATGGCATTTTGTTCCTGCCAGTCGCTGTGACGGAAATTAATCATCAGTTTGCCATCATTTTCCATCATATCAAAGGCAATCCTGGTATTTAACCAGCCAGGAGCACCCTGGATACATTTCCACTCTACGTGATTTTCATCTTCGGCTACTACTTTAAAATCTTTAAAATAACCTCCGCCAAAGTGAAAGCGCCAAACACCCTCTTCAGGTTGCTCGGTTTTACTGGTCCACCAACCGGCTAAACCGTCCACACTGGTAAGGGCTTGCTTCAGGCTGTTTTTATTTTCTGGCTTAATATCCAGCAAATGATAAATAGTTTCCATAATCGGGTTTTGTGTTTTTATGTTCGACCTAAAGACGAACGGGAAGATTGGGAAGGGACACGGAGGGTAATTTTTTTTTAGAATCTTTCTCCAAAATGATTTGATAATTAACAATTACTTGTAATCAGTGGGTTAGAACAGGATGTTTATACTAATTTAGTATGACCAATAACCAAATTTTAACTTCATGAAAGGGCTTATCAACTTTTTCCGTAAGCTGGGCTCTGCTATCAGTATTTATGCTCCGGCAGTGCTTTTTGTTACTCTGGCTGTTTTAACATTTGTTTTTATATCCCAGGCCCGTGATGTTTTAACTATTAGTGCAGAACACCCGCAAGGCTCAGTTATGTTATACCTGGCTGTGCTAGGCTGGGCTTATTTCACGTGGTATTCTTCCCGTATAGTAGTCTATCACAAACCTGAGGTTCAGGAACACAAATTTGAATTGAGCCATTATTTGAGATGGACACCCCGGGCGCTGGGAGCGCTCTGCTTTGCTGCTCCGGCCATTGCTATTCTGGATCTCAGCTACCTCGAAATCGATAATTTTTGGGTCTATGTAATCGGCATTACCTACTTCATACTGATAATCATTTTCTCAGTTATACTTAATCGCAATAGAAAAATAGCCCGTATCAGACCGTGGTTTTGGTACACTCTGCTCATAGCAGGTATCGGTATTCCTATCTTAACAGGTATTGTATATCACAAAGCAGGAGGTAGCCATCTCTATAAAAACCTTTTATTTACTTCCCTTTGGTTATTGATCAGCTCCTTTTTCTTTCTACTGTTCACCGCAAAGAGAAACAAAAAATCTTCTTCAGCCGAAAGTAAATGGGTCTTTAAATGGTTTTTCATTAAAGTGTGCCTGCCTCGTTTTGAAAAGCCCTGGTTCATCGCTTTTAATATTATCTCCTTGTTCATTGTCGGTTTTTATTTATTCGGAACCCTTTATTTACCCATAGCCCGCTTTGTCCTGCCTACTTCTGCTCCCATTATTGCCTTTATTTTCTTTTTAGGGCTGGGCAATGCCCTCAGTTTTTTGAGTATACAGATAAAATGGAATCTCCATATCACCCTGTGGGCCTGGGCTTTCTTTATAGCATCGGTGACAGAACCTCATTGGGTGCGAATGCTGAAAGGAGAAGGAATTCTCTATAAGGACAGGGCCAGTTTTGAGGAATACTATCAAAGTAAAATTCTCGATAAGTACGACACTACAGACTCGGAAACTGTAGTATTTATATTGGCTGATGGCGGTGCCTCCCGCTCCGGTTACTGGACCTCTTCAGTACTAGGTGCCCTTACGGATAAATACGGTGAAGGTTTTAATTCCAGGCTTTTTGCCATGTCTGGAGCTTCCGGTGGGGCGGTTGGTATTACCGCTTATTACAGTTTATTGACTGATTCCTATGATCACGCAGGTAATTACCGCGATACCGCCCAGGCCTTTTTCAGTAATGACTTCCTTTCTTCTACTATCATGAATATGATCGGAGCCGATGTATTCCGTTATATTATCCCTAATCGCTTTTTTCACTCCGATAGGGCGGGCGCTCTAGAATACAGTATGGAAAATACTGCTCAGGAAAATGCCTGTGCCTTTCAGTTCCAACGCCCTTACCGGGAGTATCTGCAACAATTTGAAAATGAGTTGAAAAAAGAGTCTCCCCTTCCTCTGTTAATGCTCAATACCACCGACCTAAGTAGCGGATGGCCAGGGGTGGTAAGCTTTGTCAACCTGGAAAGTATTGGAACTAAAAGAATTGATGTCTTGAATACAGTGGATGAATCGGGTTTGGTTTACGGTTATAATGACTTCCGACTTAGTACGGCAGCTGTTTTGTGTTCCCGTTTTCCCTACATCTCACCGGCCGGTCGTATCCGCAATTCTTATTTTATAGATGGCGGTTATTTTGACAATTCTGGAGCAGGTATTGTACACGAAATGATGTTACGCCTGGATGAACTGGCCGCTCGTGATAGTCTTAAAAACCTCAATTATGTGGTTATCCACCTCCAAAACTCCGCCAGTAAACCAAAAACGGAAAAACGGATCAACCCTTTGGTAAATGACCTTTTAACCCCTCCTATGGCGGCTGCCAAGATCATATTCAAGCAAACCGATATGAATAACCAACGGGTAAAGTCTTACCTTATGAGAAGATATCCCGGTGAAAATCTTGATGATCATTGGATCAGCCTCAACTTATTAGGCGATTCCAGTGACTCTACCCAGGCTGACCAGCAAGAAGAAACTTACTCTATGAGTTGGGTGATCTCTAAAACTCAACGGGAGAATATGAGAAAAGAGGTCGATAAACAATTGGATAAGTACGAAACTAAACTGGACCGGTGGTTTCGTTAAATGGTAAGCTGTTTTCTGTTTAACGACTGATTATTATCCGCCTTATATACTGCTCATCGAGGTTGGAAAATCTAAATAAGTAAACCCCTGCCGCCCAATATGATACATCAAGCATAACCTGATTTGAATTGATATGTAGTCTTTTGATTTTCTGTCCCAGTAAATTGAAAACTTCCAGTTCCAGAGTTCGCTTACTGGTTAGCTCGATGTTCAGTTTATCACCAGATGGAACAGGGTATAGTTTTATTACATTCTGTAGTTTATTCTCTCTCAGCCCAATCGTATTTACTACTTCCTGAACCGGTATACCCGACCAGGGGCAAAAACTTCCTATAGTATCCACCCAATAAACCGTATTACCATCGAGATCGGTATAAGGACAACCGTCACAAGCTTCTATATCGAAGTCGGCTAGGTTCCATTGATCGGGAACAAAATGCCAGTTGAAAATATGGGATGCATTGTAATTATGTCTGCCATCCCCATACTCGATAGGTCCGGTAATAAATTTGCGATGAAGCATAGGCTTCTGCATCTCTGCGAGCACGGCATTGATCAATGATGTATCAGAAGCGGCAGCGATTACTGAAGTATCCTGCCAGTTGCCGTGACCAAAATCTACTTTAAAACGGAAGTAACGGTAGTTCTGGGCGGATAAACTGAAACTTAATAGTCCGATAAAGATCAAACAGTATTTTACTTCTTGCATGTTCTCTTTTAAACTAATGATATTTATGATAGGGGGCGCGTTGCGTAGCTATTTTATAATACTTGATGTTATGGTAATTGAATTACTATATAATAAGTACTTAGTATTATCCACCTGTCTTTTATCAATTTGAAGTATAGTAGCTATACTAATTGTTAAACATAAAGGGACATGTTAGCTAAGTTTTGATTTTACTTAATTTGAGAACTGTTAATCCTTATTTTAGCTTAAAAGTATAGTAATGGATTTAAGAGTAGAAAGTGTGGTTTTAACACCTGAAAAAAGAATAAATTCTTATTTGAGATTTGATGTGACTCTTATAGCAGAAAGAGAATATAGCTCAACTGATCTTAAAGAAATGACAACGACTAACATCGTAGCCATATTACAAATAGAGAATGAAATCTTATCAACATCTATCTATAGTATTAATAATCAAATAACTGTGCATCCTAACAAATCCTACCAGCATTATAATTTGAGTTTTAGTTTCATAGCTAATAGAAATTTGCTTAATACTATTGAAGCTTATAGATCGGATGATCTAGAATTTCAACTAAAAATTCATTGTACATATTATTACAAGAATCAAAATGATATAATTGTTTCAATACCCACTAGATATGCAATAGCAAAAAAAGAAATATCTCAAAAAAAGTGGATTAAAATCCTTGAAGACCTTGGCTATTCAGAATCATGGATTTTGGAAGTTCATCGTCCTAATATCGCTGGAATGAGTGAAGTGATTAAACATCTTAATCATGCTCGAGAAAAATTAAGCTCTAAATCGCCTAAAGATTGTGTTGCTGACTTAAGGTCAGCATGGAAATCCTTAGAAGATCTTTTAAATTCTAACTGGAATGAAGTAGCCAAATTAATTGATAGAGAAAGTAATAATCAAGACAATAAAAGCTCCAAATCTCAAAGAATTGATGATCTAAAAAAATCAATATATAGTCTTACTAATACTGGAGTTCATTCAGAAGTTTACGATACAACTATGCTTGATGCTGAAATGTATTATCAGCAAACAGTATCTCTCATTGCTTACTTATCAAAACATTTAAAAGCAGCTATAGACTCTAGAATGGAGTCGTAATTGTACAAAAAAACATTTATTAGACTGAGTAATAAAAAGTATTTATAGAAGCATGAAAACTTTTGAGTTCATTCTTCGACCTGCCTGAAGCAGATAGATATATCCCGGCTAAGCCTGGACACTTGGAATAACAAATGATTTTACATATTCCTTCTGTACTGTCCTCCTACCTCAAACAAGGCATTGGTGATCCAGTCCAAAGAAAAATATTTTTACTTTATCATCAATATTGACATTAAACAAAATGGCATATTCATACTACCAGTCGACCTCAGGGTATTTCCTGTTGATCTTCTTTTTCAGATTGCTACCAAAGCCCCAAAAACCGAGGCGCAAATGAACAAAGAAATTATTGATATGGCCAGGTCTGGCTATACCGGGCAAAACTCCTAATTCAAAATGGATTGAATGGCGCCTGCCTGGATTTTGCCGGTTCAATATAAATGCTTGAAGCCCCAATAAAAATCCATATTCCTGAAAATCAAACGGCTGTATTTCAAAAGTAGCCGGTACTACATTATATTCTGTTCCCTGATATCTAAAGTGAGAGACATCTATTTCATGCCTTATTGCCATCAAAACCTGTGCGTATACCCGCGCATCTGAAAGCATTGGTCTAAGTTCATTATTCACCTTTATTACCCGGGTACTCTTTTCTTGCCACTCAATTCCAAAGCGTACTACATTCATATAATAATTACCAGGTTTAAGAACAATTCTTTCGCTATTAGGGTCAAGAACACTTAATGTATCAGCCCGGGGGTCTGAAGCTCTTTGATGAACCCCGAGACCCAACAAAATATTGAGACTTTGTATGCGCCTGAAATCCGAAAAATGGATAACATCCTTTCCATCAACTCTCGTATGCCTATCGGACAAGATCAAAGCAGCATAGTGGCTATTATCACTCTTAAAAAGGGAAAATGCCATATCAGTATTAGCATAAGTACTTCTTTGTGCCTGAGGATTGGAGATAAGGGGTTTTGCCAATGAAATACTGGGTGCTGCTTCCCCGTTAAAATATATTCTCCACCAGTCAAGCGGTTCTACGTAACCGCTTAAATGAGCAGAAAATAACAGTTGGCGTTCTGTATATCCCAGGCCTAAGCCCAGAGTTGTTGTCCATCGGGAAGACAGGGTTGGATCATCGAGTAAAAGATCAAATGTGTACTCTTCGGTACTATCAGATAGAATGTAACGGTCGTGCAATTGGGTAGCGGCATGTAAACGGATACTATCTTTATACGCCTGATCGGTTTGGGCACGGCTACCAACTGACCATAGCATTGCTCCCAGATAAACCCATTGAAGGAGTTTGTAATTCAAACTTATGAAGTTTAAGGTTATTTGAACCGTTACATATTTCGCCTATACTGCCCTCCTACCTCAAACAAGGCATTGGTGATCTGGCCTAAAGAACAGTATTTTACCGCTTCCAGCAGCACCTCGAACATATTCTCATTGTGTACGGCTGCTTCCTGTAAGCGTTTTAGCCATTTATCGGAATGTTCTTCATTGCGTTTATGTAAACGGCTCAACATTTCGATCTGATACTGTTTTTCGTCTTCAGTAGCGCGGATCACTTCTCCGGGAGTTACGGTAGGAGAACCGGTAGAGCTCAGAAAAGTGTTAACACCAATGATGGGGAATTCTCCTGTATGCTTAAGGGTTTCGTAGTATAAGCTCTCTTCCTGTATTTTTCCGCGCTGATACATGGTTTCCATGGCTCCCAATACTCCTCCTCTCTCAGTGACGCGGTCGAATTCAGCCAGAACGGCTTCTTCCACCAGATCAGTCAATTCTTCGATAATGAAGCTACCTTGAATAGGGTTTTCATTTTTAGCCAACCCTAATTCCTTGTTGATGATCAATTGGATGGCCATCGCTCTGCGTACACTCTCTTCCGTAGGGGTAGTAATAGCCTCATCATAAGCATTGGTATGCAGCGAGTTGCAGTTATCGTAAATAGCATATAAGGCCTGTAAAGTTGTACGGATATCATTGAATTGGATCTCCTGGGCATGAAGGGAACGACCAGATGTCTGAATATGGTATTTGAGCATTTGTGCCCGTGGGTTAGCCCCATATTTGTGTTTAAGAGCCTTACTCCATATCCTGCGGGCGGCCCGGCCGATCACTGCATATTCAGGATCAATACCATTGCTGAAGAAAAAGCTCAGATTGGGCCCAAAATCATTGATATCCATCCCCCGGCTGAGGTAGTACTCCACATAAGTGAAACCATTGGCCAGGGTAAAAGCCAATTGGGTAATGGGATTGGCTCCGGCTTCCGCTATGTGGTAACCTGAGATGGACACCGAATAGAAATTACGCACTTTATTGGCAATGAAGCTCTCCTGTACATCTCCCATCAGACGAAGGGCAAATTCAGTTGAGAAGATACAGGTGTTCTGCGCCTGGTCTTCTTTTAGTATATCAGCTTGAACTGTTCCTCGCACTACCGAAAGTGTACGGGCTTTAATTTCCTTATAAACTTCAGGTTCCAAAACCTGATCACCTGTGATCCCCAGAAGCATAAGACCCAAACCGGTATTCCCTGTAGGTAAACTTCCTTGTACATTAATTTGAGAAGGTAGTTCTGACTTGTCCTGAGTATTCTCTGAACCTTCTGCCAGTCCCTGATACATTGGCCTTTGCAGGCTTTTGTTATCGTATAATTCTTTCAGTTTGGCCTCTACTTTGCCTTCCAGGTCGTTTTCACGAATGTACATCTCGCATTGTTGGTCGATAGCCGCATTCATAAAAAAGGCCAAAAGCATGGGGGCCGGGCCGTTGATCGTCATACTCACAGAAGTAGTGGGCGCACAAAGATCGAAACCGGAGTAGAGTTTTTTGGCATCGTCCAGGCAGCAGATACTCACACCTGAATTACCGATCTTTCCGTAAATATCAGGGCGATGGTCGGGATCGTTGCCATAGAGGGTTACCGAGTCAAAAGCAGTACTTAAACGGGCTGCAGGCATATCCTGGCTTACGTAATGAAAACGCCTGTTAGTACGCTCGGGACCACCTTCCCCGGCAAACATACGGGTAGGGTCTTCCCCGGTTCTTTTAAAAGGGTATATCCCAGCTGTATACGGAAATTCACCTGGAACATTTTCCTGTAAGTTCCATTGCAAAAGGTCGCCCCAGGCGGTATAACGCGGCAGGGAAACTTTGGGAACCTGGGTATGGGATAATGATTCCGTATGGGTTCTGATCTCAATCTTTTTGTCCCTTACGCTAAAGGTGTAGACTTCGTCTTTATAACGTTTTACTTTAGATTCCCAGGAGGTGATGATATCCCAATTATGGGGGTCGAGGTCTTTTTTGACTTCGACAAATTTTTGGATGAGGGATTGTATGATCTCGTTACCATCACCCTTCGATACGATTCCGGTGGTACCGGAATCACTCAGGGTGACATCCCGATTGTCATGCTGAGTGTCACGCCCAGGTGTGATGTATCGAAGCATGGCATCTTCATCTTTCAAAAGATCAGGCCCGCCAAAGGTTAGCACTGCCTGGTAAAGCCCGTAGAGCCTTTGGGCTACTTCGGCCTGTTCTTTAACAGTTTTATCGTAAGCACGGTTATTTTCGGCAATTTCAGAGAGGTAACGGGTGCGATTAGGCGGGATAATGTAAATCTTCTCGCTCATTTCCTCACTGCTCTTAAAACTGCTCCTCAAATGATCGGCTCCGGTCTTTTCAACGACCTTATCCATCAAAGCGCGATAGAGGGCATTGGTACCGGGATCGTTGAACTGGCTGGCAATACTGCCGTAAACAGGCATACTGTCTACATCCTTATCCCATAACTGATGGTTGCGCTGGTATTGCTTTTTCACATCGCGCAAAGCATCCAAAGCCCCGCGCTTATCGAATTTGTTAAGGGCGATGATGTCGGCAAAATCCAGCATGTCGATCTTTTCCAACTGAGTAGCTGCCCCGTATTCAGGGGTCATTACGTAAAGAGAAACATCGGAATGCTCGATGATCTCGGTATCACTTTGGCCGATACCGGAAGTTTCCAGAATGATCAGGTCATAATTAGCGGCTTTAAGGATATTAACAGCTTCTTTTACGTGCTTGCTCAATGCCAGGTTACTCTGTCGGGTAGCCAGAGAACGCATATAAACTCTGTCATTACGGATAGAATTCATACGAATACGGTCACCCAGCAAAGCTCCTCCTGTTTTGCGCTTAGAAGGATCTACCGAGATAATAGCAATGGTTTTGTCTTTAAAATCCATTAAAAATCTGCGTACGAGTTCATCTACCAGAGAAGATTTTCCTGCTCCACCGGTTCCGGTAATTCCCAGTACCGGGGTTTCAACGGTAGCGGCTTTTTTATCGATCACATCAAGAATTTCGGCCGATTCTTCCATATAATTTTCAGCGGCAGAGATCAGGCGGGCTATGGCAGGCTTGAATTTCTCTTCTAATTGGTCAATCTCACCGTTAATATTTTTCCCGGTGGGAAAATCGCATTGTTGCACCATATCGTTGATCATACCCTGCAGTCCCAGCTCACGGCCATCATCAGGTGAATAAATACGGTCGATACCGTAGGCGTGCAATTCTTCGATCTCTTCGGGCAGGATCACTCCCCCGCCTCCACCAAATATCTTGATATGGCTAGCTCCTTTTTCGTTGAGCAGGTCACGCATATACTTAAAGTACTCGATATGCCCTCCCTGATAAGATGTCATAGCAATAGCCTGGGCATCTTCCTGAATAGCTGTATTAACCACTTCTTCAACGGAGCGGTCGTGCCCAAGATGGATCACTTCGCAACCGGTAGATTGGATAATCCTCCTCATGATATTAATGGCAGCATCATGTCCGTCAAACAACGAAGCTGCGGTAACTATTCTGATCTTATTTTGGGGTTTATAAGGAGCGACTTGTTGCATAATCTGAAATTTGAGAATTGCAAAGTTAAGCAATAAGCCACAGGCCTAAAATGATGCTATATGAAGGCCGGTAAAGAAAAGAATGCCTAATCTGTTATAACAACTGTTAGAATTGCGATAACATTGCTCCCGTGGGCCTGTTTGTCTATTACGTAGATATCAACAAAAGACGGCTCGTTATTTGTGCTCTCACTTACCTCTTGCTTGATGCAAGCTGCAATAAGAAACATCAGAAATGAAAAGAATATATTATTTCACTGTAAAGATGTTATTGTAAAATAACACATTGTTTGAGATTACTAAATTGGCAAATGGTTTAAAAGCCAAATTTTATTCTTTTGGAGTCTTACCTAAAAAGCTATGCACAAACTTTATCTATCTATGTTGTTAGTAATGGTTTCTTTAGTTGTAAAAGCACAGGGTGAACTAGCCAAGCCCAAAGTGAGACCAATTACTACTGTACCCTGTACTGCCGAAGTTATTAGCATTTTTGAATACAGTGACCGTTTCGCTTTACTTAAGATCAGTGAAATAGATACACTTAATCCACTCAATTTATCAAAAGGTGATGAGCTATTGGCAGAATTCTATTTTTCTACTAAAGCAATAGAAGGCTCGACCAAAATGAGAGGAATAAATGCCGGAGATTCTATTAGCGTTCGCATAGCAGCCAAAGAAGAAGCTGCTACGGGTCAAATGAAATACACTGCTTTTGATTATAGTGTAATGGAATCTAAAGCAGATGTAAAAGTTCCTTCAGATGATGAACCTCATGAGTGATAGTATCTGAATGCTCTCCTTGGGAAGGATTATAAAAGACCTGATCTATTCCACAATTGCGGGCTCCCAGGATATCAGTTTGTAGATTATCCCCTATCATTAATGAGTTTTTTCGCCCGGCACCAGTTCGTTTCATAGACTCTACAAATATCCGGGCATGAGGTTTGTTTACCTGTAATTCATCAGAAGTCATTATTAATTTAAAATAGGGCTCAATACCCGAGGTTCTGACCTTTAATTGGGTAGCATCGGCAAAACCATTGGTGATGATATGCAAATGGTAATGATCTTTCAGATAGTCCAGGATTTCGATGCACCCGTCTACTAATTTTCCTTTAATTGGGGCTGTTTTCATGTATTGCCGGTCAAAAGAGAGAGCAAAACGTTCGTCCTTAAGCTCAAAGCTGGCGAAAGTATCAGCAAAGCGCCTTTTTCGCAGAGTGGGTTTATCTATTTTCCCATCGCGGTAAAGCACCCACATTTTATTGTTATTTTCTTTATACGTGTCAAAAAACTCATTATAAGTAACACCAAGCTTTTCCTTTAGCTGATGTTCAACAAAGAGTTCCTGTAAGGCCTCATTAGAGTTGGCTTCAAAATCCCATAAGGTGTGATCGAGATCAAAAAAGAGATGTTCGTATTTCTTCATTTAGTTTTTCATCAGCTTTAAAGGCCAGGGTAAACCATTATATTTCAGATTGTAATAGGTTTTTTCTTCTGCTCCAAACCCCCCGTAAAAACGGACCAGGTTGTCGTCATTACTACCTTCAAAATCAAATAATCGAAGCTTGGTAGAATAATAGATGAGAAATTCATTAATCAGAAAAAACATGGCTTTCAATTCTTTTCCCATACCAGAATCGAGGGCTGTGAACAGTAGAGTGGCCCTACCACTGAATTCGGTAATAAAAGCTCCTGCCACAACTATGTTGGGGCCGCCATATACCGTCCAAACTCTACCACAATTGTGGTGGAGGCAATGGTACATGGCTTTTTCAATATTACGGTAAAAAGAATCAGACAGCTTTAGGTCTTTGGCCTTATTATCCTTAAAAAGTCTTACTAAAACTTCTGGGCCGTCTTGTTCAAACAATTGCAGTTTGCTCTTTTGCGAGGCTTTGATATTTCTGCGGGTATTGGTATTGAAACCATTGTAGATATCCTGGTAACTGCAACTGACATCCAACATCATATTCCGGTTAGGCATAAATTTTACCAAAGGAACTTTTCTCTCTGAAAGAACCTGACCTTCATTGAGATACACATCGGCATACTGACAATGCTGCTTAAGCGCCTTTATGAATTCTTCCAAAGTGCTGGGATTAAGTGGTTTTTTAGTAAAAATGCCCAATTGCTGTACAGCGTAGGGGCGATAGAAATACTTCACCCCCCATTTATACCTCAATGGTAGGGGCCATACTGCATCGTAATCATTTAAAACCAAAGCATCCCATTCTTCACAGATTATATCCATATACCAGGAAAGGCCATAAATAATACCGGTTTCATCCAGCTTGATACACTGATCGTATTTAAAGCGATCGATGAAGTGGTTTTTGAGATACTTGATCATACGGCAGCTTTGATCATTTCTTCGAAAACCTTATTCCATCCTCTCCATTCTTCCTCTTTCTCACTGAAAATACGGTTATGCCAAACAGGGATTAGTTCTCCTCCATGTTGCCGGTAAACTTCTATATAGCTTTTAATGTCGTTCCACGCCTCATCGGGCTTCATTCTTTTATAATATATATAGGTTCCATCCATAAAGGGAAAAGGGTGTACAGTTAAAGGGGTCTCTACTTCCATTTCCAGGTCATAGAAGCGAAAGGGAGTACAAATACCCGCCCTGAAGCCTGTTTCAGCAGCAAAACCCATGGTATAATCATCGGTAATTTCCATATCTAGTAAATTCCGGTAAGTCTGAGGAAAGCCCAGTTTTAAAAAGTGTTGCCTGCTTTTGGTCACGTCCATCTTAAGCACTTCTTCCAGGCCTTTTAACTCGTCTTCCAACACGGTAAACCACTGGTTACTTTTGTAAGATGGGTGAATGCCAACTTCGCAAAAATCATTGACACTTTTGAGGTATTTATGTAAGCGGGAGCTGTGCATGCTCAAACTACGGTCGTATTGCCCTAACTGAGAGAAAAGGGCAAAATAAATAGTGCGGTAATTATACTTTTCCTGTAAGGCCAATTGGTAATTGAAGGTTTCATAGGGATCATCCTGGATACCTATGAGGGTGCGGGTGCGGGCGGCCAGCTGCGAAAAGTTTAAAGAAATAATGTCTTTCAGATATCCACCTGCGGTTCTGATAAGTCCTTTTCCCAGATAGGCATAGGCATTGTCAATATCTATACTGTTGATGAAATGGTATTCCTGTTTTTTTATTTCCAGACGTGGGTAAAACTGCAATAGTATTTCCCCCAGCATAAGAGCATAGTGATTTACTACCGGTATATGTAATTTTCCCCATTTATAAAGTAGTGCTTCTTTGGCCGGGAAGCGATTGTGCTCGTCTGCTATAAAGGGAAGGTACTCTTCGTAACGGCTGAGTAAATAGAAAGAGGCAGCCAACGGATCAAAAGGCAGTTGTGAATTTTTGCCGGTAAGGAAAAAAATGGGAATACCTTCTTCTGTTTCCTGTTGCTGGAATTCTTGTTCAAAAATGTCGGTCTCAAATAAGAGGTTGGCCGACTGGATAAAAATACCGCTTTGCAAAGGGTTTTTGGAATAATTAACTTTGGGTAGAGTGGTACTTAAGTACTCCTCTTTATCATTGAGCAAACGTATTTCCAGGCCTAAAAGTGAACTGAAAAGCAATTTACAGGTATAACGGAAGCGGGAGGTGATCTTTTCAGAATAGATGATAAGCATTAGTCAGCTATATGTGGCCTTCATCTGCAAAACTATAATATTGCTTTTCGGTCACAATAATATGATCCAGAATATTTACATCCATTACACGCCCTGCTTCCAATAGCTTTTTGGTAAGCTGATGGTCTGACCTGCTGGGATTTGTATTACCTGAAGGATGATTGTGGATAAGGATGATACCGGTAGCATTGATCATAATCGCTTCTTTAAATATCATCCTGGCATCGGCCAAAGTACCGGTAAGCCCTCCTTTACTGATACTTTTAACCGATAAAATTTTGTTGTGCGAATTGACGTATATAGCCCAGAACTCCTCGTGATGCAGATCTCCTATCAAAGGTTGCATCACCTCAAAGGCATCTTCACTTTGGGTTATCTTTTTGCGCTGTAGTGCTTCGGAATGCCTCCTGCGGTTACCCAGCTCCAAAGCGGTAATGATGCTAACTGCCTTAGCCTCGCCTATCCCTTTAAACCTGGTAAGGTCATTAATGGTTTTCCGGCCGAGCTCATTGAGATTATTATCTACCGATTTCAGTATCTTTTTGGCCAGATCTACTGCCGATACATTAGGGGTTCCACTTCCTAAAAGGATGGCAATCAATTCTGCATTGGACAAAGTCTCTTTTCCCTTGTCCATAAGCTTTTCCCTGGGCCGGTCATCTTTTGCCCAACTTTTTATGCTCAAGCTTTTGCCTTCTTCCATAAAGGCAAGTTGCTAAAAATAAAAAGGCCGACCAAACGGCCGGCCCTTTCTATTAACCAAATCTCCGTATTAGGCTTTTTCAGCTTTTATATCTACTGTGAGTTTAATACTGTTGTCAATTAATTTATCTTGAGCTATATCGCCAAGGTTAGAAGATCCGTACATTACATTCCACTCGGTGCGGTCGATTACAAACTCAGGAGTTTTAACAGTGATGCTGTTATCGTTCATAGAAACGATGGCTGGAATGGAAACATTCCTGCTGTTACCACGCATTTCAAGATTTCCGCTGATATTGTGGGTAGCTCCGCTTTCAGCACTTTCAACGGCTTCTATTCCAGTAATTTCGAACTTGGCAGTAGGGTGATTAGCTACATCAAAAAAGTCAGGGCTTTTTAAGTGTCCTTCCAATTTCTGCTTGTACTCTTCATTAGCTATATCGTGATCCTGAATAGAGTTCATGTCAATTATAAATGAACCACCAACTAATTGATCTCCTTCTACCATGAACTCACCTTCTTTAACGAGGATACTACCGCTGTGGGCATCGTCAGAATAAGTTTTAAAGCCTACCCAGTGTATACTATCAGCATTTTCTACTACTCTATAGGTAGCAGTGGTTACTTCCGGCTGAACTGTTTCTTCGGCTTCTTTAGATTCAACGGTAGCTTCAGGAGCATTGTTACAGGCGGCTGCACCCAAAACTAATGCAGTGATAGCGAAATAATTACCTAAGATCTTCATTTTGTTTCGTTTTAATTAATGTTTAAACAATGATTTTACAAATGTATAGTATTTTTACTATAACATTACAGCAAAACATATCAATTGTTTAAAAGATTATAGACCAATTCTATTCCAAACCTTGATCTCATGCTCTGGGTCAATACCTGATACCACCTGAATACTAATCCCATCGGAAAGGCCCGTTTCGATATCTACTCTTTGGAATTGCTGCTCCCCGGTTTTGATCTCGACAAAGGGCTTACCTTCATCAAATTGAAGCAGGCTTTCTTTAATAGCCAGCACTGAATCTTCCCTAGCCAAAACAATATCGGCATTAGCGCTATAACCAGCCCTGATAAATTCAGAGGAATCGAGTGTTACTTTTGCTCTGATCAAAAACTGAACAGCTCCATTTTCTTCTGTTCCTTTTGGAGCGATGTATTCCAAAACCGCTTTGAAACGCTTATTCTCAATAGCCCCTACCTGTAGCAGTATATCCATCCCCTCTTCTATTTTACCTACTTCGGACTCATCAATCTTACCCTCAAATATCATATCCTTCATATCGGCCAAAGTTGCTGTAGTGGTACCTTCATTAAAGTTATTACTCTCAATAACCTGATTTCCAACTTTTATAGGAACGTCTAACACCATACCTGAAATAGTAGCGGTTACAATATTCAGCGATTGGGCTCCGGCTTTCTTGCTGGCTCCTTCCTTTACAATCTCGAGGTTATCTTTTGCTGCACTCAGTTCCTGTAAGGCATTCTTGTAAGTTAATTCTATAGCTTGAAACTCACTGGCAGCTATTACCTTTTGATCGTATAGCCTCTTGTTACGATCATACTCTATTTTGGAATTATTCAGTGCCAACTGGGCTATTTCAACCCTGTTTTCAGCGCTGTTTAATGCAACTAGATCTGGTATAACCTGAATTTTGGCAATTTTATCGCCTTCCCTCACTATATCTCCTGCTTCCAGATATACTTCTTTTACAATACCGCTGATCTGGGGTTTGATCTCTATCTCTTCACGTGGAATGATTGAGCCCGTTGCTACTGATTTATTAATAATGTTGGTAACAAAGGGTTTTTGAGTAGTAAATACCAGAGGGTTTTTTTGCGATTTTTGGAAAAGGTAAAATAAGGTATAACCAAATGCTCCTAAAAAAAGAATGAGTAACAATACTCTAAAAAAGCGTTTCATCAGATTGATTAAGTATTTTATAATTTATTCATAGCGCAAAGCTTCTACTGGCTTCACTTCAACTGCCCTGCGGGCGGGAATGAGGCCGGCTAGAATACCTGCTAATATCAATATGCCTAAAGAGCTGAGTACAACAGGTAATTTCACGCCAGGGTTGCGGAAAAAATCGGGTTGTTCCGAAAAATTATTCATAATAGAAGCTATAGCTTCTAAGGACCAAACACTGAGCATGATCCCAAAAATACCGGCTGCCAAGGTCAGTACTATAGACTCATAAATGATCTGGCTTACTACGCTGGCGGGAGTAGCACCTATGGCCCTTCTCACTCCGAACTCTTTAGTGCGTTCTTTCACAGTAACTACCATAATATTACTGACACCAATAGCGCCAGCCAGCAGCGTTAATATACCTACAACCAGAGACAATACTCTGATACCCAGCATCAGGTTCATCATATTGTTAAAGACCTCTTCCTTATTCCAACTCCCAAAGGCTCTTTCATCTTCGGGATGTATTTTGTGCCTGCGCTTTAATACTTCTTTCACTTTATCTTCTACCAGACTAACCGGTACATCGGGTTTGGAAGTAATACTAAACCAACCGATAATATCGCCCCAATTATAAGCTTGCTGAAAGGTAGTAATAGGAATAATCATGGCTTTTTCACGCTCTTCGGCCTCACTGGCATCATCACTCTTGCTTTTGAAAATGCCAATAACCTTATAATTAACACCCTGCGCCTTAATGTAAGTACCAACTGCTTCTTCGCCTTCATTATAAAGGGCATTAAAAACTTCTATACCTATAAAGCACACCTTTCTTTTTTGGTCTACATCATACCGATTGATGTAACGGCCATCTAAAATTTCTACAGGTTCTATTTTAATGTAATCCGGGGTATCGCCATATATACTAAAGGCTCCTGTTTTTACTCCCCGGCTGGCATTGGCCGAGCCTCGATGGCCTCCTGCCTGGCAACGGGGGGAGATCAGGTCTACTTCCGGAACCTCATCTTTTATGGCTTGTACATCTCCATTTCTGAGGTTAAAACTCCTGCCGCGGTTAAAACCTGCATATTCCATACTTGTTCTTTGGGTCCACAGAAACATACTGTTGGTAACCGCACGCCCAAAAGTACTTCTGGCTCCATTCTCCAGGCCATTACCACTGCCTAACATAATAACCAGCATAAATATTCCCCAGAAAATACCAAAGGCCGTGAGGAAGGTGCGCAATTTATTGCGCCCCAATACTACCATTATTTCTTGCCATTGATCTCTGTCTATCATGTTATTGGTCTTTAAGAGCTTCAATAGGCTTTATCATCGCAGCTTTCCTGGCCGGAAGAAAACCGGCCAGTGTTCCGGCTATAACCAGTATAAAAAGAGTGATCAGAGCTATTTGAAAATCGACATCAGGATTTTTAAAAAAATCGTGATTGATCTTATCCCTCAAGAGACTGATTACCCCAACTCCCAATACCAACCCTATATAACCGGAAATGGAAGTAATAAAAACCGATTCCTGAATAATCATACTGATGATAGAAGCAGGAGTGGCTCCCAGGGCCTTACGAACTCCTATTTCGCGGGTTCGCTCCTTAACTACTATGAGCATGATATTACTCACTCCTATTATACCGGCCACAATGGTCATAATACCAATAACCCAGATAAAAATGCTAATGCCATTTACTACCCCTATGGCTTCCTGCATATTTTCCCTGCGATTCCAGATGCGCAATGCCCTTTTATCATTAGGATCAAAACCATGGGCGGAAGCCAGATCAGCTATTATGGTATTTTCAAAATCCTTAACCTGCTTGAAGGTATAATCTTCGTGATAGGCAAGGACAATCCTGTTTACCTGTTCAGGCTCTCTGCTCAACGTCTTTTGGCCTACGTTGATCGGTATGTAGATATTATCTTCTTCATTGTCCCCTCCTTCATCAGCGTAAACACCTACCACCTCAAATAAAACTCCGTTTACCCTTATGTGCTTGCCGATGGGATCTTCCTCTTTGAAAAGCTCGCGTTTAATTCTCAGCCCTATGGTGGCCACTTTTCTGAAGTTATCGATGTCTCTCTGGTTGATGTAACGACCGGAGACCAGCCAGTTCTTTTCGAGATACTGCATATCGGGGTGTACAGACCTTACTTCGTAATTGGCCGCTTCTTTGCCATAAATAGCCTGGGCTCCCCAATAATTTTTACTCGATGAGGATCTGATAACATCTTCATGACTATTATTCAGGTATTCGTAATCATCATTCTCCAGAATGATCGGACGATTTGAATTAAAGCCATTGTAAGGAACTGAGGTTCGCCCTCCCATAATCCAGAGGCTATTGGTAGCATCACCCAAAAATTGTGACGTAGCACCATTGTAAAGGCCTTTACCCGCAGCCAGTAATACTACCAGCATGAAGATACCCCAGGCCACGCTAAAACCGGTAAGAAGGGTGCGCAGTCTGTTCTTTCGAATGGTAGCAAATATTTCCTGCCATTTATCCCAGTCAAACATTTCAGGTATTGTTTAGTACGGGTTCTCTTTTTTCGATCAAACCATCCTTTAAATGGATGATCCGATCTGTCATATTAGCTATATCTCTTTCGTGAGTTACAATTATTACAGTGATATCCTGTTGTTTGTTGATATCCTTGAATATATTCATTACCTCATAAGAAGTAGTAGTATCCAAGGCTCCGGTAGGTTCATCGGCCAGCAGCACTTTAGGCTGGGTTATTAAAGCCCGGGCTATCGCCACCCGCTGTTTCTGCCCTCCGGATAATTCAGAAGGAAGATGTTCTGCCCAATCTTTTAACCCCATTTTATCAAGATATTCCAAAGCCAACTTATTTCTTTTGGAGCGACTTACCTTTTGATAGTAAAGGGGTAAGGCCACATTTTCCACGGCATTCTTAAAAGAGATCAAATTGAAGGATTGAAAAACAAAGCCCAAAAATTTATTGCGATATTGAGCAGCTTTTTTCTCGCTCAGGTTTTTGATCAGAGTACCAGATAGGTAGTAATCCCCTTCATCATAGGCATCAAGTATTCCTAAAATGTTAAGTAAAGTACTTTTACCGGAGCCGGATGAACCCATTATGGATACCAGTTCGCCATCTCCGATGTTGAGATCGATACCTTTGAGCACCTGGAGAGGCTTACCGCTGCCCGTACTGTATGATTTTTTTATCCCTTTTAATTCTATCATTAATCTGGAGTGG
This sequence comes from Owenweeksia sp., assembly GCA_028277105.1. Lineage (GTDB taxonomy): Bacteria > Bacteroidota > Bacteroidia > Flavobacteriales > Schleiferiaceae > JANQHO01. Next base: position 3,655 of record JANQHO010000084.1, on the reverse strand, counting down.
AAATAGGATATTTTTAAAGCAAGCAGCGCTAGGTAGCGCCAAAAATAAGAATTTATGCCAATTTTTGCTGTTCAATATTTCGCTGATAATAAAAAGCAGGTATGAGTAGCATCATCAAAACAGGGTTCATTACTAAGCGGTGTAAATGCGTGAGCATGGAACTAAACCCCTCAGGTTTAATGAAATAAATACTAATATAAGCAGGTAATAAAACCAAAAGGCCAAATATCAACACATAAAAAGAAAAACGGACATATTTCTTTTCATTGAACAGACCGTATATAATAGCAATGGCACAAAAATCATTCAGCAGGTAACGAAAGACTTTGTTTACTACAAAAGGTAATGGCTCAACTTTCTGGATATCAGAAACTACGTAATTGAGCTTTTGAGGGGTTTCAAACTTAAAGAATACAGAATAAAAATCAAGGTAGGATTGAAAGAGATAGGCCCAAAAAAGCCCTAGCATACCTAAAACTATATAAATCCATCTCTTTCTGCTCATCAACTTTTTTTCCTGAAAAAAGATTTACCGGAAAAACGGGATACCCAAAGATACCACAGTAATAGTACTGAGAGATAGATAACCGCTGTAAAGCCGTATTTGTGGAAAAAATGAAAGGCCCGTCCACCCCATTCTACATTGAGCAGGCTCAAGAACAGCAGACGCCCAATATTAGATAAGTGAATAAATAGTATTCCTGTGGGAATAAAAATGAGCATGTTTATGAGCTTCCCTCCAAAGGCTACCACAAAAGCCATAAAGAGGATCATAATATTAATGCCATTACAACCCTCTTCTACTGAAATGGCATAGATATCATTGAGCCAGATGCTATCAAAAGTTTGCTCTTCGTCTGCTGTATAATTCAGATGGTCGTTTTTAACCACGGTGATGCTATAACCCAAAAAGGAAGCGGTATTGGTACAGTTAAAAGTCACAAAACGGGTAATAGGATCGGTTTGAGGGGGAGATGATGTATCGTAATTACTTACAAAAAGGCCGTATAATACTGATAAGGCTCCATAAACCAGAAAAAACTTAATAAGGAAAAGGATGGTAGGTTTGAAATCTTGCCACATGGCCTCAAAAATCATAATAACGATTGAAAAACTCGGTACGCAAACCAGCAAAAAAATAATGGGATGTAACAGATGAAAATGGGCTGGTTGCAACACTGATATCATTAATAAAACCCCGGTACTGCCAGCCTGCTTCTATTTTAAGACCGGTTGCAGGGTTCATCATCCAACCGACTCTAAGCAGTGAGTACAAAAAATCAGCTCTTAACCCCTGCGCAATTTCATTGTTCAGATCCTGCTCTCTCTCCTGGTAAGAAATGTATAGTTCGCTTCCCCAATTGGAATTATTAGTATCGAGCCCTCTTGCCCCGTAAATGAGTTTCCATTCTAATTCCCAGCGATTGTATTGAAAAACTGACTGGAGTATCAATTCATGAAAGTTGGCGCCCCAGGGATGAGCCAACGCCTGATTATAATGCCCGTAATTGGTAAGCACAACCTTATGAGAGTAGGTGTAGGGTCTGGCGGCATTATACTCAAGCCGGGTAAAGAGCCCTTTTACTCCCAATGTCTGGTAATCTTTAATCCCTATTTGCCAACCGTATTTATTTACCCAAGAGCCTTGTCCGTTAGTCAAAGATTCAAAGCTGAATTCGTCCAAAACAAACTGTCCATATATCTGATTGAAATCGAACAACTTATAAGAAGCTCCAAATCCGAGCAAGGCATTGCCCTGCCTGGAGCCAACTGCAAATTCTACCGGGCGATAAAAAATAACAGGGTTTAAAAAGCTGGCATCGAGTCCTCTTTGTTGCAGGGTATCCCCGATAACAATAGCTTCAAAAAAACTTAAATTAAGCCTCTTATTGATATTGATACTGAGGTAATGACTGGAAAGATATTTTCTGGCATAAGCCCCGCTGTTCTCTATTTCAGGTCTTATGTCATATAGTTGTGCCCATAAGTTTACATACTTTATTTTCCAGAAAGAGGTCTCTATCCTGAAAAAAGGATAATTGAAACCTACATCAGAAATAAGCATACTGCGATAACCTTCCCCAAAAAAATTCCGCCCCTGACCAAGTGTAAAAGAAAAAAAGCGATTGGGGGTGTAGCTTATCTCGCCACTGGCGATACCATAATCAAAACCATTATCGCCAAAATCTCTGGAAATATTGTACCCGGGAACGACTCCTTTGTTACCGATAAATTCAGCTACATGAAGGGGAAAGCGGGCCTGGTTTTCCAGGAAAGAAGAATAAAAGGTAAACTTTTGACCTATCCGTCCTTCAACTATAAAACCCCGGGTATTGATGTAGCGAAAATCATCTTCCCCAGATTCGGCTCCTAGTTGAAAGTTAACAACCGGATCAATAGTTAAGCTAAAATCACTTTTATTGATATATACCAGGTTTTCTTCAAATAATTTTCTATGCCACCACGGCTTTAAAAGCAATATCCTGTCAAAACTCACTTTGGGCTTCAAGCTGTCGATCTCCCAATTATCCAGGGGCCGGATAGAAGTATGAACGTTAAGATCTTTTTGGTATAAAAAGGCTTGCTGCCTGATATTTTTCAGGTGGTTGAGCTGATAACGATATTGATATTGGGAAAGAAGAAGTGAAGGTGCCAGCAAAAGTACTGGCAAAAAGGCCTTATTCATTAGCCACTTTCTTTAAATCGAGCGAGGCAAATATCGAATTATTGCTTATATATTCCGGCACTATGGTTTTAAGTTCTGAAACCAGTTGTAAATTATCGTCCGTTTCTTTACAACATTTTTCAATCTTTTTGATAGCCTTTTTAACGGTATTGTGATCATATTGCTCTGTTTCAGCTATCATGATCTTAGGGTGATAAGTGGATTTAGTATTTTCTTTGGTTGCGAGTAGTTCTTCATAGAGCTTTTCTCCCGGACGCAAACCCACTTCTACAATTTCTATATCTTTTCCCAGGGTAAGGCCTGAAAGCTTGATCATTTTTTTGGCCAGGTCTATGATCTTAACGGATTCTCCCATATCAAAGACAAATATTTCACCTCCGCTACCCATGGCTCCGGCTTCTAAAACCAGATTGCAGGCCTCGGGAATAGTCATGAAATAACGTGTTATATCTTTATGAGTGATAGTTATAGGACCTCCTTTTTCTATCTGTTTTCTGAAAAGGGGGATTACCGAACCATTGGAACCTAGAACATTGCCGAATCTTGTGGTTATGAACTGTGTGGTTTTAGACGATCCATTGAGGCATTGGGTATATATCTCGGCTGTACGCTTGGTAGCCCCCATCACATTAGTAGGGTTTACAGCTTTATCGGTAGATACCATTACAAATTTTTGAACGCTAAATTCAGCTGACAGGTCAGCAATATTCTTTGTTCCTATTATATTGACTGAAACCGCTTCGTAGGGATTATCTTCCATCAAGGGAACATGCTTATATGCAGCAGCATGAAAAACCATATTGGGCTCAAAGGTTTTGAAAACCTTTTTCATGCGGTTGTAATCTGTTACGTCTCCTATAATAAACTCAGCTTTATCAAATAAATGAGGTGATTTGCTTTTAAGATCATATTCCAAATCGTAGAGGGGGGATTCGGCTTGATCCAGTAATAAAACTTTCTTGGGCTGAT
>JANQHO010000014.1 GCA_028277105.1 Owenweeksia sp. | reverse complement strand
CCGGAGAACTATACAGCATGGTTCAAGATTATTTTTAAACAATTCCGGGAAAAAGTAAAAGAAATGACATGGAAGTAACGGTAAGCCGTCATGCCCATTTCAATGCTGCCCACCGCTTGCACAATCCCAATTGGAATGATGATAAGAATAGTGACGTTTTCGGAAAATGTAATAATCCTTATTACCACGGGCACAATTATGAACTCATTGTATCGGTAAGCGGAAATATAAACCCGGAGACAGGTTATGTAGTTGACATGAAATGGTTGGCTGATCTGATAAAAAGCAAAATTGAAGATCGTTTCGATCACAAAAACCTCAATGAGGAAACAGAAGAATTTAAAAATCTAAATCCCACGGCAGAAAATATAGCAGTAGTGATCTGGGATATTTTGAGAAAAGAAGTAGAAAACAGTTTAAAATTAAAAGTAACCTTATATGAAACTCCGAGAAACTTTGTTGAGTACAGCGGTTAACGCTAAGGGTGTAAATGGATCAGAAAATAAGCCCGATGAACTTTTGCGGAAGGTAGAACTCAACGGAGACGATCACGAAATGTCTGGTAAGCTGGAAACCCCTATGAAAGAAGGGGCCTTTGCTATTAATGATGAAACCAAAATTGAGCAGATAGAACAACGTTTTGCTGAGATCATGGATATTTTGGGACTGGATTTAACAGATGACAGTTTGAAAGGAACCCCTCACCGGGTGGCTAAAATGTTTGTTTCTGAAGTTTTTCAGGGCTTAAACCCTGAAAATAAGCCTCAAGTGCGCCTTTTCGAAAATAAATACCGCTACGGACAAATGCTGGTTGAAAAAGATATCACCGTTCACAGTTATTGTGAACATCACTTTGTTCCCATTATAGGCAAAGCTCACGTGGCTTATATATCGTCAGGAAAGGTAATTGGGCTGTCTAAAATAAACCGCATCGTAAGGTATTTTTCCAAACGGCCTCAGGTACAGGAAAGGCTTACAGAGCAAATAGCCCACGAGCTTAAAAATGTTTTGAAAACAGAAAATGTTGCGGTGATAATTGAGGCTGATCACATGTGTGTACTTACCCGGGGAATAGAGGATAGTGGTAGTAGTACCATTACTGCCCATTACAGTGGTAAGTTTGAGGATCAGGATTATCGCAATGAATTATTGAATCACGTAAGAGCCATCAAATAGATTACAAATGCCTAAAACAGTTTTAGTAATTGGAGGAAGAACCGGGATAGGGAAAGCTGTGGTCATTGATCTTACTGAACAGGGTTATGACGTAATTGCTGCTTCTCGCAGTATTGCAAGCGGTGATCTTCCGCCCAGCGTTCGTTTCCAGGAGTATGATGTTACAGGCAATACTACTTTGGACTTGCCCGAAGAGCTTCACGGTTTGGTTTACTGTCCCGGAACTATCAATCTCAAACCATTTAAAAGCATCAAACTGGATCAGATCCGCGAAGAAATGGAAGTGAATTATCTGGGAGCAGTTAAAGTCCTGTTGCAGTGTATAGATAAACTAAAGACCAGCGGGCAGGGGAGTGCCGTATTTTTCAGCACTGTGGCTGTACAAACAGGTATGCCGTTTCACAGTGCTATCAGTGCCGCAAAGGGAGCGGTTGAGGGTATGGTGCGAAGTCTGGCGGCAGAATATGCACCCAAAGTAAGGTTCAATGCCATAGCTCCTTCACTTACTGAAACGCCATTGGCAGAAAGCTTGCTCAGTAATGATCGCAAAAGAGAATCCAATACCGAGCGCCACCCCCTCAAAAAGATCGGTACTCCCAAAGATATGAGCGAAGCGGTGTGCTATCTGATTTCCCCGCGTTCAGCCTGGGTTACCGGGCAGATACTACATGTTGACGGTGGTATGTCCAGCATCAGATCTCTTTAATTATGGCTCTCAAAAAATTCAATGCCGGTGATTTTGAAAGCTGGGAGCGTTTTTACCGGGCTAACTTTTTTAATTCAGCCGGTGGCTTTAAAAGCTTAAATCTTATCGGTACCCGTTCCTCTACAGGGATCACTAATCTAGGGCTGTTCTTTTCCGTTATTCACGTGGGTGCCAATCCGCCTTTCCTGGGTGTGCTTTTTCGTCCACATACGGTTGCCCGCCATACCCTGGAGAACATATTGGATACTGGTTTTTTTACCGTTAATGCCGTACAACTGGATATGTTGCCGCAAGCACATCAGGCTTCGGCTAAATACGATAAAGATGAATCGGAATTTACAGCAGTAGGGCTCCGGGAGTTTTACTCATCGGATTTTCCAGTGCCCTATGTGGAAGAAAGCAGGATAAAACTGGGTTGTCGTTTTGTAGAAAAGCACGAGATAAAAGCAAATGCTACCTTATTACTCGTGGGCAAAATTGAAGAGTGCTGGGTGGATAGTGAAGCTTTGTTGGAAGATGGTTTTATCGATCATTCAAAAGTAAATGGCATAACGGTAAACGGCCTGGATACTTATTATACAGCTATGCTGGAAAAACGCTACAAATATGCCCGGCCTGGACAAAATGTAGAAGAAAAATGAATGATAAGGGGATAGCGCTTTTTTGGTTTAGAAGGGACCTGCGCCTGGATGACAATGCAGGTCTTTACTACGCTTTAAAGTCTTCTTATCCCGTTTTACCTCTCTTTATTTTCGACCGCAATATTCTGGATGAATTACCCGAAGATGACAAAAGAGTTCTTTTTATCTGGCAGGAGATTATGTCCCTTAAGCAGAAACTGGAAAAAAGGGGATCGGGTATACTTATTAAGTACGGCAGGCCAGAGGAAATATTTCCCGGCATACTAAAAGAGTTTAACGTAAAGGCTGTGTACACCAATCGCGACTACGAACCCTATGCCCAAAAACGCGATAAAGAAATTTTTACGCTGCTTAAAGAAAAGGGAATAGACTTTAAAGGTTATAAAGACCAGGTTATTTTCGATAAAAATGAGGTGTTAAAAGAGGAAGGGAAACCTTATGTTGTTTATACTCCTTATATGAAGAAGTGGAAGGAGTGTTTAAATGATTATTACCTCAGATCTTACCCAAATGAGAAATACTTCGGCAATCTGTTGAAAACGGATGTACTCCCAGGGATCGAATTGAGTAAAATGGGTTTTCTGAAAAACGATTTTACCTTTCCCGACCGGCTTATCGATAAAGAACTTATCCGTAATTATCACAAAACCAGGGACATTCCCGGACTTAAGGGAACCAGCAGGTTGAGCCTGCATTTGCGCTTTGGTACCATAAGCATTCGCAAATTGGGACGGATAGCTCAGAAAGAAAACGAAAAGTATTTCAATGAATTGATCTGGCGGGATTTTTACCAGTCAATACTCTATCATTATCCCGAATCAATCAATAAGGCCTTTAGACCGGAGTACGATAATATCAGTTGGAATAATAATAAAGAACAATTTGAGAAATGGTGTGAAGGGATGACCGGTTATCCATTGGTAGATGCCGGTATGCGAGAGTTGAATGAGACCGGTTTTATGCACAACCGTGTGAGAATGCTGGTGGCCAGTTTTTTAACCAAACATCTTTTAATAGACTGGCGCTGGGGAGAAGCTTATTTTGCCCTGAAACTTTTAGATTACGATGCTGCTTCTAATGTTGGAGGCTGGCAGTGGGCTGCTGGTAGCGGGGTAGACGCTGCCCCTTATTTCCGGATTTTCAACCCTTCTTTGCAGTTAGACAAATTTGATCCTGACAGGAAGTACGTTAAACAATGGGTAAAAGAATATAGTACGGATAGATATCCCGACCCCATAGTAGATCATAAAGAAGCCCGTAAGAGGGCGTTAGACCGCTATAAACAAGCCCTTAGTTAGATTCTACAGAGTCTTTTGTTAAGGCTATTCTGGTAACTTCTACTGTAGGGACCCCCAACCGGATCTTTAGTAATTCCTTTATTTTTTTCTCATTTTCAGCGGCCAGTTCCTCAGAAAAATTTTCATTCCAGCTCAGGCTGGCAACCATAAGAGTATCAATCCCTTCTAAACTGACGCGAAGTACTTGCCCCACACCAAAACTTTCCAATTGATCAAATTGAATTTGCAATTCTTTTGACAGTTGATCTACCGGGAGATTGTCTTTGCGTTCAGCCTGCAAAGCTTCCTTCAATTGAGCTATCAATTGGTCTTTAGACTGTATTTCTTTACGGCTTTCGGAAAATACATCCACTAGTTTTCCCATCTCAGCAGTGGCCATTCCTTCGGTATTCTTGGGCTGTACTATGTTCAACTTGCAATTTTCAATTCTGTAAAGCGATAATTTATTGCGCCAGGAGTTGATAACTTTTTCCGGTATGGGCTCTCCAAACATCACCAGGTTGATCTGGGGGTCACTATCGGAATAAACGATTTCTTTTTTTACCAGTTCGGTGCCTTCGTATTCGATGTTCTCTGCTATAAACAGTTCTACCCTTTGGTTAAAAATAGATTCCTTTACCACATTATAAAAAATATAACCACTTGGAACTATTATCAAAAACACGAAAATATAAATGTACCTGCGGGCCTTTTTTTCTTTTACCGGATCTACAAATTCTTTTACCGGAAAGCGCAAAAATCTTACGATAAAAAAGGTAGCCAGGCTGATAAAGATGGAGTTAATCAGAAAAAGGTAAAAAGCTCCAAAAAAGAAATTCCACTGCCCCGTAGCCAGCCCGTAACCTGCTGTACAAAGTGGAGGCATTAAAGCCGTGGCAATGGCCACCCCTGGTATTACATTGGTCTTGATCTTGCGGTTAGCTGCTAAAATTCCCGCCAATCCTCCAAAAAGGGCAATGAATACATCCAGCAAAGTAGGACGGGTACGGGCCAGTAATTCCGACTGGGCATCGGCCAGAGGGGTTATAAAAAAATAGATAGTAGAAGTGATAATGCTCACAGAAAACATAATGATAAAATGCCTTAAAGAGCGTTTTAAGGTATTCCAGTCGTTGATGCCTATGCTCATACCAATACCCAATATTGGTCCCATCAGAGGTGAGATAAGCATGGCACCGATGACTACTGCAGTAGAATTGACATTAAGTCCAATGGAAGCTATGAAGATACTGAAAATCAGTACCCAAACATTATAACCCCTGAAGTCAATATCCTTTTTAATGGACTCAATAGTCTCTTCAGGATGAGCATTGTCCTGGATTCTAAGGGTTTGAAGTACTATAATTCTAATGGCGCGAATCAGAGCTTTGAAGTTGCGTAAGGCACTCCTTTGCGCCTTTTCGCTCTGGGTATTGTCAGGGGTATTTTCTACCATAAACGGGTATAAAAATATCAAATATAGCGATCGCCATATTTGAGTTTAATATCGCTGACAAAAGATTTGATCAATTGCTCGTGTTCCTTTTTGCAAATAAGCAGAGAGTCTCCATTGTCAACAACTATGTAATCCTTTAAACCTTCAATTACCGCTAATTTGTTTTTGGGCATTCGGATAATATTGTTTTTACTCCCGTAGAATATCACTTTATTGGTGAATGAGGCATTGCCGTTTTTATCGTGTTTCATCTCTTGATAAAGGCTGCCCCATGTTCCGAGGTCGCTCCATCCAAAGTCGGAGGGAATAACGTAAACGTGATGAGATTTTTCCAGGAGACCATAATCGATGGAAACATTTTCGCAACTCGGATATACTTCATTGATAAAATCATCTTCTTTAGTCGTATCGAAAACTTTTCTTCCACCTTCAAATGTGGCAAAAAGATCGGGCAGGTGCTCTTCGATCTCTTTGATAAAACCCTGGATACTCCAGATGAAAATACCGGAATTCCAGAGAAAGTCCCCGCTTTCTAAAAATTGAAGAGCCAGCTCATCGGTTGGTTTTTCAGTAAAGGTTTTTACCTGTTTTATTTCATTTAGGTCAACCCCTTCCGGCTCTACAAACTGAATGTACCCGTAGCCTGTATCAGGGCGGTTGGGTTTGATACCCATAGTGAAAAGGTAGGGCTTAACAGCCGCCTGCTCCAGGGCTATACGGGTCACCCTGACAAATTCGTCTTCGTTGGTAATAATATGGTCGGAAGGAGCTACCATCATGGTAGCCTCAGGGTTTTTACTCTGAATACGGTAAGCGGCATAAGTGATACAGGGAGCTGTATTTCTGCGAGCCGGTTCGGTTATTATATTTTCTTTTGGAAGTTCTGCCAGTTGTTCCGATACCAGTTTTTGATAGTTTTTATGAGTTACCACCATAATCTTATCAGCATCGGTTATTTTTAGAAGCCTCCGGTAAGTTTGCTGAAGGAGAGTTTCGCCCGTTCCGAGAATGTCGTGAAATTGTTTGGGAAATTCAGTAGTGCTAACCGGCCAGAAGCGGCTACCGATACCGCCAGCCATAATAACACAATAGGTTTCAGCCATAAGTTTAGGTTAAGCTGCAAAAATACAAATCTGAGCCACTCTGCTATATTAAGTTATAGGCGGTGAAATTGTTAATTTTGCATCTTTTCCAAACTGACGTAGTTCAAAACGACAGGAAAAAGATATAAATCTTAATTATTTGAAATGCTGAATATTGTATTGTTTGGCCCTCCCGGGGCAGGTAAAGGAACTCAATCTAACAAGTTAACAGATCACTACAAATTGATACACCTTTCCACAGGGGATCTGCTCCGTTCAGAAACTAAAGCGGGAACTCCTCTGGGCTTGGAAGCCAAATCATTAATTGATGCCGGAAAACTGGTTCCTGATGAAATAGTAGTGGAAATGATCCGCAAAAAGTTGTTTGACAATAGAGGTGCTAATGGTTTCATCTTTGACGGTTTCCCCCGAACCACTGAACAGGCTCAGGCTCTTGATGGGCTTCTGCTTGAAATGGATGAATCCATTACATTGATGCTCGCTCTTGATGTGCCTGAAGAAGAGCTGATCAAGCGTTTACTGGAAAGAGGTAAAGAGAGTGGCCGGGCCGATGACCAAAACGAAGAAGTGATCAAAAAACGTCTTCAGGTGTATAAACAGGAAACAATGGTCTTAAAAGATTACTATCAAAAACAAAATAAGTTCCACAATATTGACGGTTTGGGAAGTATCCAAGAAATATTTACACGGCTCGGGGATGTTATCAATAAGGTGAGTACTACCTTATGACCAGCAATTTTGTTGATTACGTAAAGATTTATTGTAAATCCGGTAAAGGAGGGGCAGGCTCGGCTCACCTTCACCGCGACCGGTCTACTCCCAAAGGTGGTCCAGACGGAGGAGATGGAGGTCGGGGAGGACATATTATACTACGTGGCAATCAACAATTATGGACCTTATTGCATCTCAAGTACCGCAAGCACGTAAAGGCAAGTGCAGGTGTAAATGGAGGTCGTAACCAAATGACAGGCGCCCAGGGTAAAGACGAAATACTGGAAGTTCCCCTTGGTACGGTTGCCCGCGATGCGGAAACAGGGGAGTTCCTTTTTGAAATTACCGAAGAAGGTGAAGAAAAGGTTTTGAAACAAGGGGGAAGAGGTGGATTGGGCAATACCCATTTCAAGTCTTCAACTTTCCAAACCCCGCGTTTTGCCCAACCGGGGGAAGCAGGTGAAGAAGGCTGGTGTATCCTGGAGCTTAAAGTACTGGCCGATGTGGGCCTGGTTGGTTTCCCCAATGCCGGTAAATCTACCTTGCTGTCCGTTTTATCAGCTGCTAAACCTGAAATAGCCGATTATCCTTTTACTACATTAACGCCAAACCTGGGCATTGTTTCTTATCGCGATTTCCGCTCTTTTGTTATGGCTGATATACCCGGGATCATAGAGGGAGCTAATGAAGGTAAAGGCTTGGGACATCGTTTTTTGCGTCATATTGAAAGGAATTCCGTCCTTCTTTTTATGGTACCTGCTGATGCTGTTGACATCAAAGAACAGTATGACATATTGTTGAAAGAACTAGAAAAGTATAATCCCGAATTACTGGATAAACAAAGGATATTGGCAATTTCGAAGTCTGATATGCTGGATGAAGAGCTGCAAGGCGAAATGGGGGAACAATTGAGAAAAGAATTACCCTCCGGTTTAAAATGGTGTTTCTTATCTTCCGTGAGCGGAGAGGGAGTGATAGAACTGAAGGATTTACTGTGGAATACTTTAAATGATCAATAGTGGAACAGCTACTGGAATGGGATAAGCAACTCTTTATATATCTGAACAATCAAGGGGTGGATAGTTGGGATCCCTTTTGGATAGAAGTGTCGGAGGTGGCTATCTGGTTTCCTCTCTACGCCTTACTGTTGTATCTCTTATACCGTAAACTTTCCCGGAGGGGTTTTTTTATGGCAGTACTTTGTCTTGTGCTCAATGTGATCAGCACCGATCAGGGAAGTGTAAAGCTCTTTAAAGAACAATTTCAACGTTTAAGGCCCTGCCACCAGGAAGATATCAAAGGACAAATGCGGCTGGTAAAGGAAGGTTGTGGCGGCCAGTATGGTTTTGTCAGCTCTCATGCCTCCAACACATTTGGCCTGGCTGTTTTAGCCGGGCTGATACTGATGCCTTTTTACCGTTATATCCTTCATTTGCTGTTGCTCTGGGCAGCTATTATTGGCTACAGCAGAATTTATCTGGGAGTGCATTTTCCGGGAGATGTTATTGGCGGAGCTATATTAGGTAGTGTGCTAGGGTATTTGTATTATCTTTTATTTCTCTTGATCAAACCCAATAAAAATGCCTGATTTACAAGCCTTTTTGATGGTTTTTTTGGGTGGGGGACTCGGTAGTATTTCCCGATATGCCATCTCCAGGCTAGTGATTGCTGTGCGTTACAAAGGCCTTTTACCTCTGGCTACTCTAACCGCCAATGTACTAGCCTGTATTATGATGGCTTTGGTTTTGTCGCAAATATTAAAAGGGCGCGATATATCCGAGAGCTGGAAGAATTTTTGGCTTATTGGTTTTTGCGGGGGATTCAGTACGTTTAGCACATTCAGCTATGAAAACTACCTCTTATTGAAAGGAGAAAATTTTGTCTGGTTACTGATTAATGTGTTTGTTAGCGTAATACTTTGCCTAACGGTATTCCTTTTTCTCAATAGCTATACCAGCACTAACGGATAAGAGTTATAGTTCCACGCTGGCTGATCACCTCATTTGTTTTGATGACAGTGGCATTTATCACGTAACTATATACAGCAGTATTTAATTCTGTCCCGGTGTTCAGCAATTTGCCGTTCCAGAGATAATCAGTTGAAGTGGTAGTAAAAACCAGGCTACCCCAACGGTCAAAGATGGTAAGATCAAATTCCTTTACTCCTAAAACAGAAAAAGCCAGAAGGTCATTAATGCCATCATTGTTAGGTGTAAAAGCATTGGGTATAAATATCTTAACAGGAGCTTCTACCCGTATTTTTTGTATCATGGTATCCGTACAACCAAACTGGTTATAGGTAATATGAGTGATCTTATAACTACCGGTATCGTCCAGTTTAAAATCCATAGAGTTGAGGTCTTCTACAGGGCTGCCAAAAGGCAAATAGGTTATAGTGCGCAGGTGTTTATCACTGGCATTGGTCACTGTGAATCTGGTTTGAGGATATTCAGTTATTTCAGGACTTACCTTTATCTGTGATACAGGAACCGGCAGTGCCTCTATAACTTCGTGAAAGGTATCGGTAACGGTAGCTATGCAACCACTTTCATTAATAGAAACAGAGTGATAGACAGTATAAATTCCCGGCTTAGTGTAGATATGGACAGGATTTTTTTCGTCTGAAATGCTACCATCGCCAAAATTCCAGAAATGGCTCATAGGTGCTTCCGCTTCACTGCTGTCCCTGAAACTGACTACCACAGGAGCACATTCCCTCACTTCAGGCACTTTGTGTATTAACTCAGGCTTGCCAATAAGCCTGATATCCCTGCTGTACGAATCATTACACTCATAATCGATGACTGTTACTTTTACGTTATAGGTACCGGGTTGAAGAAATCTTACATTCTCGGGATTTTTTACTCCTGTTAAAGTGGTACCCTGATTGGTGAGCCCACCAAAATCCCAGCTTACCACGGCACTGTCTCCATATACACCACTGGAAGTAAAGTTTAAAGAGTGGCTTTCAAAACAATTCAAGCCAGTGTAGTCAAAGCTTATTTCTACCGGATCAAAAACCCTGAACAAACTGTATGAGGTGTCGGCACATGGAGTGTAGGGATTGGCTATCAACATGACATTGTACACTCCGGTATCGCTGTAAACGTAGCTGGGCGAAGCCAGCCTGCTGGTGTCGGCATTGGTAGTAGGATCACCAAAATCCCAGTAATAGTCATTGGTAAAGAGGCAGCTTTCGCTGAAGTTTATAGTTTTCCCACTACACAAGCTTGAGGGATCGATGGTTTGGTCTACAATTACCGAAGTGGGAGTACGGCAATCGCCACTGATGTTAAACTGGAAATCGCGGCTTATTTTATTGATAAAAACCCCGTTCCGGAATTCGCTTACGCAGATAGAAAAAACAAACTGGCCTATTTGAGTGGGCATTCCTGATAAAATACCGGTATGGGGATCGATTTGAAAAGGCGGGTTAGAAGTAATAGGCAGTATACTGGTAAAGCCTGGTACAAAAGGTACCAATTGATAGGGGGGAGGCGTAGCTGTATCTGGCATGGGGCTATTCGGACCTCTTGAATTTATTGAAGGTCCCCCACCGTGTAGTGGTGTACAAAGTTCGTAGTAAAGGCTGTCCCCGTCAGATTCGCTGGCACTCAGATCTAATTGGATCATTTGGTTGAGACACAAAACAACTGGTGGGTCGTCCTGGAAACTTGGACTACTGTTGCAGCCTACATCATTAGAAGGTATGCGAGTAGTATAGGTAGAACCCCACTTAGTGGGGTTATTAAATACATTGGTAATAGTTGAGTTGCGACAACAACGTTGATGAGTAATGGTATAACCTCCGGGTATGGGCGGTAGATTTATAGTAGTCTTGTATAAGGCCTTTTGTGTGCACACTGTAGCAGGCAGTGTTGTACAGTTATTGGGAGCTATAACGGGCAAATTGGATTGTGAGAGGATGGGAACTAATAAGTTGTCGACTAAATTATTATTGATATCGTATATAGAAACAACTATGTTTCGATCAAAACCAGTTGACGAAAAGCAATCCCGGTAAATAGTAAGGGTTATTTCGTAATTGTTATTCCCAACACATTGGTAGGTTATTTCTCCTCCTACCAGGTGGCTTCCTCTAAGAGAAAACAAACCTGAAAAAAGCAATAGAAATAATATACAAGTCCTACGTTTTAACATGCCGTGAGTAAATCTGAAAGTTAAGAAATTAACTACAGAATCAGTTTGTTAAAGAGTATTAGGCGAGCTAGACTTTTTTGGCGGCAATATCATTGAATTTGAAATGAACGGGATAGCCTTTTTGGTTAAAGTATTGAGCTGAATTACTTCCCAATGCCATTATGAAGTCGCCCCCCCAGGCTCCCAGTGATTTAACAGAGCCTTCAAAATCGGGAAAAAGTTGTTGCTTGACGGGAGGGAGATGATTGATGGCAGCCGTGATCTTCTCGTGTTCATCCATAAGCTGAGCGAGCTCTTCGGCTGTACCGGCCTGGGTACATAATCGGCTTATGCGGCTTATATCCTCAATAGCAGAGGGATCGGTTTTTTCTTTTTGCAGCCTGGCAACTTCGGGGGCCGATAATTTTTTTTGATTTAAATAAACAAAATAGCATTCACGGAAGGCTGGCGGTAAGGAAGTAGTGATCCAACTGGGTTTTTGGTTTTCCACGCGGTAAAGAATAGGCTCATTTTCCCCGGCACAGGCTATATCGTAACCACTGCCACTCATAGAGCCAAAAAATAATTC
>JANQHO010000165.1 GCA_028277105.1 Owenweeksia sp. | reverse complement strand
AACTTTCGTTTACAGGGCAAAGACTTTTCTCTTATCCCAGGATTGGAGTATTACTGCCTGCAGGACAGTGAGGATGCCAGAGATGAAGAAATATCGACCAACAGTGATTATGCCATGCGGGGCACAAAAGTCGCATCGCTAAGTAAACCACCACTAGCACTTTCCCAGGAAGATATACATGAGGGGTGGATACTTTACAAAAAGCCTATTCCCAAAGATACCTTCATTCCGCCTAACCCCGACGGGCCTCCTGAACAGCGGTTACTTCCTGGAACTGAAGATATTCCTTACCCATGGTTGACAAGAAATGATTTTCTGGAAAAGCACCTTATTTCCTTAAACTATGAGGTTAACAGGGGCAAGTACTGGAATGGCGATAGTTCAGAATCCAGTAATATTTTACTGCCCATTAAACCTCTTTATTTTAAGTACTTCACTGTTGAAGACTTAAAAGACCACCTTACCATAAGAAAGTTGGAAAGTGTTGATTTTTATGAGGCTGAACTAAGAATACCGGTTAGGGCGAAAGGAGATATAAATGGTTCCATTTTGTTTAAACGAACCTACGGTGTAGATACCAAATATAGTGAAGCAGAAGAGTTGGGAGGTATTATTGAAGTCTCTGATTTGTTTGTAGGCATCTATCCATTTTATAAAACTGATGTTCCGGAATTCAATGATTTTTACAAAGTGTTTTTGTACCATCTGGCTTCTCAAGGTGATGTTCAGTTAAACTTTTTAAGGTCAGATGTAGAAACTGCAGCATACGCTCAGGTCAGCCCTAATTCGGTTATTACCCGAATGACTGCTGAGGAAGGCCCGCTGATCACAAAGTATTTTGATCTCAAGAAAAAACATTCGGAAACCATCACCTTTGATGCTCTTTCAATAAACGGTAATCATAACGGAGAGCCTATTCAGGGTGTCTTAGTGCCAAAGTTTGAACCGATACCTACCCTTAATCATTCAAAATCATACCTGTCATTTGATGTGGGCTCAAGCAATACCTATGCAGCCGTAAAAATAGGCGATGGTTCGGGCGCAAAAGTAGTACCACTTACAAACTATATATCTTTAAACGGCTATCATGAAAGCCATATGGCTTTGACGAACCAACCGGATTTAAGTACTGAAGGCAGCATTTCAGGAACAGCGCGTTACGACTTGCCTGAGCGGGATCAATTAAAGCCACAATACTATGAATTCTTACCCTCGCTTATAGGGTATGAGGGGCAAGTGAACTTTCCAATACCCACATTAATCAATGTTCATAGAAGTGCGGAACCCTCTTTGGCCGATGGTGTTAAAGTACTTGGAAATGTAAACATACCGTTCACTTTCTCCAGTGGCTTTCCTATTTCACCAAGGAATAAGCCTGTTGATGATATTCGGGCTAACCTTAAATGGGACATTGCAAAACCGGACAACCTAGCCGCAAAGCACCTCATCTCAGCTTTTATTGAAGAGCTATTGTTATTGGGAAGAACCCAGATCATTTATTCGGGCTACGATCCTACAAATACGAAAGTACTTTGGTACAAGCCCTTAAGTATGGGTGACGAACAAACCAATGTTCTTCAAAGGGTTTGGGAAGAGTCTTATCTCAACCTCTTTCAGCGCGGTAAGAAAGACGATAAAAATAGCGACACTAAAAACCTCTATTCCATTACTGAATCCTGGGCACCTTTTTACAGCCAGCCAAAAACTTTAGGAACAGGTGATACCTACGTGAACATAGATATTGGGGGGCGTACTACAGATGTTCTAATTTTTAATAAGTCAAAATTGACAGCCACAACTTCTTTCAAGTTTGCCGGTGATAATCTATTCGACAAAGGATTGGTGGAAATGGGAGCTGAGAATGATGACGAGGAAAATGGATTCGCCATAAAATATCGAGACGATCAGGACATAAGGAAACTATTAGACAAAAGAGTAGAAGCCGAAAGAGGCAAAACCTTCGAGTATATTCTAAACAATCTTGGCACACCAGAACTAATTCACTTTCTGTTTACTGTGAAGGAGTTTAGAGATAAGTTGATGCTGGACCCTGATTTTAAATTGCTGTTCTTGCTTCATGCGTCATCCATTTTCTATCATACTGCCCAGTTGGTTGCCAATCAGAATTTGGCTGCACCAAAGAAAATTGGATTAAGTGGTAACGGCTCAAGACTGTTGGAATATGCCAATAATAACTCCACGAACATTAATAGAGTGGAGGGACTGGCTGATTTGGTAACACAAATCTTTAAATATGTTCTGGGTACGGCCGCTATTAAAAATGGAGCCGAACTACCCAACTGGAAAGCCTACAATATTCAGCGTATTGAGATTCAAAGAATGGATAATCCTAAGGAAGCCACAGCAGTGGGCGGTATTAAAGGGTTAGACCAAATTGAGCGAAACATTACCCTGGATAAAGACAAGTTTATGATTCCTGTAGGGGATGGCCAAAACGTTGTAAGTGGACGAGACTCTGATGCCCGAAAAAAGTACAACTATGCAGACATGGGCAATGACAAATCTTTTGTGGCTGAAAAAGTAACCCGGAACTATTTGGAATTCATTGCTCTCTTTTGCGATGAACTATGGTTTGATTGCAACCTTCCGGGAAATTTCAACCTAAACAAATCCTTTAGCCATAAAAAGGTAAAAGCCTACCTGAGCAATGAAGGCTTTATTACAGACCAAATTCAGCGGGCCATAGAAATAAAGTTGGGAGAGGAACAAGAGCAGAACATAACTGACAGCCTTTTCTTTTCGCCGCTCAAATCTCATTTGTTCTTATTGTCACAATTATTGGCTGAAAAACCTGATACAGATGAGCTTAAAGGCAGTTAAGATTTTGGTCATCGGTTTGTTAATGTACATGAGTATGTCAAATGCTCGTGCCGCACTTAATGAACATCAAAAGATATTCACCAAAGTAGGGGATGCCATTAACTGCCTGGTAGTCAAAAAGCTGGCCCCCGAGTTAACTGCAACTGTAGAAGGTAAAACAAAACGAATAAGTCAGGTATACTGCACAAATTGCGAGTATGATGCCCCGGGACAATCATTGAATGATGTACAGGAATATCTTCCAAATAGCGCAGAGATTAAGAAGATCACCGATGCTATTGAAGAAAGAAAAAAAGTTTTACGCGAACTAATAACAAAAGATAGTCTTCAAGAATTTTATGAAGCTACTAAGAAATTAATGGACTTTGCACTGGTCAAAGCCAAGAATTCTCACGGAGGAATGATAGAAGGCTTTAAGCAATCAATGTTAGATACCATTGCCCCATTTCTTAGTAATTATGAAAAGCTCACAGAAATACCCGTCCCAGATTATTTGACACAAGGCTTTTACAAGAAATCTTTGTCTACTCAGGTTGACGCTTCTCCACAAAACACTTCCGAAACCAGCGAGAATCCGGAAAATCCCCAAACCCAGATTCCATCGGAAAGCCAAAACTCCCTGAACCTTTTGGGCATCGTTAACCTCATTCTAATTTTAGCCGTGATCGGCTATTTGAAAATACAGCACCAACTAAGGAAAGAGGATGGTAAAGGTGGTGGTGAAACAAGCAGTTTTAAAGACCCTGAAGGAAAACTGGCCCGACACGAAACGTCAATAAGTAGTTTTCAATCTGAACTATCCGGGCTGAAACAAGAAGTTGAGAACCTGGGTACAAAAATAACCTCGATACCACAGCTATCCGATGAAGTAGAAGAATTGAAACAGAAGCTTGATGAGCTATCCGGCGGTCAGCCAACAATAAGAACAACTAAAACACCCGAAAGTAAATTGGAAGTTTCTAAATCAGATGAAATAGTACCGCAGCAAGAAGTACTTTACTTTCGATCTCCGGAACGAGGGGGATTCTTTTATAAAAAGAAAGGAAAAACCCGCCGGGAAGAAATGTCAAAATTTGAGGTGCATAAGATGTACGGAAAATTAGAACTGTCCATAGTTCCGGATAGCAATAATATTCATCGATCAGCCATTAACGATATCCATGATTCACTTGAGCCGGTGTGCGATATAGAAGAAGTCAGCTCAAATGGAAGGAAAATAACAGTGTATCATAAAGGGGAGTTGCAAGAAGAAAACCTGAGCGGCCAGATAATTTACAGGATTAAACCTGACAAAAAACTAAAAATAAAAATTGAGTAGGGATTCTATTTAGGATACTAATCGTAAGATATAGCAATGGTCGGCAGCGTTCAAAAAAAAAACCTCAGCACTGATTGGTTGTTGCATGTTTGCACCATCTGGTTCCTTCTGACTATTGTCCCCGGTAGTATCAGTTTTGCTAAGAATCAACCTTTTGAAAGGGGATCGGCCGGATACCTTGTTCGGGTTAAGGAAAATCAGGATTCCAACTTTATTAGAGCTGCAGGACTGGTAGTAAACTGTGTGATTTCCAAGAGAGTTAATCCGGATCTGAAGTATAATTTAAATGGGGAAATTTATGCTCTGGCTGATCTAGACTGTCTAAACTGCGTTTACGGCCACCCAAAAGGGGACCCCCTGGATAGCCTGCCACAACACTATGACTTACACGATTACCTAAACCCTAGCTATAATCCAAACTTGTCCAACTGGTGCTTCAAAAACATGGCCACCTGCATAAACAATGAGTCAGCCAGGTACGCCAGCATTGCCAGACACAAGAAAGACAAAGCATTCTTATATCTGGATCAGTTGCTTTCCTCCAGTTTAGCCGATCTAAGGGACAGTTTCCCGGAAGCCTCTCAAACCGGACTGCGAAGTTTGGTACTTAAAGAACTTCAGCCCATTCTAAAATTGTATAGTGAAAGAATCAGGGAATCGATACCCCTCTATCTTACTGGCCAGATCAATCCGAGGTCTTGGTTTTCAGCGTACATTCCATTGATTGTATGCTTGTTGTTTTTACCTATACTGGTCTATATATTCTATCAACTCCGTAAAACTGAGACCCGGGTTAACAAGCTTGAGAATTTCAAAACTACAGAAGCAGACTTGATATCTCGATGGAAACCAATGTCTGCTCAAATTAAAAAATTGACCTCAGAGACATTAGAAATACCTGGGAAAGTCGAAACGCTGGCAAGACACCAAGACAAACTGGAAGAAATGATTGCAAATTTTGCTGCACAACTAAGAGAGCTGGAGAAAGGCCAAAATGTTGAAAAACAAACAACAAAAGAAAGGACTGCTCAGAAGCAGAAAATAAAACCAGCTGCAAATGTCAAAACTCACAAAGAAATGTATTTCCCTATACCGCAAAAGGAAGGATATCTTCGTCATTCAGCAGGAGAACCTACCCCAGGAATGCTTACAATTTTTAAAGTGATTGAAAAGGATGACACTATCACCTTTTCCTTTTACCCTAACACATCAGGAATTCATAAGCTGTCCTATGAGAACGGTGGTAAGATTTTTAAGAGCTTCTGTATCATCGTGAACCGCGATAAGAATATAATCGGCGAATATCTTAAAGACGTACAGAAAGGAGAATTAATGAAAGAAGTATCCGATGAAGAGGGCATTATCTATAAGGTTAAACCTAACGGAAAGCTGGTACTGGAGTTTACAGATAAAATTTAGTAATTCAT
Source organism: Owenweeksia sp. (assembly GCA_028277105.1). Lineage (GTDB taxonomy): Bacteria > Bacteroidota > Bacteroidia > Flavobacteriales > Schleiferiaceae > JANQHO01. The sequence goes on along the minus strand of JANQHO010000165.1, from coordinate 338 downwards.
GTTTATAATTATTATTGAATGAATGTATCAGAGTATGAATTAGTCCTGATAGTTGTGGTTATTCAGCTATTAGCTTTCCTGTATTCAGCATACGGAGCATTTCGGTTGTCTCAATTGTTTCCTGACTCTGATGAGGGTCTAACCATCACAAAGATTAAGATAGACCAAGAGGGCCATGAGATTGAACTGGGCCTACATCCCAATGATCTGGAACCCGATGAATACGGTTATCCGGAAGATAGTACTGATATCCATCTGTATAATGATGCCGATAGTGAGACCGAGGTTGATGTATTGGTTGAATACCAAGAATGGAGCCCGGGTTTTAAGGATATAGC
>JANQHO010000139.1 GCA_028277105.1 Owenweeksia sp. | reverse complement strand
AAACAGCATTTAATGATCCACTTTTCCACCTGCGTGCTCCACCGACCAGGCATAAATATTCAATTTCCGCTTTACTTTGGAGGGCTAATTGGATTTCTTGCTGATGAGCCGGCTCCAGGCAGAATATTTCTAGAAAGGTTTGTTCATTTTTAGGAAAGATCAGCCGGGCCTGGATCACTTTAGTTTGATTAAAAACCAGATGAGTATCAGAAGGTAATAGTTCATCCAGGCTGTAATAATAGCTATCTTCAATAGTTCTGTTGTTGTAGAACAGTAGTTTAGATTGATCTCTGACGGCCAGAGGATATCGCGCAATCCGGTCTTCCGGCAAGTCATAAGTATAGTCTTCTATCCGTATTTTTTTTACCGACTCGTTCAAAGTATCTTATTTTGGCCGCTAAATTATGAAGAAGGTAGTTGTAACCGTTACAAATGACTTAAGTACCGATCAACGGGTAAAACGGACAATTGAGGTTTTACAGGAACTCAACTTTGAGATATATCTGGTGGGGAGATTACTGCCTGATAGCATGCCTTTGAAAAGAGATTACAAAACAGTTCGTTTCAAACTTTGGTTTAACAAGGGCTTTCTCTTCTATGCCAGCTACAATATCTGCTTATTCTTTTTTCTCCTTTTCAGAAGATTCGATCTTTACTTCAGCAACGATCTGGATACTTTATTGCCCAATTTTATAGTAGCCCGCCTTAAAAACAAACCTATAGTTTACGACAGCCATGAATACTTTACCGGAGTTCCGGAGATCCAAAACCGGCCTTTGATAAAAAAAGTATGGACAAGCATAGAACGTTTTATTTTTCCCAGGCTAAAGAAAGTTATCACGGTAAATGAAAGTATTGCCTCGCTCTATAAACAAGAGTATCACAAAGACCTTATGGTGATTCGCAACATTGCCGATTCCAGCCTTCCCCCGGTAAAGTTGAGCAGAACTGAACTGGAACTTCCGGAAGAGACTTTTATTTTGATCAACCAGGGGGCAGGCATTAATATAGACCGGGGAATGGAAGAAGCTTTACAGGCTTTAAAATTTCTGGATGAAAAAGTAATATTGCTCATTGTTGGAGGAGGAGATGTTATTTCACAATTAAAGGAAATGGCTATTACAGAAAAGCTGGAGCACAGGGTGATATTTGTGCCCCGCCAACCTTACCACCAGATGCTGCAGTACACTTTGAATGCGGATTGTGGCCTGTCGTTAGATAAACCCAATAGCCCAAACTACCAGTACAGTCTTCCCAATAAAATATTTGATTACATCAAATGCAGTATTCCCCTGGTAACTTCAGAAGTAGTAGAAGTAAAAAAGGTAGTTGGGAAGTATCAGGTAGGCGAAATTATTGACGACCATCAACCCGAAAATATTGCCAAAGCAATTAAAGCAGTTATGCACAAGGGTAAACCGTATTACACCGAAAAGCTAAAAAAAGCTGCTTTGGAAAACCAGTGGGAAAAAGAAAGGCAAAAACTCAAGGACTTTCTGAGCCCTTTAGCATAAGCCGGCACAAATAGGCGAGTTTATAGAGATTGAATAATTTAAGACTGGGGTTTTCACTTCCGAGCCGGGCCTCCCAATTTTCTTTTGAAAGTTTGTAAAACAGAGCCAGCAAACGGTTAAGCCCGTTTTTCTTTACTTTTTCATAGCTTTTTAAGAGACGGACATAATTACTGAAGTCTACAGGTTGATTTTTATATAGCCTGGCAAGATTTTGTATTCCCAAACGGGTTTTATGGAGAAAATCCTGGCTTGTTTCCAGCCCATCGTGTCGTACGGGGTTCTCTATATGCATTGCACTTATTCCCTTTTTGCTTAGTTCATAAGCAAACAAAGTATCCTCGTGCCCGTATTGCTTTAGGCTTTCATCAAATTGAATACCCAAAAACAGCTTCCGGTCGATCAAAAAATTGTTGCTGTGAAAGACATGAGGATTGGCTCTTCGTTTTTCAGCTTTTAAACTTTCCTTTAAAGAACCATATTTCCAGTGAAGCCGGTATTCTGCTGTGGGTTCTTCTTTTTGATAAACGCGTCCTCCGCATATTACACAACCGGGCCTGGCTTCTTCTACATATGTTTTCAGTAACTGACTGGAAAACAATTGGCTGTCGTCATCCAGAAATAGTAAATATTTCCCTTCTGCTTTATGGGCCAGTTTGTTGCGGATAGCAGACCGGCCAATATTATGAGGCAGTTCTTCATATAGTACTTCAGATAAATTGCCTAAAGCTCTATTGGACTTGCGGAACTCTTCTGATGAACCATCGTCCAGTATTACTATATTACCGTCAATAGTTGAATGCTGTAACTCATTTACCAGTCCTTTAATCAGGCTATTGATATCCTGATTGTATACCGGTATGCAAATACTGAGTAAAGGCATATTTACAGGCTGTTCTGCACGGTAGAAAAAACCTTGCCTCCTTCACATTTCAGGGTTTCGCTGGGAAACTTAAGAATGATCGAATAATCGTGGGTAGCCATTAAAATGGCCTTACCGTTGTCAGAGATCTGTTTGAGCAGTATCATTATCTCTTCTGAAGTACTGGGATCAAGGTTACCTGTAGGCTCATCTGCCAGTATGAGATCGGGATCGTTGAGCAATGATCTGGCTATAGCTACCCTTTGCTGCTCTCCACCCGAAAGTTGATGGGGCATTTTAAAACCTTTGGTGGCCATACCTACCTTTTCCAGTACTTCATTGATCTTGGCTGCCATTTTCTTTTTGTCTTTCCAGCCCGTAGCCCTGAGCACAAACAATAAGTTGTCTGCCACACTTCGATCGGTCAACAACTGGAAATCCTGAAAAACAATACCCATTTTCCGCCTTAAAAAAGGAATTTCTTTATCCCGAAGCTTATTAAGGTCAAAACCACAAACATTGCCTTTGCCGTTGCGCAGGGGAAGGTCGCCATAAAGGGTTTTGAGAAGGCTGGATTTACCGCTTCCCGTTTGCCCTATCAGGTAGCGGAACTCTCCTTTTTTAAGGGTCAGATCAACTTCAGAAAGCACCAAGTGATCCTGCTGAAAAACTGAAGCATTCTGAAGTTCTATGATAGTAGAGTTGCTCATCAATAATAGTTAACAACAAAATCCAAAACTACTGCAAAAAAAGGGAAGAGGCCGGAGAGAGATTCAGCCTCGTCTCAATATTAATTAACAGATTCCGTTTAAAAAAAGAAAATATACCCTCGGAATACCGCTCTGGAAAAATCTACTTTTAAATTCTCAAATCAGCTAAACGATTATGCCTGTAAAAAGCTACCGGCCAGTTTTTTTGTTGCTTTCATTTCTTACGTTAGCGGCAATCAAGGCCCAGCCAAACACATCAGTTCTACCACTTCAAGGAGATTTTGAAAAAGCTTTAGATCTCTATGATGAAGGACAGTATAGCAATGCCCAGCAGCTATTTGACAAAGTGGTAAGGCAAGAATATGACGAAGACCACGAAACCAGGGCCAGCGCAGCTTATTACGCTGCCCTATGCGCCATGAAGCTTTACAATCGCGATGCCAGATCGCGCATAGAGGAATTTGCTCAAACCTATGAGTTGAGCCCCCTTAAGAATAAACTCTTTTTGGAATACGCCAACTTTCGCTTTAGTACAAAACAGTATCGCGATGCAGCCGGGTATTATGACAAGGTTGACAAATTCAGGCTGGCTGATGAAGATGTTAATGAATACCTTTTTAAAAGGTCTTACGCCAAAATGAAGCACCAAGAGCTGGAGGAAGCTAAAAAAGGCTTCTTTGAATTGAAATCCAGGAATAGTACTTATGCCAATTCGTCCCGTTACTACTATGCTCATTTACTCTACACAGAAGAGAATTACGCAGAAGCACTGACCAATTTTTTGCCTTTACAGGATGATCAGTCCTTTGGCCCTTTAGTTCCCTATTACCTGGCTCATATATATTATAAGCTGGAAGATTACGACAAACTGCTGGAAGTAGGGGAAGACCTGGTGGAGAAGGCCACTCCTACCCGGGCGCCCGAAATTGCAAAATTGGTAGGGGATGCTTTTTACAACAAAGCGGATTATGCCAATGCCGTGAAATATTTTGAGCTGTACCGCGAAAAAGGAGGGAAAATGAACCAGGAAAACCACTTCCAGCTGGGTTACTCTCATTATAAAACAGGGAATTATAATGCAGCGATAGGCTCTTTCAACAAAATATCTGGCGGAAAGGAAAACCTGAAGCAGAACGCCTACTATCACCTGGGGGATTGTTACCTTAAAACCGGGAATAAGCAGCAGGCCATGATCGCCTTTAAAGCTGCTTCGGAAATTAGCGCTTCACCCAGTGTTCAGGAAGACGCCTTTTTTAACTATGCCAAGCTCGCTTACGAAGTTTCGGGGCCCTATGAAGACGGTATCAGCGTATTAAACGATTTTCTGGATCGCTTTCCTCGATCACCTTATGTGAATCAGGTGAACCGTTACCTGGCTAATCTTTATGTTACCTCTAAAGATTACGACAAAGCCATGCTGGCTATTGAAAGAACAGGCCTGGATAGCCCGGAAATGAGGGAAATTTATCAGAAAGTGGCTTTTTACCGGGCTACACAGATATTCAACTCCCTGAAATATGTTGAAGCATTGAAAAAATATGACGAATCGCTGAAATATCCACTTAACAAAACCCTGGTAGCCCTGGCCCATTACTGGAAAGGGGAAAGCTATTACCGCCTGGGTGAATATGATAAGGCGCTGGAGCAATTCACTGATTTTCGCGAGGTACCCGGAGCCTTTAACATGATAGAGTACAACCGCAGTTTTTATCAGACAGGCTATTGCTATTTTAAAAAATTCGACTTTCAAAAAGCCGCGGAAGACCTGAGAGCGTTTACCCGTGGGGCTAAGCAAAGTGATCCTCGCTTACCGGATGCTTATTTGCGTTTGGCCGACAGTTATCTTTTAACAGGAGGTTATCTGGTAGCAGCAGGTTTTTATAAGGATGCGGTAAAATTAGGATCCAGGGCTTCTGATTATGCCCTTTTTCAAAGGGCAGAGTGTTTGGGTTTGGCCGGAAAAAAACAACAAAAGATCGGAGAACTGGAAAATTTGGTCAGGAAATATCCAAAATCTACTTACGCGGCTGATGCCCGTTTTGAGATAGCTTCTACCCGTATGCAACTGGAAAACTACAAACAGGCTATAAGCGATTTTCAAAGTTTTATGCAGGAGCATCCACAGTCAACCCTGGTACCGGCAGCTAACTTGCAAATTGGACTGGCCTATGGCAATACAGACCGTAATAATGAAGCTTTAACGACTTATAAAGAAGTAGTAAGGGATTATCCCGGTACGGATGAAAGCCTGGAGGCCATTGGTCTGGCCCGTCTTATATACGCCCGTCAAAACAGGATAAACGATTACCTGGACTGGGTAGAGACCCTGGACTTTGTGAATTTTGACAAAAGCACCCTGGACTCTACAGCCTTTAATTCAGCCTTTGACCTGTATTCTTCTGATCAGTGTGAAGAAGCTATCAGTGCCTTTAGCAGCTACCTCAAGCGTTTTGCCAAAGGAATATTTGCCGTTAAGGCCAATTATTATCTGTCCAACTGCGCCAGGCGCCTCAACCGGGTTCAATTGGCCAAGACATCCTATGAAAATATTCTGGAGTTTCCCCGTAATGAATATACGGAGGAAGCAGTAGAACAATTGGCCGTTTATGCCGATAAAGCTGGTGACAAAAGTAAAGCCAGGAAGTACTATAGACAGTTGGCCGGGCTTGCAGAAAAAGAAAACAAAAAGCTCAAAGCTAACCAGGGTATTATGCGCACTTCCTTTGATCTGGGTGATTACAGCGAAGCGGCTATTTACGCTGAAGTAGTTTTAAGCAGCGATTTGCCGCAGGAAGAAAGGGTAGAAGCGCACCGCATTGCCGCTATTTCCAATTTGGAAAGCGAAAAACAGGAGGCAGCCCTTGAGCTATTTAAAAAACTATCTGCAGAAAACAATGGGGAAATAAAAGCTGAAGCTTTGTATTACCACGCTTCCATTCTCAATCAAAAGGAGCAGTTTGACACCTCTAACAGCATTATTTACAAGCTTATAGAAGAGCTGCCATCTTTTAAAGAATGGAAAATGCGCGCGCTCTTGCTGATGGCAGATAATTTTTGGAAGACAGGCGATATTTTCCAGGCCAACTACACGCTGGATTTTGTCATAAAAAGCAAATTCAATGCGGAGATAACTCAAAAAGCAGAAAACCTCAAAGAAGAAATAAAAAGAAACCAGGAGCAGGCCGAACTCCTACGTCAGCAAAAACTGGAAGAAAAATCGGAGCCAGTAATATTGGATGCCGATCAGGGTCTGTTGCTTATAGACGAGGTAGACGAAGAGATCACAGAATTACCGGATAGCCTCGATCTCAAATAAAGCTCAATATGAAAAGATTAAATAGCATACTATTCATCAGCATTTGTTTTGTGGCAACTCTTAAAGCGCAGCCAGGCGGCAACATAGGGCAGTTTGAGATCAATGTTACCGATAAATACAAAGCTAGCGTAGGCGAAGCTGTTAAGTATACCGATATCCCTTCTTTTGAAGATACGGCAGTTGCCAAACTACCGGTCAATTATAAAATTACCAGTCAACCGGTAGAAGTCAGGTTTAAGCCTGAACCCTTGCAACCCGCTCGTATTGCCAAAATCCCCGTAGAACAGCTCTACCGCGGGATGATCAAAGCCGGCTTTGGTTTATATGGAACCCCGCTGCTGGAAGGCTACTTCAACAGTGGACGTTCATCAACCCACAGTTACGGTTTTTGGGCGGAACACTTCTCTACCAGCAGGGGAGTAAGGGATATTCTTTACGATGATAATGGTTTGAGCACTAATGAATTGGGAGGCTATTTCAACCGCTTCTACCGCGATATGAAATGGCAAACCCGCATTTTCGGACGTTTTGACAAATACAGCTATTACGGACTCAACGAAATTCCTGAAGTAACCGGTGATAGCAGCCGGGGCGAACCCCTGGAGAACTGGTACCGCCAGTTCGGAGTTAAAAGTGGCATTACTCAAAATAAGGCCGAAGATCTGGGTATGCTAGATCAACTCTGGTTGGAGTATTACCTTTTGAGTGATGATTTCAACAACCGGGAGAATTACGTGGATCTGAGCAGTGATTGGACCATTCCGGTTGAAAATATCGATTTGCAATTAGAGGCTAACCTCAATTACTACCGAACGGTTTTCGATTTACAACCCTACGGAGGGCAGTCATACTTTACCTTTCAAATAAGACCTCATATTTCCACTGTAATAAAAGACATCGTATTCGACTTTGGCCTTAATATCAACTCCAATACAGGCTCGCTCATCGATTCATCCCTTACCGATACACGCCTCTACTTTTACCCGGAGATTAAGGTCAGCTATCCTTTTGTACGGGATGTTCTAACTGCCTATGCCGGGGTAAAGGGTCAACTTCAGCAGAATACACTGCGCCATTTGAGTGATGAAAACCCGTTCATCAACCCCCGGGGGATATTTTTGCAACCCACTTCTACCAATGATGTTTTTATAGGGCTTAAGGGTATTATAACTTCTACCACTTCCTTTAATGTTAAAGGTGGCTTTAAAAGCGTGGAAGACTGGGCGATCTATTTCCGCGACCCCTTTTATTACAGCGACAGTGCTGCTCCGGGCCTGGCTGTTGTTTACGATGATGCCGACATTTTTTATGTAAAGGGCGAACTGTCAGCCAATGTGAACAACCGTCTGAAGATCCACCTCGATGGAGAGTTGAGAAGTATTAATACCAACCGGCTCAGCCGGGCCTGGCACGTACCTCTTTTTACTGCGGGTTTATACCTGGACTACACCTGGAAAAGAAAGATCAGGTTAAGCCCTGATTTGACCTATGTAGGCCCCCGGAAAGCCTTTGATGCTGAACTCAATCCCCTGGTAGATGACGACCTTCCCGCCTATCTGAGGGCTGACTTAAAAGTAGAGTACCTTTATAATAATCGTATCTCCGCTTTTGTAAATATGTACAACCTCTTCAATACACCCTACGATATTTACCTGGGTTACCAGGCCCAGAACATCAATTTTTTAATGGGATTCGCTTATAAATTCTAGGATTATAATCTCCCAACAGCTCCGGGTTAAGTCAATGTTAAAAAAATGTGGAAAACCCTTGATTTTACTGGTAGTTCCACTAGGTTAAAGTGGGTTTAAAATCGTAAATTTGTAGGATTGATTATTTTAGAATAACTCTAAGAATATGAGTGAATTACAAAAAGAGTATGGCGCGTCCAGTATACAGGTGTTAGAAGGCCTGGAGGCGGTGCGCAAACGTCCCTCCATGTATATTGGAGACGTAGGTATGAAGGGTTTGCATCACCTTGTATATGAGGTAGTTGACAACTCTATTGATGAGGCATTAGCCGGTTACTGTAAAAATATTGAAGTAACCATCAACGAAGACAATTCCATTACCGTTAAAGATGACGGTAGGGGTATCCCCATCGAGATCCATGAAAAAGAAGGCCGTTCCGCTCTGGAAGTGGTGATGACTGTGCTGCATGCCGGGGGTAAGTTCGACAAGGATTCTTACAAAGTATCCGGGGGATTGCACGGAGTAGGGGTTTCCTGCGTCAATGCTCTTTCTAGCCACCTCAAGGCCGAAGTATTTAAGAACGGTAAGCACTATGTACAGGAGTATGAGATCGGTGTACCACAATATGCGGTAAAAGAGGTGGGCACTACTGATTACAGGGGTACCCTGGTCACTTTTAAACCCGATCCCGATATATTTAAAGATACCGTATACCATTACGATATACTGGAAGCCCGTATGCGGGAATTATCCTTCCTGAATAAAGGTATAGCGATTACCCTTTCCGATCACCGCGAAAAAGACGAAGAGGGGAACTATAAATCCGAAAGGTTTTACAGTGAAGGTGGCCTGGCCGAGTTTGTGGAATACATCGATATGAACCGCGAAAAGCTCATCCCTACCGTAATGCACATGGAAGGAGAGAAGAACGAGGTTCCGGTAGAAGTAGCTCTACACTACAATACCTCTTTTGGTGAGAACATCCACTCCTACGTGAATAATATCAATACCCACGAAGGGGGGACCCATTTAGCCGGTTTCAGAAGAGCTTTGACCCGTACACTCAAAAAATATGCGGATGAAAGTGGTATTCTTACTAAAGAAAAAGTAGAGGTAGCTGGTGATGATTTCCGCGAAGGCTTAACGGCTGTTATTTCGGTAAAAGTGATGGAACCCCAGTTTGAGGGGCAAACCAAGACCAAGCTGGGCAACAGCGAGGTAAGCGGGGCAGTAGATCAACTGGTAGGCGAAATGCTTACCAACTACCTGGAAGAAAACCCCAATGAAGCCCGCACGATAGTGCAAAAGGTGGTAATGGCCGCCAAAGCAAGGATAGCTGCCCGCAAAGCCCGGGAAATGGTACAGCGCAAAACAGTTATGGGAGGGACCGGCTTACCC
>JANQHO010000111.1 GCA_028277105.1 Owenweeksia sp. | reverse complement strand
CTTGGGCACTAAAAAGCCAGGTGATCACCTGGCTTTTTTGAATTTTAAAGTCACTGCTATTAAAGCAGCCCCCCCTGCTCTATCTCTTTTGCCAATTCTTCCCGTAAAGCATCACTTACAGGCCACAACGGCTGGCGCATGTATTCTTCGCCAATGCCCCTGAGTTTCAAAGCTGCTTTGATCCCTCCGGGATTGCCTTCGGCAAAGAGCATTCTGGTGGCTTCAAAGAGTCGATAATGCCCCTTGCGGGCCGCTTCAAAGTCTCCGGCCAGGGCATCGCGTACCATTTTTGTGAATACTTTGGGGAAACCTTGTCCGCTTACCGAAATAACGCCTTCCCCTCCACAGGCGATCATGGGCAGAGTCAGATTATCATCCCCGCTGATCACCATAAAGCCCTGAGGCTTCTCGTTGATGATCTGCATGATCTGTTCCATATTGCCGCTGGCTTCTTTAATGGCAATGATATTCCTGAAATCCCTTGCCAGGCGCAAGGTAGTACCGGCACTAAGGTTGGAAGCCGTACGGCCCGGAACATTGTACAGAATAATAGGCAAAGGGGAAGCTTCGGATAAAGTTTTATAATGCTGGTAGATACCTTCCTGGGTAGGTTTGTTGTAGTAAGGTGAAGCAGAAAGGATGGCCGTTACGCCTTCCAGATCAGTCGATCTTATTTCGTTGACCAAAGCAGCAGTATTGTTACCACCAATGCCAAAAACGATGGGTTTGCGGCCGTTATTGATCTTTTTGACAAATTCCAGTATTTCCGTTTTCTCAGTCCTGGTAATGGTGGCACTTTCCCCGGTAGTACCACTTACTACCAGGTATTCTACCCCTCCATCTATTACATGATTTACCAGCTTTTCCAAAGCGGGGTAATCTACTTCCATTTTACTGGTAAAAGGTGTAACCAGGGCTACACCGGTTCCTTTGAGTTGTTCCATTTATTGCTGGGGTTTATTGATGAAATTCAAATAATAATTGACTTCTTTGAGCACTTCTTCGGTGCTTTTATCTTTTCCTGACTGTATGAGCAGATCGTATTCCAGCTTCGGGTTTTTGACATTTCCTATTTTAAAATCAGCGGTTACCGGCCGGACTATAAACTCCAAAGGAGAGCCTTCTTCAGCTCCCAGGCAAAGGCATACTCCGTAATGCCGGGCTAAAAAGTTTTTTACCACCTCTCCCCTGGGGCGTCCGTACCAGTTGAGCTCGCTTTTCACAAAGTGATCAAAAGGGGGAATGGTTTGCAGCTCTTTCCGCTTTACAGGCAAATAGGCCAGTAAATGCACTTCTTTATTGTGCTCACGCAGCATTTTGGCAAAGGCCAGCAGATCGTCATCTCTTTTACCGGACTGCCATACAATGGCTATTTTTTTAAGTCCTTTAAAGCCGGGATAATCGGCCGGATGAAAATCTACTGCACTCTTGCGAAGCTTGTAGTTGCGTATGTTGTCTTTCAATCCCATTTAACTGATCATTCGGGCAAATTCGTGTTCATCGATGATCTTTACTCCCAATTCTTCCGCTTTTTTGCGCTTGGAAGGCCCCATACCTTCCCCTGCTACTATCAAGTCGGTTTTTCCGGAAACAGAACCGGTATTTTTCCCTCCGTGCTTTTCGATCAGTTCCTTGATCTCCGTACGCGAATAACGCTCAAAATTTCCGGAGATCACTATCGTTAAACCCTCCAGGGCGTTAGAGGCTCCTTCTTCTTTTACGACTTCAAACTGTAAGCCTTTGTTTTTTAAGCGCTCTGTCAACAGGCGGTTTGCTTCCTCGCTAAAGAAACCGGTCACACTTTCGGCTATGCGCTGCCCTATTTCGTCTACGTTCACCAACTCTTCTTCTGAGGCTTTCATCAGGGCTTCTATGGTTTCAAAGTGACGGGCCAGTTTTTTAGCCACAGTTTCCCCCACATAGCGTATCCCCAGAGCAAAAAGCACTTTTTCAAAAGGTACTTGTTTACTGGCTTCAATGCCATCGATAATATTTTGAGCCGATTTTTCGGCCATGCGTTCCAGAGGTAAAAGCTGGTCTTTTTGGAGGTCGTAAAGGTCAGCGTAATTCTCGATCAAACCTTCATTTACCAAAAGCTCAATCGTTTCGCTCCCCATACCTTCTATGTCCATCGCCTTGCGGCTGATGAAGTGTTGGATACGCCCCTTCACCTGGGGCGGGCATCCGCTTTCATTGGGGCAATAGTGCAAGGCTTCTCCCTCTTCACGGATCAGTTGGGTATTACACTCCGGGCAGTGAGTAATATATTGTATAGCCTTAGCTTCTGGCTGGCGCTGTTTAAGGTCTATACCAACTACTTTGGGTATGATCTCTCCTCCTTTCTCCACAAAAACATAATCGTTTTCGTGCAGACCGAGCTTTTCGATCTGATCTTTATTGTGAAGGGAAGCCCTTTTTACGGTGGTTCCGGCCAATAAAACAGGCTCCAGATTAGCCACAGGGGTAATAGCCCCGGTGCGCCCCACCTGGTAGCTGATGCTGTTGAGGCGGGTAGCCACCTGTTCGGCTTTATACTTATAGGCAATGGCCCAGCGGGGTGCTTTGGCCGTAGTGCCGAGGCGCTCCTGTTGGGCATAGCTGTTAACTTTTACCACCACTCCATCTATCTCAAAAGGCAGTTCGTTGCGGTGCTCTTCCCAATAATTAATAAAATCAAATATCTCACTGATATTTTGGGCTTTGGCAATGTATTTTTTTTCAGGGTATGGGATCCTAAAACCCCACTCCCGGGCTTTGAGCATACTGTCGTGGTGGTTTTCAAAGAGGCGCTCCTCCGACAATACAAAGTAGAGAAAGGAATCGAGCGGGCGCGCAGCTACTACGCTGCTGTCCTGCATTTTAAGAGTCCCCGAGGCGGTATTACGCGGATTGGCAAAAGGCTCGAGACCCTCTGCCACCCTCTCCTCGTTCATTTTGTTAAATCCCTCCAATAACATAAAGATCTCGCCCCGTATCTCAAATTCTTCCGGATAACTATTTCCCTGTAATTGCAGGGGAATGCTTTTAATAGTTTTAATGTTAGTGGTGATATCATCTCCCTGGCTGCCATCACCCCGGGTAACGGCCCTTAGCAATTTTCCTTCTCTGTAGGTAATGCCAACGGCAGCCCCGTCATATTTCAGCTCACAGACAAACTCCATGTCTTCACCGAGCAGTTTGGCAATACGATTGAGAAAATCTTCTAGCTCTTCCCGGCTGTAGGTATTACTCAGCGACATCATGGGGTATTTGTGCTTCACCGTGGGGAAGTCTTTGGTAATATCCCCTCCTACCCTGCGGGTAGGCGAAAGCGGATCGTCAAATTCCGGGTGCTCTTCTTCGAGCTTTTGCAGCTCTGCCAGTTTTTGGTCGAACTCGTAATCTGAAATAGCAGGGTCGTCTAAGATATAGTAGCGGTGATTGTGCTCATCTAATTCTTTGCGGAGCACTTCCATTTTTTCCCGGGCTTGCTCTTTGGTCATACGTAATAAGCTAAGGTGACAAAATTAAGAATTGAGAATAGCCCTGGAAGAAAACTTACCAAATCATACTAAAGAATGAAGCTTTTCACTCTTTAGTTTGAGTGAGTTATAATTATATACACCGTTCTTTGTTCAAAATTATCTATGAAAACATTTATAGAAGAACTCAACAAGGAAGAAGCCAAGCAAATAGATCAATTAAGAAAAGCTATACTGAACGCTGATACCAGAGTAATTGAAAAGCCCGGAAAAATAATGGCCGCTGACAAAGCCCTGAATTACCTGGAAGAGGGAGTTTTCAAGTATGGCCTGACCAAGAATAAAAACCATTACAGCTTCCATTCCATGGTGATGTATGTTTACCCGGATATTGCTGATTTTGTAAAAAAGGGTATTCCTTCTGTAAAAGTGCTAAAGGGCTGTATCAACTTTAAAACCCCGTCAGAGTTTCCCTTAGAACTTTTTAAGGAAATGATGGCTCTTTCAGCTAATAAAGATTTTTCCGGGATTATTGAGCATTACAAGAAAAAGTAATACTGTAACAGCGCTTCCATTTTGTATTGAATCTGTATGATGACGATTTAAACTCTCCGGAGAATTGCTTTGTGCCAGCAGCCCTAAGTCATTTATTTCTATGAGCAATAAGGGAAAGTATAAACAACAACAAGCCCAGGCTAAAGTAAAAGTACTGTATCCAATGCGCTCCCCCTTCCTGGTTCAATATCCACAGTTCGGTTATAATCTGCCCCATCATAACCAAACCGGCTAACATAGCCAGTTTTTTGGCCAGGCGGTGTTTTTTAAAAATGGTTATAGATGCAACTAAGGCGCTCCCTCCTACAATAAAAATCAAGATCAGGGCTGGTAGGGTGAAGTCTTTAAAAGGGGTACCTTCCAGCCACGTCAGGGGAAAATCTTCCCAGCCAGCTAATATGGCGATGCCTCCGGCTATGGCCGTCAAGGCTATAAAAGATGCTAAAATGCCTGTAGTAATTCTCATTTTGTAATTTTTAATTTGATCATAGTTGGCCTTACAGAGGATTTTTGATACACATATAACTGATTATTAACAATGTTATGGTATAGCTTTATGTACCTTTGTAATGATCTGCTTTCAAGCCCTGTTTAACTCCTTATTCCTTCAGACATTCCTCTAATGGGCTTTCATGCTCATATTCAAAATGTTTTAAAACTCTTAGGGCCCGCAGCGTATTCCAGCGACTGGGCAAACCGGCTTTTTCCATCTCAAAATGTGTTTGCCCGGCATGTTTGGCCTGTAGCGGCCACCTGTTGTCCTTTTTTCTTTTTTTTATCAATACCTCCAAAGCCGGTTCCATCCTGGGGTCGTATTCTACTCCGGCTGACTGAAAATAATCGAGCGCCCGTAAAATATCGTACTTCCAGCGCGAAGGATAAGAAAGGTTAAGGAATTGATCCTTTATAACCTCTCCTGTCCGGTCTGAAAGATATAAGCGATGTAACAAGATGAACTCCCTGGCTGCCAATTCTGCTTTTTTCAGCTCGGAAAGGCGGTAGCTGTATCCGTTCTTTGCGTATTCGTGAATTCCTTCCACAACTGAAATAGTGGAGTGCAAAGAACTGTGCACTGCCCCTTTTCTGTTTGATTGGCAATTGAAGCCTCCATCAGACATATGCTGTGACAATAAGAAATCAGCAATGGATCGCAACTCATTGTCCGGCATTTTGAAATAAGAGGCATAGTTGAGCACCATTCCATTAATACAAACATCGCTTTGCCTGATGGTACCGGAAGGGTTAATCCCTCCGTCTTCTCCTTTACTATCCCTGAAAACCAGCTTAAGAGTTTGTTTGATCGTTTCATTATCAGGTGATATCCCAAGGTTTTTCAGATCGAGCAAAGTGTAATGAGTTGAAGTCCATTTGGGTTGATAAAAACCTCGCCCCCAATGCCCGTCCTTCTTTCGCAGTTTTAAGAATTGATGTCCCCAGCCTTCTTCAGCGATACGGGCCTGCAAGGCCCACAGCTTCCCGGGGTCTTCTTTCAGCAGGTCGCGCCTTAGCTGGTATTGAATGGAAACATCTCCTGATAATAGCCAATCCGTGATCTCCTGTGCTGTCATTCAACTGTACATTGTTTCACAAAGTTACAGGCTAGCAAACTTAATTTAAATGAAGCTACAGGATAAAGATGTGCCTAAGAATAAATAACCCTCAGCTGACTGACTGAGGGTTTGTGCGCACGAGAGGATTCGAACCTCCACACCTTGCGGCACTGCCGCCTGAAGACAGCGTGTCTACCAGTTTCACCACGTGCGCAAAAGGAGGGCAAAATTAATCAATAATTATTCAAGTGGGCAATCAAGTTTTTAGCCTGTAGAAAATTAAAAAGCCTTAAGTGTCCCATTCCAAAGGTCTGAATCGTCATTCCACAAATTAAACTTATAACAACATGAAAACAATCAGATCAATTTACATGGTGGGAGCGCTGTGCCTCTTTTTGTTCAGCTCTTCAGCAAAAGGGCTGGAAAAATGCCAAGACCCTTTAAATTTTAATGAAACGGTAATATCCAAAGATCAAAAGGCCAATAAAAAGGTGGTGTTAAGATTTGAAGATGAGTTTAAAAACAAAGCCAATTTAGACATCGTATTCGAATTAATGTCAGAAGACTTTACTCACCACAGCACTATTCCGGGCATCCCTCCCGGCCGCGAAGGCCTTAAGGCCATCGGACAATTTGTTTTTTCCATGATCAGCAACATAAAGGTCAAGGTTGAGTTTGTTATTGCCGATGACAATATAGTTGCTACCAGAGTCAGTGCCACCGGTGTCAATATTAAAACCGGGGAAAAGCTGCAATGGACAGAAAATCACTTTTACAGATTGAAAAAAGGCAAGATCGTTGAATGGTGGGGAGAAGGTCGTCCCAGTTTAAATTAAACTGTAAAAGTTTTCACAGAATAGTATAGTATTCCTATCAAGCCGGTATTGTCCGGCTTTTTTACCTATCACGACAGGCCTTTCAAAAATGAGTGCTAATTATTTAAAGATCAGCTTTCTAAAACTCATTTGCAACCTACCGTTTGCAAATTCACTCTATTGGTAAAACATTTGAATAGCTAGCTTTAGACTAAATTCTAAAACTAAATTTCATGAAAAAACTATTACCCACCTTAGCAGCAGGCTTACTGCTTGCATGCTTTTCACTCAATGCCCAAAATGTTTTTACAAGCTATGCCATTTCTACCACCGGTCAGATCAACGATATTGAAACCGATGGTACCGGAAATGTGTTTGCAGCGGCAACAGATGGGGTTTGGACCATCGGACTGTTCTCCAAAGCTATTGATAATTACAGCACCAGCGATGGTTTACCTGCAATTCCGGCCTATTCCCTGTCCCGTGACAATAGCGGTAATATATTTGCCACTACAGCCACTAAAGGCCTGGCCTCATTCGATGCCGGCCAGAACAACTGGTCTGCCGTAAACCTGGGGTTGAATCAATCCTTTTCTTATTTCAGCCATGTTTCACACTCCCATAATGGCGACCGTTATTTGGGTACGGAGAACGGCAAGGTTTTCATTCAGGCAAACTCCACCGGAACTCCGGTTGAAAAAGCCAATTACAGCAATACTCACCCCCTTGGTATGATCACTTCGATCAGCAGTACTCAAAACGCCCCCGCTCCTACTATTACGGTATTGAGTACCAATGGTATTATACTAGATATATCGGGTTTTGTACTGCCTATCACTTCTTCATCAGCTTTGCCCAACGATAGCGTGATATCGGGAAAAATGCATAAAAATGTTTCTTATGACGGTACTATCAGTGGCCTTTATACCGCTGATTTCTCTCAGGGAGCCCCTCCCTCAGTAGGTTTATACACTGTGAGTAACTCATCTCTACCTTCTGATCGTATACAGGCCCTGGAAGCTTTTGATAATTCCGTGTATGTCGGTACCGATAATGGCCTGGCTGTTTTATCCTTAACGGATAATAGCTGGACCGTTTACAATACTACCAACTCTAATTTACCCTCTGATGATGTAGTTGCTCTAACTGTAAGTAGTAGCGGAAGACTATGGATAGCCACATCCGATAATTCTGTGAGTACTTTCAATGATGGCCTGGGTGAAAGGGAAGTAAAAATGCAACAAGAAAGTGTTGAATTGTACCCCAATCCTGCTGGGAACGAGATCATACTGGATGAAAGCTATCTAAAAAGTCAATACCAGATATTTGGTGTTGATGGTACCCTAATGATCGAAGGGGAAGTAACAAAACCACAGATAGATATAACTTCATTGAAAAGCGGGAGCTATTTGTTTGTAATAACCACCGGGAAAGGAGAAACGAGCGGTGCTCAATTTATTAAACGGTAAAATATCACACAAACAATAAAAGTTACCTAAAGGGAACCGCTATGGATTGCGGTTCCTTTTTTCTTTTATAACCTCATTGAAAATAGCAGCAAAATCCAGAGAAAGTCTAAAATACAATTTCAAAAAGCCTGTCTCAAAAACACATTGAGAGGCCTGCCTGCCCTGTAGTATTGCATAAGTACATCCGGCAATTCCGGTTTAAGGATAAGTAAAGGCTCTAACCAGGCGGTGTAATAAAATTGCTTGTTGGCTATCAGCGGTTCTTTTTCCGCAACTTGCTGCAGATCTGCAGGCAGGCGCTTGTGCTGTTCACCTTGAATACTGCCGAATTTCTCTACAAAAGCCTCGTCAGTGTAGGCTTCTGTAAAAGATCGTGCATGAGCCGCTATATGTTCTCTTAACTTTTTTAAA
>JANQHO010000019.1 GCA_028277105.1 Owenweeksia sp. | reverse complement strand
CGTAATCGTAGTTGGGGGTACCATCCGTAGCCGTAGCAGTAAGCGATCCCGTACTTTCCCCGTTACAAGCTACATTGGTTTGGGCACTGATGGAAGCTGAAACAGGGTCAGCAGCGGCAGAGCCTTCAAGGGTCATATGTACCGTCCATCCTACTCCTGTACTATATAAGGAAGTGGCAGCTCCTCCAGCCAATGGAGCGCGGCTGATCGTTCTATTGCCAAAATTACCTATGTAGATAAATCCGGCTGCCTCATCAATAGTTATCGCTCTCGGTTGGTTAAGCCCGGAAGTGACCAGATCAGTCACATTGGTTCCATCTAAATCAGCCCGTCTTACTTTATTGGTACTATATTCCACCCAGTATATATGATTTCCGGCAACTCGAATGGATAAGGGAGCATTACTCCCCAGGTTAATTAAGGTTTTATTACTGGATGTTCCGTCTTTATTCACCTTTCCGATCCCATCTGACCCACTCTGAAAGCCATATGTATAATAAACTACACCGTTGGTTTCATCCAAATCAACCCCCAAACCACCACTGGGTAAGGAGCTTACCAATGCAGAAAAACTGGAACTTGCGGTCTTTCCGCCTTTATATAAAGTAGTACCTCCTACAAAATAAGTATTACTTGCATCCACAGCCACATCTCCAAGGCTAGTAATGAAAGAACATACCGTTTCAACTGAAGTACCATCCAGGTTCATTCGTTGAACCACTCTACCGCTATTGTGAGTAAAATAAAGTTTATCCGTATTAGAGTCGTAATCTATCCCTCCTGGAAAGGTGTTGGAGATGAGGCTTGGTAGATTATAAACCGTAGTAACCGAACCGGACCCGTCTGCCGGGGCTTTTTTGATGGTTCTGGGATCTTCGTCATCAGTCCAGTAAAGTGTGACCTGGCTCAACAAAAAATTGACACTGGTCATTAATAAAACTGTGGTAAAACAAAGGTTTTTCAGCATAGCAGGGTTTGATTAAGATTCTTCTCTAAATCTCAATATATAGCAATCATTACCCCTGTATTTCAGTCATTTATTTAAAATTGATTTTGATAATACGTAAATGCCCTCTCAGCTAGTCTGGCAATACAATATGCTGTCTGCGCTTTAACTAATTCCCTATTATATATAAATATTATTTGATTAAGTGCTACTTCTGAAAAGTATAAAGAGCATATTCCCTTAACCGGAAAACTTGTAGGTCCGCTCTTATCTTAAACGTTTGAGGTGAGAAATTTTGAGGCTAGTTGGTTGTAGCAATTGCACACTTATTTCATCAGGATAAGTCTTTTTAAATATATCGTAATCAAGCAAAAGAGTGCTATTCACAAAATATTAATCTGAAATTCTATTCAATATTTCAATCTCGTGAAACTTTCTTATGCAAAAGCTGTAATTGCTGTTTCAGGGTATTGTTATTAGGGTTCAGTTGTAATGCTTCCTCAAAATAGCGCATTCCTGCCGCGGTATCATTCATGTATAAACTGGAAACCCCCATATAGATGAGTAACCTGTCTTCTTGTCCGGGAAAATGTGCTTTTTCATTGAGTTCAAAGGCTTCTTCAAACTTCTTTAATTTTAATAAGCGATCTGTAAGAGCGGTGTGAAAGAAAAAATTACCCGGTTCGTGGTAAACCGTCAACCGGAAATGTTCCAGGGCCTGCTCCATTTGGCCAAGGGTTTCATAAGCACTGCCCAGATTGTAGTAGTAGGTAGCCATTTGTGGCTCTATCTGAACGGCCTTTTCAAAATAAGGAATCGCCTTTAGCGGTTGTTTTCGAAAAGAATAAAGAATTGAACCGATATTGTTATAAGAAGACGCCAGGCTTGTATCGATCTCTACCGATCGCTGAAAATGTTGTAAGGCTTCCTGTATCTCCCTTTGGTTGACCTGTGAAGGGTTTTGCTGCATTTTTTCAAAGAGGGCACTCGCCAGGAGCGAATGCATCTTTGCGGACTGATCAGCCTTTTTCACGTCTGTGCGGTAAAGGGTCATTTCATCTGTCCAGTCCTGGTTGCGGTTGATATTATATAAAATGGCCATCAATAAAAAAATACTTACAACTAGTGTTCCCCACCGGCTGAGCAAGCCTTTGCTTTGAGTTACTCCATGCGCTATGAACAAACTGAAACCCAATACTCCTGCATAGGCAAAACGTTCGGCTACTATTCCAGGGGCCGGGAAAGGCAAGTTGAGGTAAGGAAATATGGCCGCAATGAAAATGGCTACTCCCAAAACCCCTATCTCTCGTTTTTTCCACCGCTTGATGATATATCCTACTGACAAAGCCAGCAAGGCAATTCCCAGGTATAATACCGGGTTCGACCATCCCTCCAGGGGCACTTGCTGGAAGCCATAGTAGCTGATCAGCGGCACAGGCCAAAAAAGCATTTTCACATAAAAAAAGAAAGAGTAAAAAACCGCTGGAATGTGTTCAACCAATGAATCACTGAAATACAAGGGGTTTTCAAAATACAAATATTCACGCGTGGGCTGTCCCCCAAATTGGTAGAGCATCCAAAGATTACGCAAGGAACCAAAAGCAAAGAAAAGAAAGAAAATACCAACAGCTTGCTTCAAGCTGGCCTTACCGGTAAACCATAAGGCCAAGGGTATAATGAATACCATTGGCACAGCAGATACCTTGGCAAACACAGCCAGAGAAAAAGCTAGGGCGCCTATTAATAAGTAATACCACTTCTTTTTTTCCAGGTATTGAATAGCACTCCAGAAAGCCCAAAGAGCCACTGCAAAGGCCAATAGCTCGTCCCTGTTTTTCAAGCTATTAACCACTTCATTGTGCAAAGGATGTAAAGCAAAGATAAGGGTGGCCCAAAAAGGCCAGGTAGCAGAGGGGTTCCTTTTAAGCCGGTTTAAGATAAAAAAGAGCAAAATTACCGTAAGCAAATAAAAAACCAAGTTAATGAAATGGCTGATGCCTGGATTTGCTCCAAAAAATTGGTGTTCCAGGGCAAAAGTAATAACCGCAACCGGGCGGTAAGAGTAGGACTGCCCCCGGTTGGCATCCATAGGGGTAGTGAGTATCTCACCTATGCCGGCCCAACCTTTTTCTACCTTCTTATTGTTGAAAGTTACGAGGGAATCATCTACGGAATAGCCATTTTTTACCGTGTTGATATAGGTTAAAGCGGTAAGGGTCAGTAGTATGGCAATAGCTCGTTTTCCGCTAGTCCACTTGTGCAAAAATGAAGTCATCTCGCCTCAAAAATAACGTAATTTTAAAACCCTCAAAGCCTGATAAATAGCAGAATGAAAATCATATTTAATCTTTTAGAGAACTGTTTATCCGTATTTGCTCATCCTAAATGAACATCAGCCACTATTATCTCAAATCTTAATTTTGCCCAAAGTATTGCTTCCGTAAATTGAAAATTGCATCTCAAACCAACCAAAGCGAGGAACCCGGTCACATTTTTATTATTGGCCGGGAACGCTCCGGCACTACCCTTCTGCGTTCCATTTTACATGCTCATTCCTATATCAGCATTCCTCCGGAATCCACTTTTATATGGGATTTATTTCCGATTTACGGCAACTGTCAACACTGGACGGAAAATACCTATCGCCAATTTATAAAAGACCTCAACCTGGATGTCCGTTTCCGCTTATGGGGATTGGATAACTCTCTTTTATTGAAAGAATTAACTGCCCTGGGCAACCGCACCACTTATCAGGCTGTATGTCAAAGAGTATTGGCATGTTACAACTTACAAGATAAAAATGAACGGCCGCTATGGGTAGGTGACAAGAATCCAGCTTATACCTTTTTCCAAAAGGAACTCCATTTCCTGTTCCCTCAGGCGCGTTTTATCTACATAGTGAGGGATTACCGGGATGTACTGACCTCTCTTTGGCCGCTGGACTTTGAAACCCGCTGGACGGCCGCCATGTGCTACAGGTGGACTCTTGGTTACCACAAATTCCTCGTAATGAAGGAACTCTACCCTGATCAGTTTTACCTTCTTCGCTACGAAGACCTGGTGGCCCAGCCGGAATCAGAGTTGAAAAAACTATTACATTTTCTGAAACTACCCTGGGACGATACCCTGATGAACTACCACCGGAAAACCAAAAAACTCCTGGGTCAGCTACCCGGGCGTTTGACCCCCTATCTCGCCAATCTCGACCAGCCTGTCAACCCGAGCCGAATAGGCCAGTGGAAAACTTTTTTAAGCAAAAAGCAGGTGAAAATTGCCGAGGCCATCTGTAGTGATTTGGGCAGTTCTTTAGGTTATGAACCCTCTCTTCCCCTTCACCAAAAAAGGGATTCCTACCGTCTAGCAAGGCTATGGTCGCAACTGTATTTCAAAATAGAAAGGCTTTCTCAAAAATTACCCGGATCACTAAAAAGACTTTACCTGTATACCAAGCACCTTTCCCAGCACGGCTGGCACCAAAAAGTAAAAAAATCACAAACCAAGGATTAGTTTTCTTGCAGTCTTTGCATCAGCTTACGGGCATAGAAAGGCCTGATAACCATCTTCACCAGCATGGCATTGAGAAAATGAGCCGGTTGAGGCATGGGCCTGAGTACATCTACTACCAAAACTACCCGCTCCTGAGTTGCGCGGTTGATGACCTCGTGTTCCCAGGAATCGTCAAAAAATACGCTCTCTTCTTCTTTCCAGGTATATTCCTTTCCGTTAATCTTGAGCATGGGCGGATCAACTTGCGGTACCTTAATGCCTAAATGGTACCTCAGGTAACCTTTGTAGGAACCTTTATGGGCAGGAATGGATTTTCCCGGAGGCAAAACAGAAAAAAAAGCCTGGAACAGATGAGGTATTTTTCTAAGGAGTTTCAGGGTTTCCGGGCATTGTTTCTGTGCTTCTGGCGGGGTTTGCCCCATAAGGTATAGCATAAATACCCGCCAGCTATCGTCTAGCTTCTCAGCCTGGGCCAATACCTTTTGATAAGCGTCAACTTCGTGGTAAGGCAATACTTTACGATAACCCAAACCTTCCCATTCTTTTAAAATAAGGCTGTAGTTTTTATCCAGTATCCTGAGGCCGGGATTGATCTCTTCAATAGAAAAAAAGGTATTTCTCTTTTTTCCTCCTGCTACCGAAGCAAAATAAGCATTGATAAGATTACTGATAGGATTAGCCATGAGGCAGTTTTATGTACTTAGATAGTTCTATTTGCAGGCAACGCTTTTGCGATATTACTATTTTTACCCCAATATTCTAATCTGCTGCTTTTTCCAGAGAATGAGCTGGTATAGTGTTCATCCTGGAAACCAGAACTGTCTTAAGCTTTTTATTCCTTTTTATAAATTGCCACAGTACAGTTAACAAAACCAAAAGGATAAAAAATATAATAGCTCTATACCAAATGTGCTATTAAATCGCATTTCGGTTGATCTTACCCTTAACTCTGAAAAGGTGTATTATATCTTTTCTGGCGATCTCTACGGGTTGGTAAAAATCGTTTTCGGAAACCAATAATAGGTTTTCGGGCTTACCAGCGGGTTGTAAATACTTAATAGTTCTAAACTCGTCAGTTACAACCAGGTAAGCCTCACCGTAAAGTATCAATTGAGGGTTATTTACCTTCTTACATATCACTACTTCACCCGTTTTGTAGACGGGTTCCATACTGTCGCCCCAAACGTTAAGGGCTAAATCGCAATCTTCAAACCCAGGTATATAAACATATAACGAGGGTATATCATTCTCATCTTTAAACATTTGGATACTTCCAGCACTAGCGTCTACATCATAATAGGGGATTAATGTAAAGCGCTGATCAGAGTAGACAGATAAAATTTCCTCAAAAGGAATTTTATCGGGTAAGTTTATGACTTGATCTTTTACGAGCTTATCTAACTCTAAATTTTGAGAAAGGTTTACACTTTTGGTATACATTTCTCCGAAACCAGCAACCAGCCAATTTAGATCAACGTTGTAAATTTCGTGTATCTTTTTAATCTTATCGCTACCTAAGTTGGTTCTATCCTTAATTACCTTTCTTATAGTGCCTCTGGATACTTCTATTTCATTCTCAAAGCTATTTACATTCAGTCCCTTCTCACGTATCAAAGCCTCTAATCTGTCTGGTAACTCGCTTGTTTTTTCAGAAAATTCTCGCTTTACCAAAATAATTTACTTTAACAGTTATTAAAATTTTCTACTCATTCAGAAAATTTTATACATTTGCCAAAACTTTAAGGCAAATTAAAGTAAAATGGGCGATATAAAGACTTTGAAGGAGAAATTAAAAATTGGTGACCAGGTGGAAATAGCAAGGCTCACCGGTTCTACTCCGCAGTACGTCAATCAATTATTATCTGGTAAAATCTCTCATAGTGGTAAAAAGGCTGAGGCTATACTGGAGGCAGGTAAGCAAATTATAGCCTCAAGGGAAAGACTACGTAAAAGATTAGCAAAATCAAATAAGTGATTAACGGTCAGTTAAATATCACTTATGTAACAGCTTAATAACAAACTCAGGCAATAACCCGCGTTTACTGAATGCCATTTTACTAGCCTGGTCCAAGCGGTTCTATTAAAGAATTAAACAATGAAGCCTGATCAAATTGATCTGTCAATCGTAATACCCGTTTTTAATGCTGAATTAACCATAGAACAACTGGTTAACGAATTGCTGACACATATTCCAGCTAGCAGGAGCTATGAGATTCTGGCTATTGACGATTGCAGCGATGATACGAGTTGGGAGGTATTAAAAGTACTGAACAAAAAATTTGATCAGCTGCGTATTTGCCGTTTGAGTAAAAATTTTGGCCAGGCGGCTGCCACATTATGCGGTCTGTACCGGGCAAAAGGAAGATTGATCGTTACCATAGATGACGATCTTCAGTACTCGGCTTCAGACATACCCAGAAT
>JANQHO010000124.1 GCA_028277105.1 Owenweeksia sp. | reverse complement strand
TCAGAAGCCAGGATTTTACCAGCTCCCTGGGTACCGTCAGTCAGTTTAAAGGTGCCCGCAACGTCCAGTGTAGCTGTCGGAAGGGCTATTCCTATGCCTACATTGCCGTTGCCGTCGTTATTATCATCAGGGAAGAGTGATATATGCCGGTTCGCTGTCAGAGAAATATTTCCTTCGTCAATGGTGGCTACCATCTCCAGATCCTTCCAGTTGGCCCGTATGTAAATGGCATCCATCAGGCTGCTCAAATCCTGGGTAAAGTAAATGTAACTATAGTCCGTACGGGATACATCCCCGAGGGCAATATTGCCGCGCACTGAAAGCTCCCGCTGAGGAAGGGTTGCCCCAATGCCAACTTTCCCTTCCGTGTAAATATCGCTGAAGAGATTGGTAGGTGGTAGCGGTGCACCGGTCTCGTACCAGTCAGCATCTTCGGCCTGCTTTCCGGCTAAAAGAGGAGTCCACTGGAAACCATTCCAATAATGAAACCCTTTATCGATGTCTAACACTTTCGTGGTGTTGTATACCAGCTCACTTTCTGTGGGCGACGGAACAGTCAATACATCCCTTGCAGAATCGAGAGCTACTCTGGGTATCAGTATGCCGGCATCGGTGCTGGTAATGTCCAGTTTGGCCTGGGGGGCATTATTACCAATTCCAAGATTACCCTGCGAATAGACATAAGGAAAGAGTGCGATTAATACCAGTAGTGTAGAAAACAGCTTCATGCTTTAGGGTTTGGGTTTGTAATTCCAGTTCAAAATAAGTGCGTTCCCCTGCGGATTTCAGTCATTAATTTTTATTTTTCACAAGTTGAAAGAAGGCTTTTGCTTTATAATAAACTGGAAATCAACTATTAAAGAACATAAAAAATGATGTCTCGAAATGTCCGCAGATCTTCTGTATAAACTGGTAAAATCGCTTGACAGGAATGAAAAGGGCTACTTTAAGAAGCAGGCTACGCTTCACGGAAAGAGGCCATCGCAGAACTATTTACTGCTGTTTGATGCTATTGATCGTCAAAAAGAATATGATGAAAAGTCCCTGAGAGCGCAGTTTGCCGGCAGCCTGAAGCCCAGCGCTTTCTCCCAAACCAAAAGCTACTTGCTGGATAATATTCTGAAATCATTAATCGCTTATTATCACGGCATGTATGCCAGGGATGTGGTTCAGGGGTTGCTGCAATCGGCTATTATACTATTCAACAAAAACCTGGAACTGGAGGCCGGAACGTATCTTACTAAGGCCAAAGCATTGGCCTATAAAATTGAAGACTTTCAAAGTGTGCTGACCGTCATTAAATGGGAAAAATCTATTCTGACACTTCACTTTAAAGATGATTTTCCGAAAAAAATAGATGGCCTTTTAGCCGAAGAACAAAGGTGTATTGAGCAAATTACCACACTGGCTGAATTGCAACATATTTATTACCGTATGTTCTATTTCATAAAGAAGGAACGCTTCGTTAAAGACGAGCAAAAACAACAGGAAATAGAGCGACTGATCCAAAGTCCGGTACTAACATCCAACGATTATAAAACCACGGTTTACGGGCGCATAACCTTTAACAGTATCTACCTGTTCTATTATGATCTTACCGGGGATTTTGAAAAGGGTTTTGAAGTAAGTCGTGAAAACCTGGACACTTGGAAGCAAAACCCTGATTTGCTTAGAGATAATCTGGCCCGGTACCTGTCGGCCATCCAAAACCTCATGAATGAATGTTGGCGATTGAAACGGTATGACGAAATTCTTCCTTTATTGGATGACCTGGCTACACTGAAACCCCGAAATACGGAGATGAAAACCAGGGTATTTGAAACTTATCACCTCTGCGAGATATTATATCATGCCACATCGTTTAGAATACACGAGTACCTGCCGAAGCTTGAACCCTTTCTGAAGGATCTCGACCGGTTGAAGGGCAGAGTACGCCCCAATTATTATTGGCTGTTTCTTTATAACATCACCGGCTTTTGTATGTTTACCGATAACTGGGATAAAGCGCTGGTACTATTGAACAGGTTGTTTCAGGGAAAGGATTATGAGCAGTTTACCGGTATGAAAAGGGTTATTTTCATTATCAACCTGATTATTCACTATGAATTAGAGAATGTAGAAATATTGCCTTACTATATTAAGTCTACCGAGCGGTTTTTCCGAAAGATGGATTACGGAAAATTAGAATTGTCTTTTGTAGATTTTATGAAGAAGTTAGTGGCAACTCCTCCGTCTGAAAAGAAAGAACTTTTCCGGCGATACCTTCACGAGGTGGATGCCCTGGAAAAAGAGGCCTCAGGTCAGGATACCATACTCAAAATATTCGAATGGAGAAAGTGGTTGCTTAGTAAGATAAAAAACAAGCCAATACTGGCTGTTGTTTTGGAGGACGCTAACTAATCTTCCACCAATGCAATATCAAACTGAACCAGGTCGATAAATTCCTGAACGCGCTCATCTAAATCAGCTTTGGTAATTTCCTGCAACCGCTCATTGCCGAATTTCTCAACACAAAACGAAGCAAGGGCCGAACCGTAGATAATAGCGCGTTTCATGTTTTCGAAAGAAACATCTTTTGTTGCTGCCAGATGGCCTATAAAACCACCCGCAAAAGTATCACCGGCACCGGTTGGGTCAAAAACTTCTTCCAAAGGCAGCGCCGGGGCAAAAAACGCATTATTCTCATGGAACAGCAGTGCGCCGTGTTCACCTTTT
>JANQHO010000117.1 GCA_028277105.1 Owenweeksia sp. | reverse complement strand
TTCTAACAGATGGCGTCTTTTCTCGTCACTATGGGGGTGCTTCAGCTCGTTTTTAACGAATCGTGCGTTGCCATCCATCAGTAGTTTTAAAGCTTTATCCGCAGTTACTTTATTGGGTTCCAAATCCCTTACTTCTTTAGCGTTTTTAACGTTCTGAAAAGTTCTGAAAAGCGGGGGTAAAAGAAAAAATTCGACTCTGACCGGGTCATCCCAATGTGAATGGTTTGGTGCTCTTTTAGATCGAGGGGCTCTTGTTCACCATTGATAAAAATGATCCTGGAATTTTCCGGAGATTTAATATTCAGTATTAATTGCTGTAACTGGTCGGATATGCTCAGGGCATCATCTGCTGTTAAGGTGAGTTTGTTTTTGCTAAATACTCCGCATGATTGCAACATAAAATGAGTGATATCACTCCAATAATCGGAAACAATGCAGTACTGCCAGTCGGACAAATTCTCAATATGCCGGAAGATGCTTTGTACTCCCGGCCTCACTTCCATTTCTATATCCCCTTTTGAAAAGGCTGTTTTAACCTTACGGGTAAAAATCTTACCTATCTCATCCATTTCGGTGAGATAAGGATAGCGCGAACCGCACTTGATAAAAATATTCATTAAAACTTCAGAACAGTTGCCGTTCCAATCTACGCTACTTTCTTGTAAAGGCCACCCTGTGTAGTCAACAACAGACTGTAGTAAGCTCTTTCGCAAGGGTTCACGTGCATAGCGTATAACAGCCGGAAGATTAAACGCGGCTACATTCATTGCTACCGAAGGATTATATTTTAGAGCCGGAAAGTTAAGCAAATATTAAATAATTTAAGTTACAGTTAATTTATTTCAAATTCCAGGCGCATAGTAATAGTTGCCGTTTTATTTTTTGAATACGTATTATAAGTCCCCCCCCATGAGTAGTTTTCATTACTGTTTTGGGCAATGATCTGAAAAACTCCCATTCCGGCATTTTTCAGTTTTCCAAGACGGGCATTCGCTTTTTCCGCTATCTGCTCGGCTCTTACACGGGCGTCTTCCGTAGCTGCAGCTATCATTTCAATTTTCAGATCAGACAAGCCTGTATAATAAAATTGCGGCTGATTGCTATATAACTCTACTCCTTGTTTGATCAGTTCTGTTACTTCCCTTGAAAGGTTCTCTATTTTGTCAACTTTCTCTGATTCTATCTTTATACCCTGGCTTAAGCGGTAGCCGAGAAAAGTCCTGCTGCTTCCACCGTCCTTATAATATTGATAATCGTATTCTTTGTTGATATCTACCGAGGAAAAAACCAGATCCTCATCATCTACTCCCTGTTTTGCGAAATAGTCCTTTATTACTTTTCTGTCATTATTGAGTAGGCGATAAGCTTCTTCGAGATTTGGATCAAGCCTGCTGAAGTTACCTCCCCATACAATCAGGTTGCTGGTGAAATCTTTTTTTCCTAAGCCTGTAACCTTAATCGTGTCGTTGTAGTTGTTGCGTGTTTTGACAGCATTACCCAAAATCAGGGCTGTGACAATTATGGATATACCGATTATAAATGCAACTAATGGGTTCTTCATACTTCTATAAGCCTGGTTTGAATAGTTACCCCTTGTTCCAGTGTTTTATGCACCGGGCATTTGTTGGCTATTTGCATCATTCTCTCTTTCTGCTTATCGTCCAACTCCCCTTTTATTTCGATTATTCTTTCAAATTTACCGATCTTGCGCTCCTCGTTTTCACAGTTCTTACAATCTTCATAATAGCTATTGTCAAAATTTAAATGAACCTTAACTTCTTGCAGAGGCCACTCCTTGCGGTCGGCATACATTTTTAAGGTCATTGCCGTACAGGCTCCCAGGCCTGAGGTCAAAAACCCATAAGGAGTCGGGCCTAAATTCGCCCCTCCAACACTTTCGGGTTCATCTGCTATTAAATGGTGGGTATTATCAACTAAGATTTCCGTTAGAAAAGGGCCTTCATCAATGCGGGAAACTACCTGGCTTTCCGTTTTCAGTTCCTCCTTGATTTGAGGTGACGGCAAATAACGCTGTACCCAGCAGGCTATCATATCACCGGCATACAGGGAGTCATCCTTATCAGTAAGCAAGTGATCGGCTCCGTCCAGGGAAACAAAGCTTTTAGGATGGTGAGCTGCATTGTAAATAAGCCGGGCATTTTCCACAGATACGGTATCATCGTGAGGTGAATGCATGATCAGCAGAGATTTATGCCGCATGCTTCCCAGCATTTTCAGCATACCCTGGTTTTCCAGATCCTTGATAAACTGGTCTTTAATGTTAAAACTTCTTCCCGCAATGGTAACAGAAGCTCTGCCTTCTTTTTTAATATCTTCTATGTCACTGCTTATAAGATGTAAAACATGCTCCGGTTCACAGGGAGCGCCAATAGTGGCAATGGCTTTAATACATTCCAACTGGCTACCGGCCATTAATACCGCTGTTCCTCCCAAAGAGTGTCCTACCAGAAGACTGGGCTCTATATAGTTCTCTCTTAAATAATCAACTGCAGCTTTGATATCGTTGACGTTAGAGGTAAAATTTGTGTCTGCAAACTCCCCTTCTGATTCGCCCAGGCCGGTAAAATCGAACCTTAAAACACCAAAGCCCTTTTGAGAAAGGGCCAAGGTAATATTGCGAACAGCTTTTAAGTCTTTACTGCAAGTAAAACAATGCGCAAAAACAGCAAAGTGTCCGGGACTTTGATCTAGCGGCAACTCTATTCTTCCGGTTAATTCTTTTCCGTTACTGTTTTTGAAGCTTACTTTCTGAGACTTCATACTATTTTTATAGACAGTTTAAAGGAACAAAAATTTACCTCAGTATTATTAAATTGTTATCCACAACTTAGTGAATAAGTGAGTTTTTCTCAAGCCTGAACGGAATTGCGCACTTGAGAACGCACTAAACTCAAAATATAGCCAGCATCTGGGTAGCGGATAAAACAGTGAGTGGAGAATGCCAGATCGCAACCTTTTGATCATCCTTACTTATATCCAGCGCTTCCACTCTCTTACCATTTTCTGGTGAGCCCAGTTGTAAAAAGGTTTCCAGTTAGCAGAGTGCACTACCATATTTAGGAGTGGCCGGTAACGCAGTGTTTTTTGTAAGGTATATCCGGTTTTTATCTCCCCGCTGTAATAACGGTACATATGCTCCTCAAAGGAGGAAAGATCGTAATCTTTGCTTTTAAGGGCTTCCCGGATATGCTCTGAAGCTATGCGGGCCGATACCATGCCGGGGCCAATACCCTTTCCGGTAAATGGCTCTATCATCCCTCCGGCATCACCGATAAGAGCATAGCGGTTTCCCGCTATCCTGCGTTTCGGGCTTATTAAAGGCAAGCCCCAGCCTTTGGTATTTTCCAGTGGCTCAGCTCTGGCAAACATCTCTTTAATCCGGGGGTGGGATTCAATCACTTCTGGTAACAGTTTACGCAGGTTGACTTTCTTTTTGGATATGGCAGTACTTACCATTCCCAAACCCACGTTAGCCTCATTTTCATTAAGGGGGAAAGCCCAAAAATAACCGGGGATCAGTTTTTGGTGAAAGAAAAATTCCAGGTGGTTATTCTCGTGAAAGCCCTTCACATTTTTATAGTACACCCTGATAGCACCGATCAGGTGCTGCTTTTCACGATAATGCTCTAGCCCCAGGTAACGGCTCACTACCGGTTTTTCCCCTTCGGCACCGATAATAATTTTGGCTTTGATGAGTTGCTCTTCTCCCTTGGAACGGCATTTAACTAGCAAACCTTCATATGTTTTGTCGATGCCTTCTACCTTGGTTTCGGTTAAAAACTGAGCATGATGAGAATCTATGCGGTCTGTTAAAAAGCGGTCAAAATCCAATCTCCGCACACTGTAAAAAGGAGAATACTCAAAACCGGAATCCTTAAAATCATAGCGAATCTCCGTATTGTCAGGGCTGTGAAAACAAAAACCCCAGGAAGGAAGTGTTTCAGCTTCTGCATCAAACTCGGCCAGCAGATCTGGAGAAAGTCTTTTTAAAGTATGCAATACGTCCAGCGTAATACCATCGCCACAAATTTTATCGCGGGGAAAGCTGGCTTTGTCTATAATGATGTGATCGATCTTTTCTTTGGAAAGAAATAAAGACAAGGTTGCCCCTGCTGGCCCGGCTCCTACTATACACACATCAGTACTTAACATGGCTCACTCTTAGCGGGGGCCAAAATAAAGAAAGTGTCTTATCTGGTAACTAAATTTCCCGAAGAAGAGAGGGCTTTTTTATAAACCTGTATCTGCTTGGCCATTTGATAGTTGACAAAACCCTGAAAACCATCTATCTCAAGCAGGAGTTCGTAGCAAAAACGGTCGATAAAAAGAGTTTGCAACAATTCAGTAGCAGAGTAGATTTTGAAACTCTGTTTTTCCTGTATTACAAAGCTATCCAGCCCGGCCATTTCTCCGGGTTCCAGCCAAAAGGTCTCCTCTCTGGAGGGAATGGATATAGCAGCTTTACCGTTCAGTATCAGGTACAGTCCTTTAACGCGATCGCCTTCCTGAAAAAGGGTTTCGCCACAGGAGGTAAATTCTATAAAGCTTCCGCTAAAGACGATTTCGTGCGCCAATTCGTCACTAATAGTAAAGGGAAATGCTCTTTTTACGCTTTCTTTAAGTTCATTAAAACTCACAACTCTGGCCTTCTAATTTACTCACCGAAAGTAGAAAGACCCCTATAGCAGTAAAATGATAATTGTCAGTTAATCGTAGATGGAGGCAACATTTTTCATTTTCAGGGCATTTTCCACCCTTATTTTTCGCCCCTGGGTAGAGATCAGTCCCTCATCCTTAAATTCAGAAAGTAAGCGGATAGCACTTTCTGTGGCCGTGCCCACCATATTGGAAATTTCCTCGCGAGTGAGTTTAATATCGAGGAAACCTTCTTCATCGCTACCGAAGGTAGCGTGTAGAATGAGGAGGATCTCAGCCAGTCTTTCACGCACTGTTTTTTGGGCCAGGCTGGTGATCATTT
This sequence comes from Owenweeksia sp., assembly GCA_028277105.1. Lineage (GTDB taxonomy): Bacteria > Bacteroidota > Bacteroidia > Flavobacteriales > Schleiferiaceae > JANQHO01. The sequence goes on along the minus strand of JANQHO010000117.1, from coordinate 2,673 downwards.
TTCCGGCTTCGCCCAACTCGTGGCAGGAAAGTTTTAAAACATTCAAAGAAAATTTGGGATTTTCTTCAATTACCTGAAAAAAAGATGATTTGGGAATATAACAGGCAAAGGTATCTTCCAAGGCACTTACTGAGGCCGATATGGGTTCATCACTCAAAATAGAACGGTAGCCCAGCAGATCGCCCCTGGTAATAAAGCGGAGGATCTGTTCCTTGCCCTCCGTGCCGATGCGGTATAATTTAGCTTTGCCGTTGTGAATACAATACACTCCCTGTGGACGGGCACCTTCATGCATGATCATTTGCCCTTTTTTAAAAGCCACACAGGTTTTCAGTTCACCGATCTTATCCAGTTCATCATTGTTGAGATTGTGGAAAGCACTGATATCTTTTTGCTGACAGAGTTGGCAGTTTAGGGGAGGCGTTGTTTCGTTCATCGGTAAATTATTCCTCTTCAAAATTATGATAATTGTCATTTTAAACCAAAGGTTGTTAAAAGACCTTTGGATTGTGCAATCAGAATCCCATACTGCCCTGGAATGTACCCATTGCCATCAGCCTGTAAAAGAGAAAGTAATAGGCGAAGATCTGCATTCAGTCTTTTGCTGTTACGGCTGTAAAGTCGTTTACGAACTGCTCGAAAATAAAGGCTCAGTAATTGAACAAGCCAGTTTACCTTCTGCCCAATACCTTTACCTGGAAGAAGAGAATATCAAGGCTTCCCTGTTGGAATTCAAAGAGGGCAATTTTGAAAAAATCTCCCTTCACCTGCCCCAGATCCATTGTTCCAGTTGTATTTACCTGCTGGAAAACCTGCCCCGGGTAGAAAAAGGAATATTGGAAGTGAAAGTACATTTTACCCGCAGGCAAGCGGAAGTCGTGTATCGTTCCGATGAGATCAGCTTACCTCAACTGGCAGCCCTGCTGGACTACATAGGCTATAAACCCGATTTTCAAACCAAGACCCATAAAAAAGAGAAGAAAAAGAAAAATCGCCTGCTTTATCAATTAGGTGTAGCCGGTTTCTTTTTCGGCAATACTATGCTGCTGGCCTTACCGGAATATTTCGACAGCAGTATTGCCAACGACCGTCAGCTTCAGAACTTTTTCCGCTTCCTCATGCTCGGTTTTAGCCTGCCGGTAATGTTTTATAGTGCCCAGGATTATTTTATCAACGCCTTTAAGTCATTAAGGGCTGGAGTACTCAGCATAGACCTGCCTATAGCCCTGGGCGTTTCTGTTCTTTTTTTGCGCAGCTCTTATGAGATCTTTGTCGGTACAGGTTCCGGCTATTTGGATAGCCTCACCGGGCTGGTCTTTTTCCTTTTATTAGGTAAATGGTATCAGCAAAAAACTTATGAGAATTTTACTTTCGACCGCGACTTCCGCTCTTTTCTTCCCCTGGCAGCTAATCTTTTGCTGGATGGCGGTAAGGAAAAACCCATAGCCGTGGAAAAACTGGATAAAGGAGACCGCATTATAGTTCGTGACGGGGAAGTGATCCCTTCGGATATGCTGCTCTTAAGCGCTAATGCCATGGTTGATTACAGCTACATCACGGGGGAAGCACTGCCAGTAGCCAAAAGCCAGGGGGATAAAATTTTTGCCGGAGGCCGTATAAAAGATGGCGCTGCTACTTTAGAAGTAGCCAGTACGGTAGACCACAGTTACCTGGCTTCCCTTTGGTCAAAAGAAAGCTTTAAGAGCGAAGAGCAAAAACAAAGCCAGGCCTTCACGGATAAGATATCCCAGTATTTTACCCCGGCTATTGTTCTTATTGCTGTAACGGCTGCCGGATTTTGGGCTACTGCAGACCTTTCAAAAGCGGTTACGGTTTTCACAGCAGTACTCATTGTAGCCTGTCCCTGTGCCCTGGCTTTGGCCGAGCCTTTTGCTTCGGGCAGTATGATGCGTTGGTTTGGACGTTCCGGCTTCTTTTTGAAAAATGCAGAAGTGCTCAACCGCCTTTCTGCAGTTGATCAGATCGTATTTGATAAAACGGGAACCTTAACCCAGCAAAACAATATTGAAGTGAACTGGCATGGAGATGATCTGTTTTTTGAAGACCACCTGGCCATTGCTTCCATAGCCCGGCAGGCTCAACATCCCCTGGCAAGGGTTATCCAGAATTACCTCAAAGTAGAAGACCTACCCAGTAGAGTGGCTGACTTTAAAGAAGCTTCCGGTGAAGGCGTAACCGCTGTTTATCAGAAGGATTTTTACCGCATTGGCACCGCCCGTTTTACCGGCTTAAAAGAGGAAGAAGCCACAAGTACTACTATTTACATCAAGAAAAACGACCGGCTGCTGGGCTACTTCAGTCTCTCCCAGCAAACCAGGGCAGAGTTGACCACCGTAATCGCTGACTTAAAAACTACTTACCAGCTCTCTCTCTTAAGTGGCGACAACAAAGGCGAAGAAAAGCGCTTCCGTGAGATATTCGGAACCAATAATGAACTCCTGTTCGAACAAAATCCGTCTGAAAAACTGGACTACATCCTCGGGCAGCAGCAAAAGGGCCGTAAAATACTGATGCTGGGTGATGGGCTAAATGATGCCGGAGCCTTGAAACGCAGTGAGGTGGGGATCAGCCTTTGTGAAAAAAATGTCAATTATTTTCCTGCCAGCGATGCTTTGCTAATGGCAGAATCTTTTACCAAACTACCCGGCTTCC
>JANQHO010000061.1 GCA_028277105.1 Owenweeksia sp. | reverse complement strand
GGTGCTGGCACTTACAGTGTAACGATCACTGATCAGAACGGTTGTACGGACTCGGCAAGTGTAACCTTGACCCAGCCCACGGCTCTGACAGCCTCTGCGCGTGTCACCTCTGCTTTTGCTTGCAATGGCGACACGGATGGTCAGGTAACGGCTACTCCTTCGGGCGGCACGAGCCCCTATACCTACAGTTGGAATACCGGAGAAGTCACTGCGACCGAGACGAATATAGGTGCCGGTACTTACAGCGTAACGATCACTGATCAGAACGGTTGTACGGACTCAGCCAGTGTAACTTTGACCCAACCTGTTGTCCTGAACGGAGGAACGGTCAATGCCAACTAAAATCTTATTGTTTATTATTCTTCAAATAAGAATCCGGTCTTAGAGCGGATTTTTTTTTGCCTTATCCAAAGGAAGTATGTTTATTAATGACCTTGGTTGTTATGGCAAGCTGGTTTATTCAGCTAGCTATATTTTGTACAGAATGCTTTAGAACAATATCCTCCATTCAGTTTGTAAAACCTTTTAGATGTTTTTTGTATTGTAAGCTGGTCATTGATATTAAGATGCATAAAAACAAATTGAAGTAATAGCCATGCTATACTTTCGTATATGCAGAAGCTAGTACAAATAAGAATGATGGAAATAAAAAACCCCGTCATTGACGGGGTTTTAATGTATAAAAAGTAAACGGACTAACTTTACTTGTGGATAAGGATTTTGGCTTGAGCCAGTCCTTTTTCAGTTCTTATTAAAGCTAAATAGCTGCCTTCAGCTAAATCATTCAGGTTAATTGTAACATTAGATTGTCCGAAGCCATCTATTTCCATATCCATAACCTTAGCACCAATAATGTTATACATTGTAATAGCATAAATTACATCGTCATTAGAAGTTTTTACAGTAACCTCTCCTGATGTGGGGTTTGGAAATACACTAACTTGAGAAATGCGGTAAACTTCCTCTAAACCTACTCCACTAATTTCAGCATTCAATACACTGTCACCCCTTAGGCTTAAGATTTGAATACGCTCATCCATAGATGGATCAGTCTCGGCCTTATCAAATGGGTCGGTAGCAAACCTGTCCATTAAATACTCGGCCAGAGCGTTTTGTTCTGAACCTATGCTGGCAAAGGTGGTCTGTTGGGTATGGTTAACGTTATTAGCATCCAGGTCTACCGGATTGGTAGTTTCTGTAGAGAAAGGATAGCCATCACCGTTATTATCAACCAAAAAGTCGAGTGAAACAACTTTGATCACCCTGTTAGGGTCACCGTAAACGCTACCGTTTACCACTACAGAGTCGATGGCAAAACCTAAAGAATCTACGAAAGCAACGTTTACAATACGGCTTCCGCCAGGCTGAGCAGGATCAAAGCTGAATTCTACTCCTCCTACCTGTGGCATTTGACCGTTGGTAGAAACACCGTCCCAGTTAGAGATACCGTGTTCTAGCAAGGCTAATAACCCGGCAGGAGTAGTTTCAACTACTGTAAGACCATTATTAAAACGCAAAGTATTTTCAATGTCTAACTGAGATACTTCCAAAGAATCCTTATTGGCTACAGGGTTGGGCTGAGGAGGTAAAAGCAGGCTGTTGATCTGGTCAATTAACCCTATCTCTGCCCGGATACCACCACCATTTTTAAGGGATACCGCAACAGTAGGATCATATTTTCTGGCCATCCACAGGTTGGCATCAGCGGTAAGGTTACCCATATTGGTTTCTTCGGTTCTCACAAAAAACCTTCTTCCCTCGAGGAAATGATTGGTTTTACCGAAAGCATTACCGTCTTTGGCAATTACAATATCCTTAATGGAATTGGTAAGACGTTGAACAAAGTAACCCTCGGTACCGGTAGCAAAAGGATTGTTGGCACCGTAAAGTCCGTTGACTACTGAAGGCAAAGTGGCATAAGCACCGTTTATATTAGAATCCAGGCTGGTGGGAATAATAACACCGGCAGTATCAAATTCTACTACTAGACGGCCTACATAAGAGTATTGCCCGTCTGTACTTACGATCATTACCGGTTCGTTATTGGCATTGGTCGTTTGGAAGGGATAAGTTCCCAAAGCTGCATCACCGGGACGAAGTACATCGGTACCATCTGCTAAAAGAAAATCAGAACCACCGGCAATGATAATGTCTACTCCGCTCAATAAACCAGCCAATTGTTGCTCCAGGGCAAATTGCTGCAGGTGAGAGGTAACAATAACCTTATTAATTCCCATGTTGGTCAGCGAGTCGATGTAAGGCTGCAGTACACTGGCTAGCTGAGTCATATCATTAGCTGTAGGAGAACCGACTACCGTTACTGAACCGGGAGAAGAAATACTGGATAATAGCTGGGTAGTGGCCCCAACTACTCCGATTTGCTCTCCATTGCGGGTGATCACGGTAGCAGGGGCTACTTTGTTTACATTATTGGCAGCAGAAGGGTTAGTCAGATCGGTAATGAACTCACTTTGGGGACGAACAGAGGTAACAGAACGTCCGCTCAGACTGCTGGCACTAAAATCTAGGTTAGCACTTAGGTAAGGGAACTGGGCGCCCATCCAGCTCAGGCTAGTAGAACTTCCAGAAGACAGAATAACATCTTCCAGAGCACCCACCCCGGCATCAAATTCGTGGTTACCCAGGGCTGAGGCATCAAAACCGATCACATTCATGATAGAAACATCTACACGGCCGCGTTCCGCTGTTAAAGCATTCAGGGGAAGCCCATAGAAATCAGAGAGAATATCCCTTAAAGAATCCTGGATGGGAGCTTCAGAAGCAGCGTTGAAAAAAGGTCCGGGAATATAGTTGTCACCGGAAGAAATGATTACGGTATTGGCGTATTCCTCTTCCAGTGTATCCACAATGGCGGCAAAGTTTGGCGCATCTTCGATAGCGTCTACTCCACCTTCCAGGTCGGAAGCATGCAATACCTGAAGAATGAAATTACTCTTGATTCCTAAGGTAAAGACCTCGTCATTTCGCTGGCTTAGGATCTGGATACGTCCGTCTTGCGTAACGGGAGTTTCTGCTTCGTCATAAGGAGTAGTACTGAATTTGGAAGCTATGTATTCGGCAAAAGCATCTTGTTCACTACCGGGATCAGCAAAGCTGGCGGCACCGGTTTTAACCACATTATTAGAATCGAGATCTACCGGGTTAGAAGTAGCGGTGGAGAAAGGATAACCGTCACCGTCATTGTCCACCAGGAAGTTCAGCGATACCATTTTGATCAAACGGGCAGGGTTGCCGTGTATAGAACCGTTTACCACAATGGAATCGGTTACGTTATCTACAGTATCGACCAAAGCCATATTCTGAATGCGGCTGCCGGCCGGCTGGCTGGGATCAAAGCTGAATCTTACGCCACCTACCTGTGGCATTTGACCGTTGGTAGAGATTCCGTTCCAGTTTGAAATACCGTGTTCCAGCAGGGTTTTTAAACCTTGAGGATCAGTATCTATTACCTTAAGGGTATTATTAAAGCGGAGGGTGTTTTCAATATCCAGTTGAGATACGTCCAATGAATCTTTTCCGGCAACCGGGTTGGGCTGAGGAGGTAACAGCTGGCTGTTCAACTGATCAATTACCCCGATCTCAGCGCGGATACCACCACCGTTTTTAAGCGATACGGCTACGGTAGGATCAAACTGACGGGCTACCCAGAGGTTGGCATCGGCAGTAAGATTACCCATATTGGTTTCTTCAGTTCTTACAAAAAACCTCCTTCCTTCAAGAAAGTGGTTAGTTTTACCGAAGGTATTACCATCCTTGGCTATAACGATGTCTTTTATGCTATTGGTGAGTCTTTGGGCAAAATAACCTTTGCTGCCGGTAGCAAAAGGGTCGGCCGCACCGTAGAGGTCATTTACCACATTGGGCATTGTAGCGTAAGCCCCGCTTACCCTCTCATTTACCGTAAAAGGGAGCAGTTTACCATTGCTGTCAAAACCTACTACCAGGCGACCTACATAAGAATACTGCCCATCGGTACTTACGATCAACAAAGGATCACCGGAAGCATTAGTAGTAAGGAAAGGATAAGGACCCTGAGCGGCATCGCCAGGACGAAGCACATCCGTTTGGTCGGCCAGCAAGAAATCAGAGCCCCCGGCAATGATGATGTCAACGTTTTGTAACAGACCGGCCAGTTGTTGCTCCAGAGCAAATTGTTGCAAGTGACTAGAAATAATGATCTTATCTACTCCTTTATTCGAAAGGGAATCAATGTAAGGCTGAAGGACACCAGCCAATTGTGCCATATCACTAGTGCCAGGAGAACCTACAACCGATACTGAACCTGGAGAAGAAATAGAAGCCAGGAGTTGGGTGGTGGCACCTACCACTCCTATTCTTTCTCCGTTTCTTTCTATAATGGTAGCAGGGGCAATTTTAGGAGTGCCGGAGGCGGTAGTGGGATTGGTAACGTCTACAACGAAATCAGTATCAGGCTGGACATTCATAACAGCCCTGGCCCCCAGGTTGCTGGCGCTGAAATCAAGGTTGGCGCTCAGATAGGGAAATTGAGAACCCATCCAGGTGAGGTTAGCCCCGCTATTTGTCCCAAAAATAATGTCTTCCACAGCACCTGTACCCGCATCGAATTCGTGGTTTCCAAAAGTAGCGGCATCAAAACCCATTACATTCATCAGGGAGATGTCAATGCGTCCTCTTTCAGCCGTAAGATCATTTAGAGCAGTTCCGTAAAAATCCGAAAGGATGTCGCGCAGGGAGTCTTCGATAGGAGCTTCGGAGGCAGCGTTAAAGAAAGGGCCAGGGATGTAGTTATCGCCTGAAGAGATGAGAACGGTATTGTTGAAATCGTCTTCCAGGCGGTCTACAATAGCGGCAAAGTTTGGCGCGTCTTCTATGGCATCTACTCCACCTTCCAGATCGGAAGCGTGTAGTACCTGTAAAGTATAATCTACCGGTATGTACTGGATCACCAACTCGGGAGCACTACCGGCAACACCATCATAAGATTCCGCTATACGCTCACCAGTTCCATGGGCAATAATATTAAGGGAGTTACCTGTGCTCCAACCCGGACGGCTTATAATTTCTTGTACTATAGAAGCTAGATTAGGAGTCTGCTGATCAGGAGTAGCAGCACCAACAGTATTCCATGCGGGAATATTAGACCATACTATACTGTCATTCGTGCGAAGGCGGCTTGAAATATCAAAAGAGGTAGAACCAAAAGAAGTGCTGTTATCAGTAGCTTCAGCATGCAGCGTAATACTACCATTAGCACCACCGGTTTCATCCACTGTAAATTGGATATAGGCGTTAGCAATGTAGCTACCGGCAGGAACAGTAATATTGTTAAATCTCATACCAACCCATTGATCACCGTCAGCTCCGTCATTTACTAATTCAAGGTCAGAAGAAGTAAGGTCCATGGAGCCGGGAGAAGAACCGTTGCTCCCTTGTTCTTCAGCATCGTCAGAACTGCTACTTACCCTTACATTCAATGGAGTAGGGATAATATACTCGATGTTTAACTGGGGAGCAGCGTTAGGTTCACCGTCATAAGATTCAGCGGTACGGGTACCGTTTCCCTTGATCATAAAGGCCATACTGTTACCGCTGGTCCAACCAGAATAGGAGATGATATCCTGTACTAATTTACTAAGGTCAGCGGTTTGTTGGGCAGGGCCCTGATCGCTGACAGCTGTCCAGGTAGGAGGATTCCAGGCTACACTGTCATTGAGGTAGTTACGACCCGAGATGTCGTTACTGGTAGTAGTGTAAGTTGAAGGGTTTAAATTGTCTTCAGCAAAAACAAATAGATTACAAGGGTCGTTAGCTTTCAACTCATCCACTTCAAACTGAATGTAAGCTCTGGTAATTACCGCTCCCTGTGGGATGGTGATATTGGTAAAGCGAATACCAATTAGCTGGTTATCATTTACATTTACCCAGTCATCAAATACTAGCTCTAAATCAGAACTAGTGTCATACATTGCTCCAGAAGCTACAGCTTCTTCGGCATCGTCAGAGCTTGAATTTACCCTTACACTAAAAGTGCTTTGGGCACAAAGCATTGATGTACTGGCTATTAAGGCCAACATCGGTAATATTATTTTTTTCATTACAGGTTTATTTAAATTTCTGTAAAGGTGTTGTGCCAGTATTGTTAAAAGGTGAAAAACGGATTAAGGTAATTTTAAGATAATTAGAGTTCTTAGGTCGTAAGAATTAACACTGAGACAATCGAGAAATGCGAACAAAGCATTTATCCGCTAATAACGGCCGGTGGCTTTTAGCAGTAACCGGTTTTATATATCTTTAGCCGTTTATTCGGCTTACTATGGTATTTGCTGCTAATTTTTTAAAAATAAGTGCATTATTTTCATCTATTTTGCTGTCTTCTCTGTTGATAAAAAGCTGCAAACCAGATGAGAAGGTTGAGCCTGAACAAGAGGCTGCAAAAACCCTTTTTACGAAAGTGACTGTAGAAAAGTCTGGCATTGATTTCCGGAATAAAATTACCGAAACCCCTACGTTTAATTATTTAACCTATAACTATATGTTTACTGGGGCGGGAATAGCCGTAGGAGATCTTAACAACGATGGTTTACCAGACATATATTTTACCGGAAACCAGGTAAACGACAGGCTCTATCTGAATAAAGGAAACCTACAGTTTCAGGATATCACTCAAAAATCAAAAATAAATAGTAACACAGGCTGGCATCGTGGAGTAAGCATGGTAGATATCAACCTCGATGGTCATTTGGATATTTACGTATGCCGTGCTGGTCAAGAGGATGACCCTGCATTAAGGGCAAACCTTCTTTATATCAATAATGGCGATGCCACCTTTACAGAATCTGCCGCAGAATATGGCCTGGCGGATACCAACTACTCTACCCAGGCCGCTTTTTTTGATTACGATAACGATGGAGACCTGGATTGTTATATTCTTAATCACCCAGATGAAAGAAGACCAGACCAAAAACCATTTACCATACAAGTAGTACGTCAATTTATTGCAGAGGGTAAGGCCCAGTCTGATCGTTTGTACCGTAATAATGGTGACGGTACTTTTACCGATGTTACTCAAGAAGCCGGAGTTTACAATTTTGCTTATGCCCTGGGGGTAGGCATTTCAGATTTTGACCAAAACGGTTTTTTGGATATCTACATTGCTAATGATTATGCGGAACCTGATTATTTATATATGAATAATGGTGACGGCACTTTTACCAATGAGATCAAGAGCCGTACTCAACACGTTTCCAATTTTGGTATGGGGGTGGATGTGGCTGATTTTAATGGAGATCAGCTTTCAGACATCATAGTGCTGGACATGGCCTATAAAAGCATGGTGCGCTCCAAAAAAAATATGGGGGCCATGAAACCTGAGAAATTCTGGGCTTACATCGATGCCGGGTACCAGTATCAGTACATGATCAATACTCTTCAGCTAAATAATGGTAATGGTACCTTCAGGGAAATGGCTCAACTGGCCGGTATTGCTAAAACAGATTGGAGCTGGGCTCCATTATTTGAAGATTTAGACAATGATGGCCGTCCCGATCTGTATATTACCAATGGCAATAAACGGGATGTACGGAATAACGATGCCCAGATCAACCTTCAAAAGGCTTATGCCTCTACCGAAGGGAAGGCCGATTTTGAAAGTGTTATCAATCTTATGCCCAAAAAACGGGTGCCAAACTATTGTTTTCAGAATAATGGCAACCTTACATTTTCAGAAGTCGGTAAAGAATGGGGCTTACACGAAAAGTCTACCACTCATGGGCTGGCTATTGCCGACCTGGATCGTGACGGTGACCTTGACATCGTGATAAGCCGTGAAGATGCCGCTTCTACCATCTATGAAAATAACACCAGTGAACAAACAGACCACCATTATCTGAGAATAGCCCTCAAGGGGTCACAGCACAATCCACAAGGCCTGGGTGCCCGGGTGTGGGTAAGTTCTTCACAACAAACCCAATATAAAGAGATGCAAACCGTAAGAGGTTACCAATCCTGTCAGGAAGCCATTCTCCACTTTGGCGTTGCTGAAAATCAGGGCGATGTTGACGTGAAAGTACTGTGGCCTGACGGGCGGGAGACCAGGCTCAAAACTAATATTGACCAATCCGTAACCGTAGATTGGTCCGAAAGCAAAAACCCTGTAGAAGACCATTCCAGTGAAAACAGCCCTTTAAACAGATATTTTGAAATACTGGAACCACTGTCTGCTTTTACTCACCAGGAAGGTGAATTTGATGATTTTGCCAAAGAAACACTTTTACCACACCGTTATTCGCGCCTGGGGCCTTTTATAAGTACAGGTGACGTAAACGGAGATAAATTAACGGATATTTTTATCAGCGGTGCTTCTGGTCAGCCTTCCATACTTTTGTTGCAGAACAAGGCAGGAAGATTTTTGAAAGCCCCTTCACAACCGTGGAGTAATAAAAAGGAAGCTGAAGATCTGGGTTCAGCCTTTTTTGATATAGATACAGATGGCGATCTGGACCTTATTGTGATTCCAGGCGGCAATGAACACCCGATCAAGTCACCTTTATTAAAACCTCGTATATACCTTAATAATGGCAAAGGTCAGTTTACGGAACAATCAGACCGCCTGCCGGAAATTGTTACTAGTGGAATGAGGGTAATAGCAGCAGATTACGACAAAGATGGTGATACAGACCTGTTTATTCCAGGTCGTATTACTCCTGGCTACTATCCTTTTCCGCCACGAAGCTATTTATTGAGAAATGACAATGGTTTTTTTACTGATGTTACAGAATCTTCAGCCCCTGATCTGATGGGCCCTGGGCTGATAACAGATGCCCGTTTTGCCGATATGGACGGTGATGGTGATGACGATCTGGTACTGGCGGGGGAGTGGCTTCCGGTTTCTGTATATATTAATGACAATGGTCGTTTTACTAATGCCACGGAACGGGCTTCCCTTGGTAAAACTAATGGCTGGTGGTATTCCCTGGCTGTTGCAGATATTGATAATGACGGTGACCTCGATATTGTTGCAGGGAACCTGGGTCATAATGCTAAATATCATGCGTCTGCAGAGGAGCCTTTCCACGTGTACTGTGCCGACTTTGACAACTCGGGGACTTATGACATTGTATTGGCTATGCACCAGGACGAACGTATGCTCCCGGTGCGCGGGCGTGAGTGTAGTTCGGAGCAAATGCCCTTCATCAAGCAAAAATTTCCAACCTATCAGCAGTTTGCTGAGGCCGACCTGCAAACTGTATATACTGATGAAGCGTTATCCAATGCCTTGCACCTTCAAGCGTATGAGTTGGCTTCCTGTGTATTTATAAACAATGGAGGCTTGCAATTCAGTAAGCAGTATCTGCCAATGGAAGCCCAGATTTCCCCTGTAAATAACATAGTGATTTACGACCTTAATGAAGATGGGAACCAGGATATTATTTTAAGCGGTAACAATTATGATGTTGAGGTGGAAACAGTACGATATGATGCTGGTGTTGGCCTGGTTCTACTCGGAAATGGCTCAGGTGGCTTTAAGTCAATTCCCCCCTATCAGAGCGGTTTGTTTACACCCTGGAATGTACGTGATGTTAAAGTTATCACTACTGTAAAAGAAAAGAAGCTTCTTATCAGTACCAATAACGGAGCTGTTCAAAGATTTAGCTTTAATTCCCCAACAAAAGCAGCCGATTGAAAACAGCTTTGGTCAATTTCATCCAAATGATCGGAACTCAACGCTCCGGTTCCAATTTATTACGGGTTATGCTCAACCAAAGTAATGATGTTGAAGCTCCCCACCCCCCTCATATATTGAAGGTATTCTTTCCTCTGCTTCGTTCTTATGGTGATCTATCGGATAAAATGAACCTGAAAGAGTTAGCTGCCGACATCCTGAAACTGGTGGAATGCAATCCTGTTCCCTGGAAAAAAGGATTTACGGATACCCAGAGTATGATGAGTAATGTCAAGCACCAAAGCCTGGCCGGTCTTTTCGGGATCTTATATCAACAATTGGCAGCTTTTAGAGAGGCGCATACAGTTTGTTGTAAAAGCTTGCACAATGTTTTTTATCATCACCAAATGGAAGAAGCAGGTCTGGACCCAAGCTATATCCATATTTACCGCGATGGTCGCGATGTAGCGGCATCTTTTCGCAATACACTGGTAGGGCCCAAGCACATTTATTTACTCGCCAAAAAATGGGCCGAAGAACAAGACGCCTGTTTAAAACTGAAAGAGCAATACGGGGAACAACGCCTTATACAGGTTAAATATGAAGATCTTTTAAATCATCCTGAGGAGGAGCTAAACCGTATTTGTGGTTGGTTGGGAATAAACTACACGCCCAAAATGTTGAATTACTACCGTTCTGAGGCTTCACTAAAAGCCTCCTCTTCCGGTAGTATGTGGCAAAACCTAAGCAAACCACTTCTTCGGGAAAATATAGGCAAATACCGCACAGGTTTAAACTCCGAGGAAATCGAGATTTTTGAAATGCTGGCAGGAGATCAATTGAGAGCTCTGGGATATCAATGCCCGGTACGGAAGCGGATCAGTTACTCCCGTAAAACTATACAATTATTTGAGGAAGAGGACAGAGCCATGAGCCATTCGGTTTTGGCTAAAGCCTTGCCCAGGGACATTGTATTGCGGCAGCAATATGAGGAGTGTGTTAATGAACTAACTGAAAAAGCAAACCGAAAAACAGAAATATGTCAATAATATCAGTGAGACGGATTTTAATGGTATGGGGATTATTGTTAACTGCTACCTCCTTGGTATATGCTTACAACGGGTTGGAGATAAATAGTGTAGAGGTGAAAAATCATAAAGACAATGTATTGCGCAAAGAAGTGAGCTTTACCACAGTAGATAAAACCTCTTTAGTTATAGTTTGGTGGGATAAAGCCTTACCCGATAAATTACACCGTTCAGCTGTTGATGATAAGAGCAAGAGTCATAACTTCATAATAAAGTTTCTCAAAACCAATCGCACATATGGCTGGTATGCCGAAACTTCCAGTAAGAGGTCAAACTACCAGAGAAGTGAAAACTACTTTTTTTCAACCGGTAGCCTGCCCGAGGATCTGCCCAAATTAGATTTGAAGATCAGCACTCTCAATTATGAAGGCTATACATTGGCCAATTTCAATGGAAGCCGTTCATACCTGTATATGTTCGATCAATTCGCCCATATTGTTTGGTATGAGTATATAGGCCGGTCAATTCGGCCTTTTAACTTTTCAAGATCAGGCAATATTCTGGGTTTACGCAATGGAAAGGAGTTGTTTGAGATGGATTTTGAAGGAAATATTCTCTGGAGTAAAAAAATCGCCAAGGGCGATACTGTGGAAGCTCTTCACCATGAGATTCTGGAAGATAAAGAGGGGTGGATATTTACATTGGGAATCACAGAGCGCACTTATGATCTGAGTAGTGTAGGAGGGAAACCTCAGACCAAAATAAATGCGGATAAGATCATAGGCATTGACCGTGAGGGAAAAGTTAAATTTCAATGGGACTTGTTTCAGGCCAAAAACCCTTTGGAAGACCCTGATATCCTGAAGCGATTCAATGATTGGGGACATGCCAATGCCCTCACCCTGGATAGCGATGGAAATATCCTCATCTCCTTCCGCTATTTTGATCAGGTGTGGAAAATTAACCGTAATTCCGGAAAGGTGGATTGGAAGTTGGGAAAAGAAGGGAATTTTGAAATGGATGAAAGTGCATATTTCTTCAAACAACACAAACCTGTCTATAATAATGAAGGCCACCTGATAATCTTTGACAATGGCGAGGCGGGTTTGCGTGAATATTCCCGGGTACTCGTCTTCAGGATAAATACTGAGCTGATGCGGGCGCGTATAGTCCAGTCAATAAATATTCCCAAAGAATTGTCAACATTGAAACGGGGTAGTGCTTTCCCCGTGGGAACGGGAGATTATTTAGTCTGCAGTACTGGAGCAAAAAGCTTTTTCCTCATAGATAAAAAAGGGAATATTATCTGGAAGGTACAATCAGACAAGCCTGCTTACAGAGCTCTTCCTGTCGGGATTTTTTGAACCTTGTTAAACTTTCGGTATATCTCAGCCTTATATTTTGTTAATGTTGATAAGTTGAAAATCTATTAAATTAATTTTCAGATTATCAATAATTTATCCTTTTTCAGGATAAAAATATTTGCCCGAATGAACCAGCGATTTCTCCAGCCAATGACGATTGTACCAGCAGCTAACACACATAGGGTTGTATTATAAAGTAGTATCCATTTTGTTAAATTAACGTATATATTTTATTTAAAATTTTGATTACCAGGCATTTGGCCTGATATAATAAAAATAAATAGATAATATTCTTTTGAAGAATGACGAGGTTGATTATTTTAGGCATCCGCTAGTAATGCTAATCTTTATGATTTATAAAACAAATAAAAATATAAATATTTGTTAATCAGATATTTATATTGAATTTAATTTTCAAAAGAACTGATGAGTAATATGGGAAAACGCTTGCGTATATTCAGTTTTTTTACCTAAATACTCAAATAGTATTTGTACTAGCGTAAAAATACGTTACTTTAACCGTAATTTAACCTAAACCAGTGATTAGCGATAGATAAGTATCTGATAAAACTTATCTTTGTCATAAGCCGGGTTTAACCAAGACCTAACCAAGTATATGTGCCTCAATTCACAAAACGAACACTCACGTTCAACAATCAGTAGTACATTCCTCTTACAGGGAAGGCAATCAAAGCCTTACCCCATCTTTTTTCGATCATCAGGGAGGGCCTTGCGGCATTGTCTCAATAAAATATTTCGTCCTTTAATGCTATCAATTATGAAGACCATTAGCCTATTAAGCAGTCAGGTGTTGAAGAGTCCAACCAAACTTTCTTTTCTCCCCTATTGTTTCATCTTATTAGTAGGATTACTGGCTTTACAGGCAGAAGCGCAGGTAACAGTTTGTTACAATACAGCCCCTAATGCTTTTACCAGCGGAGCTGACGCCAGTGGAGGTTCAGGTAATTTTACTTACCAATGGCAGGATTCTACTTCCGCGGGAAGCTGGCAGGCAGCACCCGGAACCAATAATCAGGCAGGTTACCAGGCCCCGGTACTAACAACCACAACTTTTTTCAGAAGAAGAGTAGTCGATGTAACATGCAGCGATACAGGCTTCAGTAATATAATTACAGTTACAGTTAATCCTCAACTTACAGCCTCTGCGGGTGTCACCTCTGCTTTAGCTTGTAATGGCGACACGGATGGCCAGGTCACAGCAACTCCTTCCGGTGGCACGAGCCCATATACCTACAGTTGGAACACGGGAGAAACCACAGCAACCGAGACGAATTTAGGAGCGGGTACCTACAGTGTAACGATCACCGACCAGAACGGTTGTACGGACTCGGCTAGTGTAACCTTGACTCAGCCCACAACTCTGACAGCCTCTGCGGGTGTTACCTCTGCCTTAGATTGTAATGGCGATACGGATGGCCAGGTAACAGCTACCCCTTCCGGTGGTACAAGCCCCTATACCTACAGTTGGAATACGGGGGAAACGAATGCATTAGAGACCAACCTAGGTGCTGGCACTTACAGTGTAACTATCACCGACCAGAATGGTTGTACGGACTCGGCTAGTGTAACCTTGACCCAGCCCACAACTCTGACAGCCTCTGCGGGTGTTACCTCTGCCTTAGCTTGTAATGGCGATACGGATGGCCAGGTAACGGCTACCCCTTCTGGTGGCACCAGCCCCTATACCTACAGTTGGAACACCGGAGAAACAAATGCATTAGAGACCAACCTGGGTGCTGGCACTTATAGTGTAACGATCACTGACCAGAACGGTTGTACGGACTCGGCTAGTGTAACCTTGACCCAGCCCACGGCTCTGACAGCCTCTGCGGGTGTCACCTCTGCTTTAGCTTGTAATGGCGATACGGATGGCCAAGTAACAGCTACCCCTTCCGGTGGTACCAGCCCCTATACCTACAGTTGGAACACGGGAGAAACCACAGCAACCGAGACGAATTTAGGAGCGGGGACATACAGTGTAACGATCACCGACCAGAACGGCTGTACAGACAGTGCTAGTGTTACGCTAAGTGCGACTGACAATACGGCTCCTACGATCACGGTATGTGCGAGCACTCCAAGTAATATTGCGGCCAATGGTTCGTGCCAGGGTACAGCTCCTGACTTAACGGGCTCTGTAACGGCTACGGATAACTGTACGGCTTCTCCGCTGATCACTCAGTCTCCTGCTTCAGGCGCTACTTTAGGCCTTGGTACCACGACCATTACTTTAACGGCTACAGACGGCTCAGGCAACACAGCCACCTGTACGGTGAACCAGACGGTAGTTGACAATACGGCTCCTACGATCACGGTATGTGCGAGCACC
>JANQHO010000174.1 GCA_028277105.1 Owenweeksia sp. | reverse complement strand
TTCTTGAAGTCACGAAATTAAATTGAAAACTGCCATAGCCGGTAATTTTTCCGGTCCCGGTGCTATAATCTGGGCCTATGACATACTCAAAAGGTTTTTGAATAAGGTTTTCGTTGTAAAAAGTGATACCCAACAGCAGTTTGTCATAAGCATTGTAATTGGCGGTAGGCATCCAGAAGATCTGGGTATGGGAGGGATCGTCCAGGGTTCCGTAAAGCTGAAGGCTAAGGGGTTCTACTTTTTTGAAAAGCCCTTTTGTTCGTATAGTGTTGTCCTTCTGGTTGTATTCGGGAATATTTTGATGGTGATTCAGTACTACTTTATCATATTTTTCATGGTACATCTGTACTGATCTTTTTCCGTCATGTCCTTCATGCCATTCGGTTAGCACCGGTTTCCCGTTTTTAAACCCGGTTAAGGAATAGGGAAGCTTGAGATCACCTATATTCCTTACGGTAGCAGTGGCCACGGTAGGGCAGTAATCGGTAGCTACTAAGCGGTAATCGTATTTTCCGTACGAATTCACCCAATCATTAAAAAACCAATCCACATTTTTAAAAACATAGTAATCCATGTTTTGGCGCAATTGCCTGGGTGTAGGATGACTTCCGGTATTTTGGTAGTAGTAGTCGCGCATAGTTCTGGCAAAATTTTCTCTCCCGGTGTATTCCCTTAAATGATTGATTGCCAAAAAAGTCTTGGCCTGGGCTATGGCTTCGTAATTGAGCCGGGTAAGAGAGTCAGCCGGTTCAGACATCTTTTGATCCAAACCCTGGCGGGCCAAAAACTGAAATAAAAATTGATTTTGGAAGGAATACCCGAAATTATCCAGACCAAAAAAACGGCCGACAAAGCTATTGCTGAAAGGAAGCCATCTTTCTTGCGGATATTCCAACTCAATAAAGCGGTATTTGTAGTAATAGGGAATACCGCGGGCCAACCATACGTATTTTATTCCATCGGGATTGAGACGATAGCGAAATAGCATCTCGGCTTTGGCATGAGCCAGTTTACGCGATAATTCAAAGTCTGTTTTGGGATATTCAAGGCTGAGCAAGGCGTCTGATTGGTATTCCACGGACTTCTCGGGCAGGATCACAATATCAAAATCTGTTGCCGGATCTTCTCCGAGTTGTTCAGCAAAGAATCGATTTACCTTTTCCATCGAATTTTTGACCATTACCGGCAGGTAAGGGTCTTCTTCAAGGGAATATAGCTTGATGTTATCGCTTATGGAATGCAGGTAAAAGTTTTTGGAAATAATGAACTGGAGATTAACGCCCTGGTGTTTGAAGTTCAGCGTTTTAAACCCTTGGCGGTTTTCTCTCTTGCGATAGGGATCTTCAATAAAATCGTTGATGAGTTTTAATTCTTCCTCAGTGGTAAGCTTTGAATTTGAAGCGACAATGAAGTTAGCTGGCAGACTAAGCTCAAGCTCGAATTCATCAAAATTCTGATAGTGATCGCGATAAAAGGTAAGGGGATACAGTTTAAAACCGCTGCTATCCAGAGGGGCCATACGGGGTAACCAATCTATTATATGATAAGTGCCTTTATTGTAACCTTTGATATGGGAAATATTTGAGCTTAAGCCTATTGTAAAGCTTACTTCAATCTTTACTGTAGATCCTGATGCCAATGGGCTATTGAGAGGTAGCTCTACAAATTCACACTGGGTACATATCTTATATGGCCTGTTGCTTACGATCAGGGAGTCAACTTCTATCCAGCCTGTTTCTGTTGAATCAGTAAAATGGGCTTCTTTGTATTGAAAATCTATTAACTGCCGGTTTAAAAAAGATTCTTTCCATTGCTGGGAACGGGGAGGAAGGTGAAAGAAAAGTTTAGAAAGGCTTTTGCCTGAACGGTTGTTAAAATCAATGGTAACACTACCATTTACCTGATGGGTGGCGGTATCCAGGCTTATACGGTAGTGATATTGATGGGGTTGGGCTGAGAGGAGGGTGTTAATGAGAATACAAAAAGAAAAAAGAAAGATTTTCCTCAAAGCGGGTATTTTGGGCAAATATAGAAAAGCCTGGCTGTTACATCAGCCAGGCTTAATACTCTGAGGATAGTATGAATTCAAGATAAATCAGCTAACAAACAGACTTCGATATACAGTTCTTACAGAATTTATACTCAGTCTGACATCTATCATACCTAACTCCAGTTAAATAGCCAGCCTTTGCAGGCTTGCCACAGGACTGATAAAAGCAACAGGTAAGTTTGCTTTATTCAGCAAGCTGTCAATCGCTTCCTCTTCCTTTTCTTCTTTTTTTCTGGGACAATCGCTGCATTTCAATCCTTTATCGGTCATAATCCAACTATGCCCGGTCATTTCATGATCCCACATATTGTCTACATTTTGGATATCGTAGATGATATCCAGCATGTCAGGCGACAGGAAGATGCTCTCCCCCTCAATTAAGTAAAGTACAACTTTTACTCTTTGGCTTCTGAATTTTCCGTCTTCTGCCAGGGTATAATACGAGGGTAATATGATTTCTCCGGGTTTTAACTCCACCTCATAATTGACCATGCGGGCATTAGTAATAGCATCTCTGCGGTTTTGTCCCTTGGACTTGTAAATGATTTCGAGAAAGGAAGCGCTGTCATTAGACTTGCGGATATCCATTTCTACTTCGTGAAAAGCATCCAGGCTGTCGATACTGATATAGGAAAGATCTTTGAATTGTCCGGATATTTCATCATTCTTTAATTTCAGTTCTAAAACTTCTGCAGAAGGTTCTATATATTGGGTTATGCTGAACTGAGCATAGCTTTTAAACTGCATACTGAGGCTTATAGCACTGATAAACAGGCAAATGAATCCGATTGCTCCTGCTAAAGCCAGCGATCCTCTAACCGTTTGATTTAAAGGTGGTAGTTTGAAGATGATCCGGACTCCCCAATAAATAAGGAGTAAAAGAGGAGCCAGGATTAGCAGTACTACACCCGCAATCAGGAGGTTTTGATGTAGATCATCAATAGAAAGGATATGCAGGAAGCCCCATATATCGTTTACTTCATTTCCATTCAGCATTATAGCCCCTCCGGTAAATAAAGCGGTTATCATGGCCAGCAGGAGCATGAAGCCGAGAAAGATGAAAATAAACCCCAGGAGTTTTACAACAAACCGGAAAACAAAACGCACCAGTTCCAGTATAAAGTCCAGTATTTCTTCAAAAAAACTGCCTATTTTGTTTTCTGAGCGGGTGTGGCTTCTACTCCTGTGACGTGGCCGGCTTACTTTTTTTTTAAAACCTTCCATTTCTTCTTTGATGGACTTCTCAATATTGGAGATATTAACAGATTCTCCCCTCATTTGAAGCTTTTCTGCGGTAGTACGGGCTCTGGGTATTACAGCCCACAGAACAAGGTATACCAGTATTCCAAATCCACTCAGGAAAAACAGTAACACAAATAAAATCCTCATCCATAAAGGATCGGTATTGAAGTAGGCTGCAAAACCGGCTGCAACCCCGCCAATTATCCGCTCATCACCATCGCGAAATATCCTGCGGTTAGAGCGGTAGCTCTCATAGCTGCTATCGTCATCGCTGTAGGAATTGCCAACATTTTCCCCTTCTATATAATCTTCGGGTTTACCCATTACTTCTATCACCTCCTCTACGTCATTGGTGGTGATCACTTCTTTAGAGTCAGTGATCTTATCTTTAAAGAGTTCGGCAATGCGGGCTTCTATGTCGGTAATAATTTCCTTGTTGCCTTCGGTTCCCGAGAATTGTTGCTTCAAGGTAGAAAGATACCGGTCCAGTTTTTCAAAGGCGTCTTCGTCAATGTGAAAAATGAGTCCGGCCAGATTGATATTAAAAGTTTTTTTCATTTTCTATTTAGGATTTTGAGTGGTTTTGTTAACTGCCTGTACAAGATCATTCCAGGTGTTTTGCAATTCTGTCAAAACACTTTTACCATTTTCGGTAAGAGAGTAGTATTTGCGGGGAGGCCCGGAGGTAGACTCCTCCCAGCGGTAGGATAGAAGACCTGCATTTTTTAGTCGGGTAAGCAAAGGGTACAGAGTTCCTTCCACCACTATTATTTTTGCTTGTTTCAGCTCGGCAATAATGTCTGAAGTGTAAGCATCTTTGTGCTGTAGCAGAGAGAGTATACAAAACTCCAGTACACCTTTGCGCATTTGAGCTTTGGTGTTTTCTATATTCATTACCGGATGTTTTTCACTTTGAGCTTACCGTTAATGGCTAGCATTATTACATTGTTGTCTTCTGTGTGAGCCAGGATCTGTACATTTTCAAAGGTTTTTCCCTTGTTGTTGCCATAAATCCTGAAGAACCGGAGATCAGACTCTTCCAGTTCAAAATCCTGACGTTCAAAACCAGCTTTGGCTATGCCTGCATCCAGTTTTTTAACCAGTTTGTGGGCTTCATCAGTTCTCGAAAAAACCAGGAGTTTGATCTCATGGATATCTCCGCTGACATTTTTCATGTGTTCTTCGAGATCAAAGTCAAGGTCAACAGCATCCAGCATATTCCTATTCAGAGAGAGGGCAAAAGCGCCTTCCCTTTGGGAGTAGTTGTCAATAAGATCGTAGAGCTTGCTTTTATCCTGCGCCATGACAATACTGCCCAGCAAGGAAAAGGTTAATAAAAGAGCGCGTTTTTTCATTTTTATGTATTTAGTCTATGCAAAGATATATTAAAAAGATAGTACTATGCAATACATAGTACCATAATATTTTTCAAGTGGCTGATTATCAGAATAAAAAATTAGTACTTCATCAAACGGAGGTAATCTTTATAGAGAATTTTGTACTTGGAGTAGGGTAAGGGAGATACGCCTTCTTTCATTCGATAGATACTGATCCTGAAAACCCAGTTCCAATGATAAAAAAGCACCTTCCAGGCGTAAAAAATGCTGTGTTTAGGGTCGTAAATATGAGCAGGTTCGGAGTTGGTACCGTTAACTTCGATGATCTTAAACGCTCTCAGTTTTTCCAGCTTTTCCCAGCTTTCAAAACGAATATCAAGCCTGCCGTATTCAAAGCCTTCCAGCTGTTCACAAAGAGCAGCCATGGCTTTTTGCAGATCAGGAGTATTACAACTCATTTTATCAACGAAACAGGTTCCCAAACGATGGTTTCCCAATTTCTCCATCACTTTGACCTTCTTTTTGGGAAGTACTTCGTCAAGGTTAAATTTATTTTCTTTTTGCCAGCGGGATAATTGCAGGAAAGCACGAAAATCCTTCCGGATGAGCTCTTCCAAAGTAGATATGCCATTACCGCTAACTGTGAGAAATTCTCTTTCCATTATAGAAGTGACCTTCCACCGGCCGGTCTTAGGATTCTTAATGCAGAAAATTCCCGCTTCCTTAGGATAATCTAAAAACTCCTGGATAATGTAATTGAATCCGGGCTTTAAAACAATAGTTTCCAATTCCTCTATCGAATTGATTATCTGTATTCCCATGCCACGCATGCCGCGGTCAGGTTTAACAATTAATGGGAATTGCAAGTTGTTTTTTTCCAGCCAGGCAGCCAGATCATTGTGTATACCCGATTGAAAAGGAAGGGTTACTGGCATTAAACCTTCGGGGGTTTTGCGATACATCTCTAACTTAGACTCTTCCAGTATACCACCATGTTTCATGTAGAGTTTGTTGGGTACAGTGAAAAATACGTAGGTACGGGCTCTGATACACAACAGAAGGTAATAAAGAAACACAGGAAAATAGATCACTTTCCACGGCCAGAACTCCCAGTGGCTGATGATTATTAATCTTCTGCGCCATCTGTCTTTTAAAGTCATTCTTCTAACCGTAGGCTTTCCTCAGCTAAGCTATGATTTACCATGTCATTATAATAAAGAGCAGCTTGATTTTCCTTTACGGCTACCTGGGTAAGGCTCACCGTTTTCAGTATCCCCCAACGGCTCATGATCAGATCATTCTCCGTATCACCATCACCTGTACTGGTATGGAAGTTACGGGTGTTTTCCGGGTTTATCAGGGGTTTGCGCGACAACCAGTTGATGAACCATTTTTTGCGTTTATCTCTTACCTCTTTGGTATACAGGGTAGTGGACGACCAAATGTACTGTGAAGCGGTATCCAGCATCTTTAAATGAGTATCGTCCTCGTTATGAATAATCTGCACCAGTTGGGAACCGGAATAGATCAATAGAGTAAAGGGTTCAATGCCTTCAAAATTATATTGCTGATAAAAAGTATCTGGGGTGGGAAAATCAAAACTTTCTATTACAACCAGCCCCCTGCTTTTGCGGTAACGGGCTTTTCTTTGGTGTGGCTTACTGCCGCCATTTAGTATACAGGCAGCAGTACCTCTGTTTGAAAAGGCAAACCAGGTCCCGTGGGCTTCCAGATCTTCGGGGTAATAAATAGTCTGATCTTCCAGCTCTTTCTTCCTGAAGTCTTGTGAAGAAGGCCGGTCTTTCCTTTCATCGCGGTTATGGGTAAAAATATAACCGTTACGAAGCGGTAAGTAAGTAAGAGTACACATTATCCTTTAAACTCCTTGTGTTTGTTTTTGATCACGCAAGGTGCTGACGGCAATACCAAAGTTTTCGGGAAACTCATATTCAGGTAAGAAGGACTCTATACCGATACGCAAAATGGCCATATGGTGAATCGTGTGTTCCAGGTTGTAAGCCAGCTCGCGTAAAAAAGAAGATTTAAAAATACTGTTGTGCCTACCGTCAATGGTATAGTTGGTGTGTAATTCTAAGGCGTTATCAGCTGTAACCTCGCTGAGAAGGGTTATTATTTCGCTAATCCTATCAATAGCTACATCTTTATCAACTTCAATATTTGTATCGCGCAGACGCAGGTCGTAGTTGACAATATTTTCCCTTGCATCAAACAAACATTGATAAAACTCAATAATATGACGTATATGTTTTCCTATACTTGCTCCTCTGAATACAGTAAGTGCTAAACGGTATTGGTTTTCATCTAAATCTTTTAGTAAGTCTACAAGTTGCAGTAAAGTCTTACAACTAGCCTCTTTTAGATTATCCATGTAACAAATCAATTAATTTGTAAGTAGTTCCCCTGTCGGGCAAATTACACTTTTTATTGTTTTCCCGATATTTCCGGGCTTGCTTCGCCAGAAGAAACAGGCTCATTTACTATTCCCCGGTTTACCGGACGGATGATTAATCGTATTTTCCTGTCGTAACTAAAATAATTGAAAAACCAATTGATCAAAACCACCACTTTATTTCGAAAGCCTACTAAACTGATCAGGTGAACTACCATCCATAGAAACCAGCCTAAAACACCACCTACTTTTATTTTACCCAGATCGGCTACAGCCTTATTGCGGCCTACCGTAGCCATAGTACCGGGGTCTTTGTATTTAAATGCGATTGCCTCTTGCTTTTTTTGCCATCTCACCAGGTTTTTTGCCAGGTTCTCTCCCTGCTGGATCGCTACCTGGGCCAGCATAGGATGTCCCCGCGGGTGTTCATCAGTTAACATAGCTGCTACATCACCTATAGCATAGATATTATCGTAACCTTTAAGCTGATTGTATTCATTAACCAGGTAGCGACTTTTTTCTACCGATTCTTCGCGGGTACCTTTAACAATGGTCCCCTTTACGCCTGCTGCCCAAATAAGGGTAGAAGCCGGTAAATTCTTTTTATTGGTAGTAACCACCGAGCCATCGTAGTCTTTTACCATAGTGTCTAACCATACCTGAACTCCTAATGATTCAAGGTAATTAAGGGCGTAATCAGAGGCTTTGCTGCTCATGGGAGGAAGTACCCTATCCTGTCCTTCCAGCAGATGGATAGACATTCTCCTGAAGTCCAGATCGGGGTAGTCATTGGGCAAAACGTGGAGTTTCAATTCGGCAAGTGCCCCAGCCAGTTCTACTCCGGTTGGTCCACCGCCTACTATTACAAAATTCATAAGCTTTTCCCTTTCCTTGAGATTGTCGGTAAGGGAAGCCGCTTCAAAATTTTGTAGAATAATACTTCTGAGGTTTAGTGCTTCGGGAACGCTTTTCATAGGAACGCTGTCGCGCTCGATATTTTTATTGCCAAAGTAATTGGTACTGCTACCGGTGGCAATTACCAGGTGATCGTAATCCAATTCCCCTATATTGGTCTTCAATATGTTCTTCTCAGGAATGATACCATCTGCTACCGCCAGCCTGAAGAAGAAGTTTTTTTGCTTCTTAAAAATATTGCGGATGGGGTAGGCAATGGAATCCGGCTCCAGGCCGGCAGTAGCCACCTGGTAAAGCAAGGGCTGAAAGGTGTGATAATTGTGTTTGTCGATCATTACCAACTGAAAAGGCTTATTGTTGAGTTTTTTAACCAGATTAAGCCCGGCAAAACCACAACCGACTACAACTACTCTTTCCAGATTGGTATCGGGTATATTGAGACTGTTCATGCTGATGCTAAGAATTCATAAAAATACAACTAACGTATACGCCTGAAGTTCTTGAACTCTCCTATTTGTTTTCCTCCTAACAGTTTGGTTTCTATCCAGGTCAGGATCAAATACTTCAACTTTTCATGCTTTGCTTTTACTGCCTTTTTCCTGCGCGGCCCGGAGTATTGCAACTGACCCTGCCAATCAATCTTTTTGATCCATTGCTGCATTGTACGGGGATGAGTGCCTTTAAATAGTCTTACCCGGTTTAAAGGCCCGTAATCGAACAACTCTTCGGCTTCTTTAAATTTTCTTTCAGTAGCTTCTTTACCGCGGTAGGTAGTACTGGATATTTTTCGTTTTTGCCCCATAAGCCTGGGTGGCCTCACCCAACCGTAGTGGTAGATCTCGGCTTCTATTTGTGCCACATTGAGCTTGCGGGTACCTTTCTTCTTTTGGTAATTCTCAAAGCTGGGCTCAAAAGGGTCGTAATGAAAACGGAAGGATTGCGCATCTTTCCAGCTGTGTATCTCCGGTAAATTGCGAATAACCCTTATTTCCCTGGAATAAAAAGCATGGGAAGGGTTGTAATGGTCAAAATCACCCCAGAAGTGTTTATAGTGAAAAAGCAAACCTTCTACCCGGATATCGCTCAGGTACTTTTCCATAGCTGCCTTAACTACTGGAATGTACTTTTCATGCAAAGCCTCATCGCATTGAATGTAAAATAACCAATCGCCCTTACAAGACTGCTTGGCAAGATCAGTTTGCTGGGCAAAAATGGTGTTTTTGGGATATTTTTCCGTCTCCCATTCGGAGTAGATAATTCGGATCTTTTCACTTTCCAGAGAGAGAACTTCTTCTTCTGTATAGTCGTCTTCATCACCTTTTCCCAAAACCACTATAAATTCGTCTACCAACGGAAGAACAGAAGCAATGGCTTCTTTGGCCGGAATATAAAGCCTGGTGGCATTGCGCACAAAAGTAAATCCGCTGATCTTCATATTAACTGGAGTGATCGGCAATGATCTGCCACTTGCCGTCAATCTTTTGCCAGGTTAATGAATAACTTCCACGCAGAGTGTCTTTTTCGCGGTATAAGATCCATCTTCCTAAAACCAGGCTATGATTTTTACCAAGAGTTTTGTAGCTTTTGTTTTCAAAAAGTAGTTGACCCATAGCTACCTTATCGGGATAACTTTGGCGATAGCGGTCCAGGGTTGTTTGCCAACCGTAGGTAAATCCCCTGCTTCCGATAAAGATCAAACTGTCAGAATTCCAATAAGGTTTCATAAATCCTTTGATATCTCCTTTATTCCAGGCTTGCTCCTGTTGCTCCATAAGGGAGAATATTTCATCCCTGCCATCACCGGTGTTGTTACAACAGGACGATTGTATGGAAACTATCAGCGTAAGGAGTAAAAACTTATTCATTAGTAGCGTTCTTTCAATACACTGAGGTGATGAAAAGTATGACCGGCTATGATAAAAGCAGTGCTGAGGGGGGTAAGGGAATTGTTATTGGCTGTACCCGATAAATCCATTTTTTCGGAATCAAAACTTTTGAACATGGAAATAATAAGGCTTCTTAAGTTTCTGAAATTTTCGATTATTCCTCTTCCATCAATGTGGTCAAGCTTACTGCTGTGGGCAAACAGATCCTGATCAAAGCCAGGCAAGGAGGTTTCCGTATCACCGCGTACAATAGTGAGGGCACGATATAGAAAAACAATATCACAATCAATTATGTGTTGGATCACTTGTTTGACTGTCCATTTGCCCTCCTGGTAGGCGTAATCCCAACGGTCTGTTTCCAGATTTTCTAAAAAATGGATCAGTTGGTCTCCGCTATCCTGTAAGTTTTGCAGGAAGTCAACCCCCCTGGTTAAATCAATATACGACTGGTAATAAGAACTATATTCGCTGGTTTCAGGTCTTCTCATCGGTTGATATTCTTTAGCTTTTGTTGGTATTCTTCCTCACTCATATTGGAACGCAAAGCCTCATTATTCAACTGAGCCAAGGCTTCCCTACGCTCAAATTCACTACGGGTAAGAAGTTCCTTAAAACGACAAACCGGGCAGTATTGAAAGTAATCTGTTTTAGTGGGGATCAGCGGAAGAAAAAAAAGACTGATGTAATAAGTACTTTTCTCTAACAACCAATGCTTGGTATTATGACAGTTGGGACATTCTTTTTCTTCTACCGGGCCGATAGTTTTATTTATGGGATGGTAACCGAAAATAAATATCATAATGCAAAGGTAGTAAATGCTACCACCTGATAAGAGTGCTGCCCCAGGTAAATCCGCTGCCAAAAGCAGCTAAACAAAGCAAGTCGCCATTTTTAAGTTTGCCTTCCTGCAAAGCTTCACTCAAGGCAATAGGTATAGAAGCTGCGGTGGTATTTCCGTATTTCTGTATGTTATTAAAGACTTGATCTTCTTTTAATCCCATCTTTTGCTGTAGGTATTGACTGATACGCAAGTTAGCCTGATGGGGTATCAGCAGGTCAATGTCGCTGGTTTGATAACCGGTAGCTTGTAAGGCTTCGCCTATGACCTCTCCAAAACGGGTAACAGCATGTTTGAAAACAAAGTTGCCATTCATGTAAGGGTAGTAGCTCAGGTCGTCAGGGTCGTTTTTCTCAATGATCTCGGGAACCCAGTGAGACGTACTGGGGCCTAGTAAAGCCAGCTCTTTAGCGTGTTTTCCTTCGGAATGCAAATGAGTGGTTAAAACACCTTTACCCTCTTCCTGTGTAGGTTGTAAAACAACTGCTCCGGCACCATCGCCAAAGATCACCGAAACACCGCGGCCGCGGGTAGTTTTATCTAAACCGCCACTGTGCAGCTCTGAACCGATCAACAGAATATTCTTATAGGTTCCGGTTCTGATAAACTGATCAGCCACTGAAAGGCCATAGATAAAACCGGAACATTGGTTGCGTACGTCAAGAGCCCCTATTTCTTTAATCCCTAATTGATCCTGTACCATTACGCCAGGTCCGGGGAAATAGTAGTCGGGAGAAAGCGTGGCAAAGATGATGAAGTCGATCTCATCTGCTTCTATCCCTGCATTTTTCATAGCCATCTGCGAAGCTCTGGTCCCCATAACAGAAGGATTGTCATCGCTGCCGGGCAGGGCCCAGCGCCTTTCTTTAATCCCCGTCCTTTCCTGTATCCAGGCATCGCTGGTGTCCATTAACTTTTCCAGGTCGTGATTGGTCACTACATTTTCAGGCACATAATGGCCAACTCCTGCTATTTTGGTCCGTATCATATTCCAAAGCTTTAGGTGCAAAGAAAAAGCAAATCTGCCAAAATTGTCCCTGATTTAAACCTCTGAAAAATAACCATTTGTAGAATGCCTGTTTGTGGTAATAACTGGAATTTAACACGGGCTTTACAATAATAAGCAGATTACAAACCAAATTAGCCTATTTAGCAAATTCATGGGCATTAAGTACCTTTTAATGAGTTGTTTTGTGGTATGCACTTTATTGAACGGGCAGACCACCACAATACCTATCTTACTTTTAGACCGGGAAGATCTCAAAACTCTCTTTATGGTTTTCCGCTTTTTTGCTAAAAACAGCTCCTATCTCAAATATTTTTGGAAACTGGGTCTGTGGTGCCTTAAAAACAATCGCAAGTTTATGGATAAGGCCTTTCTTTACGGTATCATGATCTACCAGATGCACCAGACCTATCTACACATCAAAAAAAGCTTATTGCTTCAAAATAATAAAGGGTTTGAGCCCCTCAGCAGGGCCAAGGTGAGCTGATCTGCGAGATTGTTTTCATTTGCTCCGGCCTGATAATTTTCGTATCTTGATGATTATGAACTAAAAAGCTGGCATTATGGGGACGATCAAATCTTTAAACAAATGGGCCAATGCGCATACTTACTATCCGGTAGACCTGGCCCGTATTATGCTGGGTATTTTTCTCTTTTATAAAGGCACTACTTTTTTGTCGAGCACCCAATATCTGGTCGATATTGTGAAGCCTTTAAACGACCTGGGAGGCACGCTTTTTCTCATTCATTACGTGGCGCCCGCCCATCTCATAGGAGGGGTTTTAATAGCCTTTGGTTTGCTCACCCGCTGGGCGGTGATCGCTCAACTTCCTATCTTACTGGGAGCGGTGGCCATCAATTTCATTGGTGAGATGAACGCTAATAACCTTATCACCTCTTCCGTAGTGCTTATACTCAGTATTTGCTTTATGGTATACGGCTCCGGCAAGCATTCGGCCGATTACCACCTCAAAATGCAACAGTAATTAATACTGTTTTGCCTTGGTGAATTCGTGGTAAACCCGCTCCCGGTGTTCCGGGTGGGCAATAGAAGCCAGAGCCTTGGCGCGTTGTTCTATACTTTTACCGTAAAGATCAGCTATGCCGTATTCCGTTACAATGTAGTGCACGTGAGCGCGGGTGGTAACCACACCGGCCCCTTTTTTCAGAAAGGGAACAATGCGACTTTCGCCTCTTCTGGTCACACTGGGCAGGGCAATAATCGGTTTACCGCCTTCCGAAAGGGAAGCCCCTCTGATAAAGTCCATTTGACCACCCACTCCTGAATACATACGAGTTCCTATGGAATCGGCACAAACCTGCCCTGTCAGGTCAACTTCTATGGCTGAGTTAATAGAAACTACTTTGGGGTTTTTGCGGATCACTTTGGTATCGTTTACCCACTCGATATCGCACAAATTGACCACCGGGTTGTCGTCTATAAAATCATAGAGTTTTTGCGAACCCAAAGCAAAGCCGGCAATAATATTTCCCGGCTGTACTTTTTTGCGAATGCCGTTGATCACCCCTTTTTCTACCAGGGGCAGTATGCCATCGCTGAACATTTCGGTGTGGATACCCAAATCTTTGAGGTGCTCCAGCTCGCCTAAAACAGCGTTGGGTATAGCGCCAATGCCCATTTGCAAGGTGCTGCCGTCTTCGATGAGTGAAGCCACATTTCTCCCGATCTTCTGTTCTGTTTCATCGGGCTGCCTGATCTCGTGTGTGAGCATGGCATCATTTACTTCCACGCCAAAGTTGATCTCTGTGTGATGAATGATACCATCCCCGTGGGAACGTGGAACATTGGGGTTGACCTGGGCTACTACAGAACGGGCTTGCTGCACAGCCGCTAGAGTAGCATCCACACTGCTTCCCAGCGAGCAATAGCCGTGTTTGTCAGGCGGGCTTACCTGTATCAGGGCAACGTCTACCGGCAATATATTCCCGCGAAATAAAAAAGGCACTTCGCTGAGAAATACCGGTGTATAAGAGCCATTACCCGCTTTGATAGTGTGGCGTACATTGGCCCCGATAAAAAGGGAATTCACGTGAAACGAATCTTTCAGAGCCGGATCGGCATAAGGAGCTTCGCCTTCAGTGTGTAAATGGCACACCTCCACTCCCCGTAATCCAGGAGCCCTTGCCGCCATAGCTTTAACTAATTGCTGTGGGGCCATTGCTACGGAGTGGACAAAAACCCGCTTATTACTTTTTATGACTTCAACCGCCTCTGAAGCAGAAACAATTTTCATAGTTTGTTTTTAATTCAACGCAAAGGAAAAATGAAAGTAGTTCTTAAAACATGAAGAATGTCAGGGTTTGAAGGTCATCGCGGGAACATCGAACGTAGTCGAGATGCCTGCCTCCCGGATCTGCGTACAGCATGACCATTAAAAAGATTGATTCCTTGATTTTTAAGGATTTTGCTGAAGGTCACAGGAAGCTTGAAATAAAAATACGTGATTTAGATGCAAGACCATGAGGCAAAACTAACAGCTTTCGACTTGACTACCGATAGGTAGATACATCACGCCTCCTGCGTGACACTCAAGCTGACACCTTAATTATATATTGAACCCACCTTAAAAATCAATCACTATCCCTAAAGAAGGTAAAACCGAAGAATTATCCACTTCTTCAATTTGCACCAGAGCTTCAGGAGTGATCACATTACCATCACCATCGCGATCGAGCCCAAAAGAAGGCTCGCTGGGCAACTGGCTGGCCAAAACATTTTGTACATCGAGGAAAATATCCAAAGTCCAGTTTTTGAAGTTGAATTTCTTGTCAATACGAACATCAGTTTGGTTAAAAGCCCCCAACTGTACCTCGCCCAAACGCTGGTAATCCCTGACAATAGCGGGATAATTAGCCAGGGTGGCCTGCTGGTCTATAGGGGCGTAAGGTGTTTCGCCCAGGTAGCGTACCCGCAGACTGACTTCCCAGTTTTTGCCGAATTTATACCCCCCGGTAAAGGTGATCAACTGCCCGTTGTCCCATACAGAGGACAGGTATTCATCCCGGTCAAAGCCCGTATACTCGCTTTTGTAAAACGTTAAGGCCAGTATGCCGTAAAAATTTCTGGATAATTTTTGCTGAAAGAGGAGTTCTACACCATAAGTTCTACCCAAACCCACGCTGGAAACGGGCTCATTGCCCAGCACCTCAAAACCACCTCCTAGGTTAGCCAGGGAAACACTATCGGTATTGGATACCGGATAATTGTCGTATTGCTTGTAAAAGCCTTCTACGGTAATGCGGGCCGAGCGGTTCAGCAAGTATTCTATTCCCGCTACATAGTGGTCACTTTGGATATACTCCACACTGCGGTTAGCCAGATTTCCCTGGTTGTCTACAAAACCTAAAATAGTGTAAGGGGGTATTTTGAAATAACGCCCTACCGAAGCATTTAAGGTCCATTTTTCGGCATCGTCCAGTTTTAAAGAGGCTGACAGCCTGGGGCTGAAAGTGCGCAAAATATCGTTGCCATTATCGGTAAAGGTATTGCCATCAAAGCGAAAGCCTCCGGAAATATTTAACTGATCGGTAAAAAAGCTGCGGTTGGCCTGACCAAAAAAGCCGTAGCGGTAAAAATCGATGGAATTGTCAAAAGCAAAGTCATTCACCAGGTTTAAGGTGGCGTTGGAGTAAAAGGCATGTTGGGCCGTAAAACCGCTTCTGAATTCCCAAAGGCCGGAAAACCTGGTATACTCGTAGCGTAGCTTGGTTTCCCATTCCCTAGAGTCATTGTTAAAATAAAGCCCTTGTTCATTCACATTATCCTCGTATTGCTGAAAATTATTGTTAAGGATATTGGTGCTAAGGCTGGTGAGCATATAACCGGAATAATCCTTAAAGCGCCTGCGCCAGCTCAAACCAGAGGTAGTGGTCCATTGCCGGATAATAGGCAATTGATCCAGGGTGGCCTGCTGTTCGGGGCTGAACTCCTCCGGTGCGTTGATAGCAAGATCATCAATAGAGCCCACCCCGGTAAAAATAAGCTCATCGAATTTGGAAAGCTTATGGGTAACTTTATACTGGTAATCCCAGTAATCAGGTAAAAAGGGGAGATCTATAATATTGAATAGAAACTGGAGGTACGACCGCCTTACCGAAGCGATGTAAGAGGTATTACTCATTTCCTTATCGCCTTTGAATAAAGGGCCTTCCACTGTTAAGGCCGCTTCACTGGCGCTCACCCTTACGTTACCCTCAACTTCCCTTCTGTTGCCATCGCGTTGGTCAAATTGCAATACTCCGGATAATACATTATCGTATTGTGCGCCAAAGGAGCTGCTGCTGAGGGTAACCCCTTCAAAAAAACTCACGTTGAGCAAGCCTACCGGCCCTCCGGCACTGCCCTGGGTAGCGAAGTGGTTGATGTTGGGGATCTCGATCCCATCTAAATAATATACATTTTCGTTAGGCGCCCCTCCGCGTATGATCACATCATTGCGGAAACCGGCTGCCGAGCCGGAAACCCCGGGCAGCGACTGTACCACTTTGGCAATATCATTATTACCTCCCGGATAGGTGGCTACTTCTTCCTGAGACAGGCGTTGAATAGAGAGGGGAGTTTCATCTACTTTTTCAAAAGGGTTGGCAATCACCGTAACATCTTCCAACTCACTGGTAGTTTCTTCCAGTTGAAAATTGATATCGGTAGTGCCACCCGAACGCACCACCACCCCAAACTGGGTACTGTTTTTATAGCCTATGTAAGAAGCGGTGAGGTTATAGGTAGTGGCCGGCACATCCGCTATCTGGTAGAAGCCATTTACGTCAGTAACTCCGCCAATCTGAGTGCCCTCTACCTGAACAGCTACCCCTATAAGTAGTTCCCCTGTGCGGACATCTTTAACGGTTCCTTCTATTTTTCCATTGTTTTGTGCCTGAAGGCCGAAACTTATGAGTAAACTGAAGAGCAGGAAGAATGGTAATTTCATTTTACAGTATTTGATAAGCCAGAACAAATGTATTACAATATTGTTTTATATTTGTACAACAATGTAATTAATTTATGAAAAAAGCCATTGAGCTTTTAACTTACTGGGAACAATTCCATGTGGAAACCCAATCTGACAACATGCAAGACTTTGCTCAGTGGCTACATCATCAGGGCAAAAAGGGCCAACCTGAAATAAACACTGATCAAGAGGGGGTTAACCGGGGAGGATTGGATACTAAAACAGCTTATTTGCTCGGAGGTTTATTCAACTTTATAAATAAATGGATGAAGCTCACTTTCAGGGACATACCAATAGTGAGTTTTGAGGATTTTGGTATTCTCAAGACCATAGAAGCTATGGGCACTCCTACTAAAAAGATGATCGTAGAATCATTTGTTATGGAGCCCAGTACCTGCTTTGAAGTATTGAAGAGGATGAAAAGGGACGGCCTGATCGAGGATTTTGCCGATGAGCAGGATAAAAGAGTACACCGGGTGAGCTTAACCGAAACAGGAAAAAATATCACCGACATTTCAACCCGGAAAATGACCGCCCTGGCCAGTTTGCTGGTAGGCAACCTCAGTGAGATGGAAAAGAAGAACCTCCTGCCGGTACTGGACAAGCTCAACCGTTTTCACGATAAGCTACACGCTGAAAAGAGCCGGGAGGAGATCATAGACCGGTTTAAGTTATAAGTATTACACCAACATCACATCCGTACAGATCTCCAGCAGGGCAGGGCCTTCGTGCTCGAGGACTTCATTTCTGTTATAGAGAAAGTGATAATAATGGGGTGGGGTTGTTTGGATTCGACTTATGTTAATATTTATAAAGGGCTTATAAAAAACTCCCTTTTAAACAGTCTTTTTAATAAGCACTTAGCTAGGTTTAATCTCAATTCTTAACTATACTGTGATAATTAATGCTATTATCAGTGGTTTCTACTTGGAACATATATATACCGGAAGGCCAACTTTTGACATTTAACTCGAGCTTTTTTTCTATTTTATTCAGTTCACTGGTATTTATTTCTACAATTTTCTTACCCTGAAGATTGTATACAGCAACTATAGATATTATTTCAGATTTTTCCCAGCTCAGTATTATTTTATCGCTAGCTGGGTTTGGGTATATATTAATGGAATTGTCAATCAATTCTTCATTTAAGCCTATTTGATCTAACCTATTACACAATTCATCGAAGTCACCACAGGAGTTTTCTACTCTCAAGCAGACCGTGTATAATAAATTGGGATTAGTATAGGTATGGGTAGGTAAAGCTCCTGAACTAATTTGTGTACCATCACCAAAGTCCCAATTATATATTGTTGCATTTTGTGAGGCACTACCGTCAAATTGAACTTCTAGAGTATTTACACTAGTTTGGATTATGTTGTAAGTCCAATCAGCTACTGGAAGTTCGCATAGGTTTACAATTTTAGAAATGCTAGCTGAATCGCCACAATCATTTACCGTAATTAAAGAGATAGTTTTAATACCTCCTCCAGAAAATACTCTTGTAACTGAAAAGCCTGTTGCGACAAATCCATCTAAATCCCAGTAATAGGATGTAGCCCCTAGATTTGTATCAGCTATTACATTAACTGTATCGCCACTTTGATTAATGCTAAAGTCTGCAGCGATACTATCACAAACAACCACTGTTTGTGAAGTAGAATCAATATCTCCACAAACATTATAAGCGTATAAGGTAACTTTATAGCTGCCTGCGATTAAATAAGTATGAGTAGCCGAAAAGCCTGTGTCGTTATTGCCATCACCAAAGTTCCAATAAATACTATCTGAATTTATCGTAGAAGAGCCATTAAAACTGACTGATAACAGGTTATTATTGTAACCAAATCCAGCTGAGGGTATATCACAGATGGTAATGGTTTGACTAATGGTATCGTTTAATCCACAAATATTTTTACCCCAAAGGGTTACGGTATAAGTGCCTGCAGAATTGTAATTGTGATTAACAATGGGAGATGTTCCTGAATTTGAATTTCCATCGCCAAAATCCCAAAACAATGTATCTGCATTAATAGAAGCTGATCCATCGAAAGATACAGATAGAAAAGTAGCTGTAGAACTAAAGCTAACTGTTGTCGCAGGGCAAATCGCAGTTGTAAAAGTATCGGCTAACCAATGGCTTTGAGAGAAACCACAATTTTTTCTTACATAAACCTTATAGGCAGTATTTGGAGTAAGATTATTGTAACTGTAAGGTGAGGAAACCCCGCTAATAATTGTTCCTGAACCTTGAGGAGAGCCAGCAAAAGTTAGTTCAATATCAAAGTTGCTGCCAGTTGTATCCCATGTGACATTAGCTGTAGTAAAAGAAATGTTGCTAAATGCCAGATTGTTAGGACCAGAACAATCATTATCAATTTTAATATCATCTATAGCCATATCACCTTGGAAACCTGTCTCAGTACCAGAAAACTTAATTCTCATAGTGGTTCCCCTGTAGGCAGTTAAATCTACAGTATCACTTTTCCAAGGGTCGGTTTGGGAAAACTGTTGCTGTCCGGTTAAGGTTAAAACGGGTGCTCCATAACCCACGCCAGTATCTATGCTTATCGATAAGCTATTAATTCCAGAACCAAACATATGGTAAAAGAATGTCAACACAGGGTCGTCCATTGTTTTAGGAATTAGTAAAGGAGGTGTTTCTAACTCTGCTGTACCATCAGTTGCACTGGCTTCGACATATATATATTTGCCTGTTCCGCTATTATCCTGCAATGGACCTGATGTGCCACCAGATAAAGTGGCGCCAAAACCCGTGCCCCACTTATTTCCACCTGTAATTGGATTTCTATCCCAACAAGGGTCAATAGAGTCATTATTATTAAGTGAACCTGTTCCTTGCTGCCATACGCTACTATCAAAACCCTCACTCCATGGAGCCACCAAAGCAATACAATTTGTAGTGTCGGAAATAGGTGCAGACCATTCACTAACGTCTCCCATACCGCAACTATCCCTTACATAAAATTGGTAAGCTGTACTTGGAGAAAGCCCTGAAATGGTAAAGGGATTGGAAGAAACATTGATTAAGGTACCTGTGCCATGAGTAAATCCGTGAATACCGTATTCAAGCTGCCAATTAGTAGCCCCTCCCGTTTTCCAACTTAATGTAATTGAATTGGAAATGCCACCTGTAATAGATAAAGACTGTGGCTTAGGGCAAGAAGGGGTTTCATTAACGGCAATATCATCGATGGCAATATTGGCTGTATTACCAAAAATTGGTTTTGTAGCCTTAAATCGAATTCTAATGGTATCATTTGCGTAAGCGGTAAGGCTTATTATACTTTCAAGCCATGGGTCATTACTTGAACTTTGCTGTTGACCAGTAATAGTTATTAAGTTAATATAACCTGAACCATTATCAATTTCAACTTCTAAACTATCAATATCTTGTCCATACATATGATACCAAAAGGTAAGTTCAGGAGCTGTAAGGGCTGATAGATCTATAAAAGGAGTCTCTACAAAAGCACCTAATGGCTGTAAGGGGTTAGGGGGAAAAGATGATTCTGAAAAAATGTATTGACCTGATCCAGTTGTATGATCTGCAATTGGGCCAGTATTTGAAGGAATGTGGGCAGGAGGCCCTGGTGCCCAAAAATAAGTATTGAGTGGTGTTCTGTCCCAACAATTATTAATGGTGCCTGTACCAGCAAAGCTTAGACTTGGTACAAAGTCCACACTATCAAAATCTTCTGACCATGGAGCAGTAATGGGTAAACAATCAGTTATAGCAGATACAACAGCACTCCAATTACTCACATCACTTATCCCACAACTATCTCTAACGTAAAAATCATACGTAGTAAAAGGGAGCAAGCCGCTTACAGTATACGGATTAGTAGAAGCTGACACTATTGTTCCCGTACCCAAAGTAAAGCCTTGGGGGCCATATTCAATTTGCCAGTTTGTGGCCCCTCCAGTTACCCAACTTAAGGTAATGGAATTAAAGCTGGAACCATCTAATGTCAAAGAAAGAGGCTTAGGGCAAGTAGGGGCTGCATCTATAGAAATATCATCAACAGCAATTTTAGATGCTGTCCCAAAAGTAGGTTTTGTTGCTTTTAATCTTATGCGAATAGTATCGTTTGTATATGCAGATAGGTTAATAATACTTTCAACCCAAGGAGCATTACCTGAATTTTGCTGCTGACCTAAGATAGTAGTTAGATTAGTATAGCCAGAACCGTTGTCAATTTCTACTTCCAAGCTCCCTATATCTGCCCCAAACATATGGTACCAAAAAGTAAGCTCAGGTACTGAAAGGTTTGATAAATCAATATAAGGAGTTTCTATAAAAGCATTAAGTGGTAAAGTTGGATTAGGTAAGGATAAAGAAGTTTCTGTAAAAAGATATTGACCAGATCCAGTTGTATGATCCTGAGTTGGCCCAGTATTGTAAAAACTACGGTAAGAAGTAGCAGGTGCCCAAAAATATAATGCAAGAGGTGTTCTATACCAGCAGTCATTTACAATATCTGTATCACCTATAAAACCTAAATCGATGAGAAAATCCACCCCATCAAAATTTTCAAACCAGGGTGCTACTCTAGGTAAGCAGTCTGTAGTAGTATACGTTGGGTTTGACCAATTACTATGATTTAAACTATCACAACTTTCCCGAACGTAAAAATC
Source organism: Owenweeksia sp. (assembly GCA_028277105.1). Taxonomy (GTDB): domain Bacteria; phylum Bacteroidota; class Bacteroidia; order Flavobacteriales; family Schleiferiaceae; genus JANQHO01. Next base: position 40,104 of record JANQHO010000174.1, on the reverse strand, counting down.
ATAGGTTGTTGATGAGTTTAAACCAGTAATTGTAAAAGGGATAGTGTCAGCTGTTATAATTGTTCCGCTGCCCTGAATAAACCCTGTGTGGCCATATTCAATTTGCCAATTGGCGGCCCCTCTAGGCGTCCAATTTAAAGTAACAGAATTACCAGTTTTAGCAGTAACAGTTAAGTTATACGGTTTGGCACAGGAAGGTGTCTCATGAATATCTATGTCATCAATAGCCACATCTGCTGCTGGGGAGAAAAATGGTTTATTAGCATGGAACCTAAGGCGTATAGTGTCATTGGTGTAAGCAGAAAGGTCTATAAGTCTTTCAGTCCAAGCAGAACGACTGGAATAATGTTGTTGTCCAATAAAGGTTTCCAATTTTATATATCCTGAACCATTGTCTATTTCTACTTCCAAACTACCAATATCGTGTCCAAACATATGATACCAAAAAGTGAGTTCCGGTGCAGTGAGGCTAGATAGGTCAATTAAAGGGGTTTCTACAAAAGCATTATGTGGTCGTAAGACTGGAGGAAAAGAGAAAGTTGATCTGGTGAAAAGGTACTGACCCGATCCAGTAGTATGATCTTGATGTGGGCCAGTATTAATTTGATGTGATAACCACCCCTCACCTGGAGTCCAAAAATAATCAGAGAGAGGTGTTCTATGCCAACAATTATTTATTGAACCTAGACCTGTTTGGCTTGAAATAAAGTCCGTTCCATCAAAATCTTCAGACCATGGTGCAATAACAGGAGTAGCGCATAATTGTGATAGTAAAGAAGTTATGTTCAATAAATAAAAGAAGGCTAGGAGAAAAAAATGCTTTTTCATTGAGTAGCCATTGGTTATTAGATTCATCTACAGCTGCTGATAAGGGTTAGCTATTGCACACCTGCAAACTTAGCAACTCTAAATGTGTCTTAAAAGTAATTCTTAAACCAACATCACATCCGTACAGATCTCCAGCAAGGCGGGGCCATCGTGCTCCAGCACTTCCTTCATAGCAGCGTGAAGCCGGTCTTTGTCCCTGACCTTTAAACCTTTAGCTCCCATGCTGCTGGCATGGGCAGCAAAATCAGGGTTTACCAGATCGGTAGCCCAAACATCTACTTCCAAAGCCCGTTGCTCCTTGGATATTTTACCTAATTCATTGTTATTGAGAATAATCACTTTAACGTCCATGTTATACTTTACCAGGGTCATCATTTCAGCCATATACTGACCAAAACCGCCATCGCCAGCTACAGCAATCACAGGTCTTTCATTTTTTACCGCAGCCCAGGCGCCCATGGAGGCAGGTAAGGCAAAACCAATGGAACCCAAATAACCGGACATTAAAAAGCTGTTGTTTTTGCTCTCGTAATAGCGCCCAAAGGAATAGGCGTTATTGCCCACATCCACGCACATAACGGCATTTTCGGGCGCTAATTCATTCATGGTATGGAACACCCAGGAAGCGCTGATGCCCTGTCCGCGGTCTTCGCTTAAGCGCTTTTGCTTTTCGGCCTGCCAAATGCTCCAGCGTTGCGCAATTTCTTCCCTTTGGCTTTCAGCCTGGTGCTGGCCTTTAACGGCCTCTATGATTAATTGAGCCGTAACCGATATTTCGCCCCAAACGGCACAATCTACCCGATGGAATTTACTCAAGGCCAGAGGGTCAAAATCAATTTGGATGGTAGGTTTCTTTGGAGTAATGCCCGTATGGTTGGAGAAGGAAGCCCCCATCACTATTAAAAGGTCGCTTTCGTTCATAAAGTGGGAGGCAATGGGCGTACCGCTGCGTCCCAATACGCCACAACCTAAAGCATGATGATCAGAGATCAAACCCTTACCTTTAAAAGTGGTCAGCACTGGGCAATCCAGTTCTTCTGCCAGTTCCGTAATGGTATCCATGTGAAAACGGCTGCCGTGTCCCACAATAATCACAGGGCGTTTAGCTGCTTTGATCATTTCAATGGCTTGCTTCAGCATGGATTGAGGAGGCGTAATATCCAAAGGAGTAATACGGCCTTCCGGAGTTTGGGCTTTTTTACCCTTGGCGGGCAATTGCTGTATTTCGTCCGGAAAAGTAAGGTGACTCACATCCCGGTTTAAAATGGCGTGTTTTACGGCCAAAGCCATTAATTCGGTATGTTTGGAATCGCTTTGCACGCGATGGTTGAATTCGGCTACAGAGCCAAAAGCCTTTACCAGGTCTAATTCCTGGAAGTTGCCTGTTCCCAAAACCTGGGTGGCTACCTGTCCCGTTAAGGCGAGTAGGGGAGCGCGGTCTACTTTGGCGTCCCACATACCGGTAAACATATTGGTAGAACCGGGCCCGGCAATAGCAAAGCAGGCAGCGGGCCTGCCTGTTAACTTGCCGTAAGCCGAAGCGGCAAAAGCGCCACCACCTTCGTGACGGATGGCGATATACTGCATTTTCTTTTCATTCACCTTTTCGCGGAAAGCATCGGCTAAACCGAGGTTGGAATGGCCTACCATACCAAATACGGTATCTACGCCCCAGTTGATCATGGTTTCTACCATCAGGTCAGAAACGGTGGTTTCGCGTGGTTTTTCCTCTTCCAGACCGATGTAAATTTCATCTCCTTCAACTTTAAGCGGGAATTTCTCCACCCCATCGTCAAAACCGGGCGCTTTACCGGAGATAGGATCGTAATCCCAACCGTGCCAGGGGCAGCGCAACAAACCTTTTTCGATACTGCCTTCGCCCAAGGGCCCACCCTGGTGGGGACATTTATTGTCCAAAGCGCTGTACTCGCCTTTGTAATGCGCCAGGCAAAATTGTTTGTGGTTGGCTTCCACGGTCATCACACGACCTTCCTGCAGGAATTTTTTATCGTCTAGAATTTTGATCCATCTCATTTGAGGGGAAATATTAAGGTTCAGAAATTTAAAATGGAACGGTACCAGTTAACGCTTTGTTCGAAGAAATCATTGGCAGTTTCCAAAGGCTTATCCAGTTGACTTAAATCATCGGCTGGCAAAACCGCCCCTTTCCAGTTTTCAATGATCCAGCGTCCGTTCTTTAATCCGGCCTTAGTAGCAAAATCAATCTCCTGATCTTTTTGCCAACCGTAAATATAGAAGTAGGGGGTTTTTATCACCCTATCAGCTATTGCCAAACCAGCGCCTATGGATTTAGTGCCTTCGGTATTCAATTCAAAATAAACGCCTGTGTCAAAATGGTGTGGCCAAATGCGGATTTCAGAACTGTTGTTAAAAGCTGTGTTGAGTTTGATCATGCACTGTTGGGCCAAATCCCTGAGGTTTATCCAGGCTTGTAGATCTTCAGCCGCAGGTTTTGCAAAGGCAGCGCCTTTATCCAGAGCGTGTTCGGGTAATTCGTAATGCAGTTTATTTTCAAAAGTGGAAGTATCTAAACTCAAATGGTTTAATTCCTCTTTTAATGCTTCAAATAGTTCACTTTTACTCTTGCCATCCGCTTCCAAAGGCTTTTCTAAAGTTCTGTTTGCCCATATTTCCAATTGAAATTCAGGGACGTTCACTTGCAACTGTAAATTCTGAATAAGGCGGCTGGTAATGTAATGGTTTTCCCAACCCACATTAGTATGGCTGTCGTCAGCTTTTTCTTCCAGAAAATGTTTAGCCGTAACCGCTAAAAACTGGCTTAAATGATGAATTTGAATTTCACTTTGATTGAAAGTGGAAGTGTATAAAGGTTTGGGCATATTGTTGTGTTTCCCCTACAATGTTACTAAAAATGGGAGGACGCTTATTGACGTATTGACTACAAAAACAAAAAGAAACCCAGCCAGCACAAAGGAACTGCCGACCGGGTAGGGATGAAACTGAGGGATTTAATTTTTAAGGAGACGGAAGCTTTGGGGAGCGAATCCGTCACCGGAAATTTTCAGGATGTATATACCTTTTTTAAATGTGCTGATATCCAGACTTTGTTGCTCTAAATGGCCTTCTTTAATGAGTTTACCGCTCAAACCATAAACTTCATAGTCTAGTTTTTGCAAGGCATTATATCCTGCAAGCTGGATGATGTCTTTAGCAGGATTGGGGAATACTGATAATCGATCTAGTTTATTCTCAGGAATATCAAAGGTTTGAGATTTGGAATATTCTACTACCTGGGCGATGGTAAAAGGATCCGTTGGTTGCATTTTCATATACAGCTCTTCTCTGATGATCTCTCCCTGGCTGTTGTGGTACATCACCGTTTTACTGAAGGGTTCGTAACCAGGGCCTATATCTGATAATCTATTTATCTGTAAGAGTTTGCCATTATTGTCATAGTCATAAATGTATTTAAACGGCTTGCCGCTGGGTATGGGTGTAAAGAAATAGCTGTACATACTGTCTATACGGCTGCCAGAACGGTAATAAATATCCTTTATTTGTCTTACAGGGCTAGTAGGGGTCGGAAAAAAGAAAGTGTTAACCGAATCTATTAATCCCTGGTTATCGAAATAATAGTGATGGGCATAAATGGGTGAATAAACACCGTTGGTTACGGTGTTCTGCACAATGGCGCTGTCGCGTCCTTGTTTATTGCGATAGATGAAATAAGCGCCTAAAGTATCATTGCCATGGGTAGCATGAGTCTCATAAACTATAAAAGCCTGGGGAGTTTGTTCCGATGTATAAAAGACAGTATTAGCTATAAAATTGACCTTCCCTTCTAGGATATACCTGCGGTTTTGTAATAAATACTTTGCCGAGCTTTCTACCGGTGTTCCTGCAGCCGTATCGTTATAAACCGTTATGGAATCAAATTCAGTGTAGTTCAGTTGTAAAGCATCAATCCGAAAAATATTCATAGGATCGGTTTGGGCATGCACAGCTAGCGAAGTAGTTGTAAAAACCATACAGAGTAAAATGCTTCTCATTTTGATGATGATTAAGGGTTAAACAACTGAAAGATGATTTCCCTAAGTGTATGGTTGCGCTGGGATAGCAAAAAAAAACCGGCCTGAAGCCGGTTTGATAAGCTAAACTCTGTTTTTGAATCATGTAATGAATCGTATTTATGTAAAACGCTTGTTTGGCCGAAAAGTTCTGTGTTAACAATTATTTAACTTTAAGGAACCTCTCTTAGCCTGAAGCTATGGCTACAATGTTACTAAAATAATAGGGGAGCTAATGGATAGGCCGATGACATTATCCCCAATAAAAGGGCCAGCCAATATTAAGGGAATACTGACTGGGCGGGGATAGAGAGATTGAAGATTAATTTTTAATGAAGCGGAAATGGCCGGGGCAGGACCCGCTTTCAGAAAATTTTAAAATATAGGTTCCATTGCTTAAAGTGCTTATATCTATACTTTGAGTGTTTAAAATTCCTTCTTTAACGGGCATACCACTTAAATTATAAATATTGTAGCTGAGCTTTTTTGAAGGGGCATAGCCTTCAATTTGGATGAAATCGCTGGAGGGGTTGGGGTAAACCGCAAATTGTGCCAACCGGTTTTCGGGGATTTCAAAAGTGGGAGATTGGTGGAACTCTACGACTTGGGAAACATTAAAAACCTGAGAACCGGAAAGCCTGGAATAGCTATCTATCTTAATAATCTCATCGAAAGAATTGTGATGTGTTATTGAGTAGATAAAGACTTCATAGCCCATACCTTCATCCCTATACCCCTCTATTAACAATAAGCGCCCATTTCCTCCATAGGTGTGATAGTATTTTACGGGCTGTTGGGTAGGTATGGCCGAAAAAGAGAAATGGTAAATACTGTCTAAGCGGTTGGAACGGTAATAAATTTGGGTTACTTGTTTTACAGGCGTAGTGGGAGACTGATAAAAGTATAAGTTAAGGGAATCTATCAAACCTTGGCTATCGTAATAGTAGCGGTTTTCAATAGTTGGTGTAAACACCCCATTAGAGTAAAAGGCCTGTACAATGCTGGTATCGCGCCCGTTTTGATCTTCGTAAAAAAAGTAAGCACCTGCCGTATCATTGGTGGCAAACGAGGTTATTTCATAAACGATGTAGGCTTGAGGGGTTTGTTCGGAAATATAAGAAATGCTTACTAACTGAAAATTCGCGAAACCTTCTACAATCCTATTTCTATTTCGGATAATATATTTTCCAGCACTTTGGTACATGGCACCTGCGGCAGTGTCAGAGTAGGTAACTATAGAGTCAAATTCTATGTAGTTAAGATCAGATACACCTATAGTATGAATACTCATAGGGTCGTTTTGGCCATAAAGGGAATAAATAAAACCAAAAAGTAAAGTGATGGGTAATAGCTTTTTCATTAGTAATGATTTAGTTTAAACATTTAGTATAATGTTTATCAGACTCAAAAAGCTGCAACTGTTGCCTGAAAAAAAGAAGACCTTGTTAAAAGCCGGTTTTAGCTAACTCAACTATTCAATCATGATGACGAATATTCTATAGACGCTGAAAACTTAAAAAGGTATATTTAATATAATGCTTCCAAGCTTTTTGCTTTAGCTTAGCTTTTAAATAAAAAAGTGAGGTATGTCTAATATAGGCTTGATTATAGAAGAACGTTCCCGCGACATTGGGGATTTTTTAGTGGGGCGGTTGCTGCCTTTTCGCAAGAAACGCATGGTGGGGCCTTTCATTTTTCTGGATCATATGGGCCCAAAAGAGTTTAGTCCCGGAGAGCGAATGGATATTGGCCCGCATCCTCATATAGGGCTTTCTACTTTAACCTATTTGCTGGAAGGTAAGGTGGTGCACCGCGACAGTTTAGGCAGTGAACAGGAAATAACACCCGGAGCAGTCAACTGGATGACAGCAGGCCGGGGGATAGTGCATTCAGAGCGTTCACCAGAAAACCCAGCTGATCGGTCCAATCGCATGCACGGTCTGCAGATATGGGTGGCCCTGCCCAAAGAAAAGGAGGATATGGAACCTTCATTCCATCATATTGCAGCTGATGAACTACCCCAGTGGGAAGAGGGAAAAACCCTTTACAAACTGATAGCCGGTAAAGCTTTTGCACGGGAATCACCCGTACCGGTCTATTCTGAATTGTTTATGGTAGAGATCAAAAGCGGAGAGCACCATCATCTAAACCTGGGAGGTAAACTCAAAGGAGAAATAGCCCTTTACGTACTGGAGGGTTCGGTACAAGCCTGCGGAGAAACCATTCAAAAAGGTCATTTGTTAGTGGCAAAAGATGATAACAACTGTGAGTTTAAGCTTACGGCTGGCTCTCATTGTATTTTACTCGGAGGGGAAGCTTTCCCGGAGGGACGCCATATTTACTGGAATTTTGTGGCTTCTGCTAAAGAAAAAATTGAGCAGGCTAAAGAAAATTGGAAAAATCACCGCTTTCCAGCCATGAGGAATGATGAAGGCTATGTGCCTTTGCCGGGTTTTTAACAGTTTCAGATGTCAGGTTAACAAGCCTTTAACTATTGCTACAGTAGGGAGTGCCTATTTTTAAGCCTGATTAATCTGAACTTCGATGAAACAGGGCTACTTCTTTATTGCAATACTTCTTTTTGTTTTGAGCTATGCTCCGGCCCAAAACACCATTTTTATGAATCCCGCTGTTGCTCCGCAAATTGACGGCCATTTCAGCAGTGGAGAATGGTCTAATGCCGGAACCGTTTTGATAGAATTATCGCCTAATATTACTACTACGGTTTGGTATATGCGCGATCAAAACAATTTTTACTTTGCCTTTACGGATAATCTGGAATCCCAGAATGTGCGCTTTCCCGAGATCTTACTGGATGTAAACCACGATGAAGCCGGTAGCTTTCAGGCAGACGACTGGTGGTTTCACGTATCGGCTACCGACTGTGAATACCAGGGGCAATACGCCAATTATGACAGTTGTGCATTAATTCGCCCTAATTGGCTGGCTGAGCCCAATTTTAGTCTGGGCAATACGGTGGATACGGTAGAGATACAAATACCTTTAGCTACTCTGGCTTATAGCTCCCAAAGCGGGGATACAATAGGCATAGCTTTTTTAACTACCAATACTTTCAGCAACTGGAGTTATTGGCCTGCAGGTATTGATCACACCGATCCATCTACCTGGGGGGATATGGTGATCAGCCCGGGGATCGGGCTTCAGGAGGTCAAAAAGGAGAAGGGTTTGTCTGTTTTTCCCAACCCTTCTGATGGACAACTGCAACTACACCATCATTTTCCGGAAAATGCCGAACTGTATCTCAGTATTAGCGATCTGGGAGGCAAAATACTCTTTGAAAAACATGTGATAAGCCAGGGAGAAAAACTGGAACTCGATACGAAGCTCGGGTCTGGTAGTTATATTTTGCAATTGATCCACGGCCAAAAAATATATGCTAAAAATATAGTGATACGGTAGTCTTGAACTGGCTTTCTTCTACAGGTTCGTAAAAAAGTAGCGTTGTTTTTTCGCAGGGATATTGTTACGTATTGAGGCTTTTTATATTTTTGAGCAAAGTCGTGATTATGAAACTACTATTGCCTCTAATTGTCGCAACTATTCTTCTTGTCAGCTGTAATAAAGAAGATAATGATGATAACAGTTCCAGCGCACAGTTATCCTTTAAAGTCACTTTTGATCCTGATCAACAACGCCTGAATAATTCAGGGCAAACTTCCACTGTGCCCAATGGCAATGCCACTCAAACACCTGGTATGCAGGAAATGTGTGTACACTGGATTGAACTGGCTCCTAATCAGTTGACCCCTTTAAATGGTGGTGTAGAAGTGTATAAGGGTATAGAAACCAATGCCGGAGGTGATGCTGCTATAGATTTTGATCAGGCCAGGATAGCCGAAAATGGCGAGGTGTTTTTAAACGTTGATCTTAGCAATTTACCCGCGGGTACTTATGAATGGTTAAGGACTTCTATCGCTTATCAAAAAGGAGATATAGTTTTTAACATTAACAATATTCCAACTATAGGTAATTTGGAAGGCCAAACTGCTACGCTAGCATCTTTTTTGGGTTTTAATACTTATATAAGTGATTATACAGTCCACGAAAAAACACTGGCCGTAAATGACGACCGCTTACAGGGATTCTGGGCTATGGAAACTAACCTCAGCGAACCCTACAACAGTTTCAGCGATCTCTATTCCGGACAAGCTCCAGCCAATGCCACTACTGTTGTAAATCCTTTGGCCGGTACTGTGGATGTTCCACCGGGTTCATGTATCATTACAGGACAGATTGTTCCACCATTGGTTATAAGTGGTAACGAAACCGAAGGCAAAACCCTTAATCTTTCGTTTTCAATTAATGAAAGTATTGAATGGGCTGACCTGAACAGCAACGGTGAGCTCGATTTTGATACAGACCCTGCTAAAAACGAAAAGCTGGTAGATATGGGCTTGAGGGGACTGATCGTAAAGGTTGAATGATCACTGCTTCTGGGTGGTCCAGGCAATAGAGTCGTTGATTATATAATAAAAACCCTGCCCATTCCCTGAAGTATTGAGCTGGCCATCCATATTACCAAGGTCAATATTAAAACTGCCCTGAACCAAACGGATTTTTCCGTTTAATTGTCCATTTTCATTAACTCTGCCCGAAATGGTGCTTTGAACGCTATCAAAGTCAAGTTTGTAGGCAAAGCTGCCGCTATTGCGGATGTAAAAGAAGAGAGTAGTATCCATTCCCGCATCGTTGATATCAATCTGCCAGTCTCCGGCAAAATGCTTCTCTATAAAAGTTTCCTCGCGCTCACAGGCGGTAAGAAGCAGGGCTGAAAGACAGAGTAGGGCCGTCAGTTGTTTCATAGGGATAGGATCAGAGGCAAAAATACAATGCGGGAGCTAAATATTCTATTGTTTCTGCGCGGTCCAGGCAACAGAGCTTCCGTTCAAGAAGGTAAAGTTGCCACTACCTGTGCCGTTAGTTCGCAGTTTCCCATTGACATTTCCTGCGGGAATATTGGAAACATTTACCGAACCCGAAACATTGCCATCGCCATCAACACTTCCCGTTACACTGTTGTTAGCGTCCAATGAGTATGAAAAATCACCGCTGCCATTGATGTTAGTTGTGATGGTAGTATCGAAGCCTCCTTCACTTACGCTGAAGTCCCAGGCGCCCTGGTAGTGCTTCTCAATGTCGTCATCATCTTTGTTACACGCTTGTATAGCCAGGGCCAGGATAAAAAGTAAAGCTGTCTTTTTCATAAGGCTGAGGTTTAGTGCTAAAGTAACACATTAGATAAATATGCTTTTATTATACTAGAATTTTGATGCTTTATGAAAAGCAGATAGAGAGAGTAATTTTAGTTTTCTGATGACCTAATGATCTTTTGTCGGCTAGGGAAGCCGTCCTTTGTCTGCAACTCCAAAATATAAGTGCCTGGTAATAAGTTGACAACACTTATTCTTTTGCTTTCCAAAGTTCCGTTGAGCATTAATTTGCCTGTCAGGTCAAAAATCCGGAATGAAGGTTTGTCTTTGAAGCTATCAGAATAGCTTACATTCAGATACTCAATTGCTGGAGAGGGGTAAACATTAAATTGTATTCCATTATCATTTTCATCAATATCAAAAGAATTTGTTTTGTAAAACCTGTAAGTAGCATCGGCATATGATCCTAAAAAATCAACAAGTTCTATTTCTTTAATCTTCCCCTCGCTATTATATTTATATCGATATTCACCAAAAGGAGGATAAAGATTTGCTTCAATCAATTTATCATTTGCATCATATTTAAATATAAGTTTTGAAGACGTAGATGATGAGTTTCCCTTTGATATAGTACTATCAATTAAATCTCTTGAGAAATAATAATATGTAAAGGAAGTATCGTTAAAATTATTATAGTTACTGTAGGTTGATATTTTTGAGCTAATCCTGTTATTAACAAAAAAAAGCAAATCTCTCGATACCAGAAAGGAAGAATCATTGTGATACCCATATCTCTCTATTAAGCTGTCTTGACCCATCCTATTTTTATAAAAAAGATAGGAAGCAATAGTATCGGGCTTTCTACCTAAAGACACCTCAATATGATGTGTTGAGAGTACATTATTATTGAAGTCGCTAATGTATGTATCTGATAAAGAAGATCCTGTTAAGATATATTTAAAGTCGCCACTCATGAAGAAATTCCCTTTAAAATAGTTTCTGTAGGGCGTATTCGTATCCTGGTATATTTCAAGCCTGTCAAAATCCATTAGCTGATCACCATAAACACACTTGTAGAAATACAGTTCTTTAATAACTTTTAAGGATTGATCAACTGTAAATTGAGCATGACTAGTTAAGGAAACGAGTAGGATATATAGTAAAAGGCAATTTTTTTTTAACATGATCTACGAGCTAGTTGATTTCAATTGTTTGCAAAGATATTAATATGGCATTGTAAAATACCCCGCCACTTTGTCACCTCTGCCCCTGCGGCATAGCCTTTGTCAACATGGGAGCGGTATATGAAGGTCGAAAACTTCAAACTACAAACGTTAAACATCAAACTATAATTATGAGCACCGGAAAGATCAATGTAACGGCCGATAACATTTTTCCCATCATTAAAAAGTTTCTCTACTCCGATCACGAAATATTTCTAAGAGAATTGGTATCCAATGCCGTAGACGCTACCCAGAAGCTCAAGACCCTGGCCCGCTTGGGGGAAACAAGCAGCGAGCTGGGTGATCTCAAGATCGAGATTAAAGTCGATAAGGAGAATAAGACCATTACCGTAAGTGACTGTGGGATTGGCATGACTACGGATGAAGTAGAAAAGTACATCAACCAGGTAGCTTTTTCCGGGGCTGAGGAATTCGTTCAGAAATACAAAGACAAAACAGACGGGGCAGCTATCATCGGTCATTTTGGATTGGGTTTTTATTCTTCCTTTATGATTGCCCATAAGGTGGAGATCCTTTCACAAAGCCATAAAGAAGGCGTCAAAGCAGCTCACTGGACCTGTGAAGGCAACCCTGAGTTTAGCCTGGAAGAATCGGAGAAAGAAAGCCGCGGAACTGATATCATCCTGCACATCAATGAGGATTCAGAAGAATTCCTGGAGGAAGCCCGCATCCGCGAGTTGCTCAATAAGTACTGTAAATTCCTGCCGGTTCCCATTAAATTCGGCACCAAGGAAATAACGGTAGATGATGAGGCTGCTGTAGAAGGAGAGGATAAGAAGGAACCTAAAAAGGAAGTAGTTGACGACATCGTTAACAATCCTGAGCCGGCCTGGACCAAAGCGCCCAACGATCTCAAAGAAGAGGATTACAAAAGCTTTTACCGCGAATTATACCCTTTTACCTTTGAAGAACCACTTTTTCATATCCATCTCAATGTAGATTATCCCTTTGACCTCACCGGTATATTGTTCTTTCCCCGCATTAAGCCCAATATGGAGCTGAACCGCAACAAGATACAACTCTACCAAAACCAGGTGTTTGTTACGGATAACCTGGAAGGCATAGTACCTGATTTTCTTACTTTACTACACGGAGTTATCGATAGCAAAGACATTCCCCTTAACGTTTCCCGCTCTTACCTGCAAAGCGATGCCAGTGTAAAGAAGATCAGCAACCACATTACTAAAAAGGTAGCCGATAAACTGGATGAGCTTTTTAAAGGCGACCGTGAAGACTTCCAGAAAAAGTGGGAGGACATCAAGGTTATTATTGAATACGGTATGCTCAGCGATCAAAAATTTTACGATCGCTCCGCCAAATTTGCGCTTTACAAAAACGTAAAAGAACAGTATTTCACTTTTGAGGAATACAAAGAAAAGATCAAAGACCTGCAAACTGATAAAGACGGTAACCTCATTGTACTTTATGCTGCTCATAAAGATGCCCAGCATAGCTTCATTCAACGCGCTGAGACTAAGGGCTATGATGTGCTGCTGTTGGATAGCCCTATCATCAGCCACCTGATCCAGAAACTGGAAACCGAGAATGAAAAGCTGCGCTTTGCCAGGGTAGATTCCGACTCTATCGATAAGCTGATCAAAAAAGAAGAGGAAGTCCCCTCCAAACTGAGCGAAGAACAGATAGAGAAATTGAAGCCCGTAATTGAAAAAGCGGTAAATAAAGAAAAGTTTACCGTACAAATGGAAAACCTGGACAGTAATGAAAACCCCTTTGTTATAACAGTACCAGAATTTATGCGCAGAATGCGGGAGATGAGTATGACTGGAGGAGGAGGTTTTATGGGCATGGACAATATGCCCGAAATGTATAATCTGGTAGTTAATACCAATAACGATTTGGTAAGCCGTATTCTGGAAGAAAGCGATGAAAGTAAACAAAAGGATATGATAGAGCAAGGTACCAAGCTGGCCATGCTGGCCCAAAACCTTTTACACGGGGAAGAACTGACGAGCTTTATCGATCAAAGCTTTGAAAAGCTCAAGAGTTAAATAATTATTCACAGGGCCACGCACATGCGTGGCTTTTTTTTGTTTAATTATGCCCTGTAAATGTTTAATTTAGAGCATTAACTAAAACTACATTAAAATGAAAAATTTAATTCTTTTTATCGCTCTCGCTGCTTCCATAAGCTCCTGTTGGGGCACTAAGGGTAATGGCAATGTAAACACCCAGGAAAGGGAAGTGGGCTCTTTTGACAAAATAGACGTTGGAGGGGCTTTTGATATTTACCTGAAGCAGGGAAATAAGCATAAAGTAGTAGTAGAAGCGGATGACAACCTCCTACCTATAATCAAAACAGAGGTCAGTGATGGTGTGCTTAAGATATCCTCAAACGAACCTATTCGAAGAGCAAAAAAGCTGGCCGTATACATAACTGTTCCCGAGTTAACGGTACTGGATGGAAGCGGAGCCTGTGATATTCACAGTCAGGGGCAACTTAGTGGTAATAGCCTGGATATTGATTTTTCGGGAGCGGTGGAAGCAGAGTTAAATCTAAGCTACCAGAAATTGAGTGTTGACTGTAGCGGGGCTGCTGAATTGGATTTGATGGGTAATGTAGAAAGAGTAAGGATAGAAACCTCAGGAGCAGCTGAAATTGACGCAGGAGGTATGCAGGTTAGCGAAATGTATATTTCAGCCAGCGGTGCCAGCGATATAGACGTTGATGTATCCCGGGAACTGGAGGTAAAGATCAGCGGAGCAGCAGAGATAGAATATTCCGGTAATCCCAATATTACCAAAGAGATTAGCGGAGCAGCATCTATACACCCCAGAAGTTGATTTAGTATAATATGACAGAAACATGGAGTCCCCTGGAAAAAGCCAGGCAGTGGACTAAGGAACCTTACGACCAGCAAACACGGGAAGAAGTAAAAAAACTGATAGAAGAAGGGGGAGAAGCCTATAATGATGCCTTTTACAAAGACCTGGATTTTGGTACCGGGGGAATGAGAGGCATTATGGGAGTTGGTACCAACCGCATCAATAGATATACTTTAGGTACAGCTACCCAGGGGTTAGCCAACTATATAAAGAGTCAGTTTCCCGGAGAAGATCACAAAGTGGCTATTGCCTACGACAGCCGTAACAACAGTAAAAATTTTGCCTCTCAGGTTGCGGAAGTACTGGCTGCCAATAATATCAGGGTTTATCTTTTTGAAGACCTCAGGCCGACTCCGGAACTCTCCTTTGCCATTCGCCACTTAAAGTGTCACAGTGGAATTGTGATTACTGCTTCACATAACCCACCGGAATACAACGGTTATAAAGTTTATTGGAATGATGGAGGTCAGCTGGTTCCTCCTCACGACAAAGGAGTAATAGCCGAAGTCCGTAAGGTGAGCCCTGCAGAAGTAAAGTTTAAAGGTAATAGTGAGCTTGTAGAAATTATTGGTCAGCAATTAGATGAAGCTTACCTGCAAGCCCTGAAAAAACTGAGCCTTAGTGATGACGGTAAGGATAAATTAAAAGTTGTTTTTACCCCTATTCATGGCACCAGCATCACCTTAATGCCAGCTGCTTTTGAAGCTTTTGGCTTTTCCGATTTTCACCTGGTAGAAGAACAATCTGTGCCCGATGGCAATTTTCCCACCGTAGAGTCACCTAATCCTGAAGAGGCAGAAGCTTTGAGTATGGCTGTAAAAAAGGCGGAGGAAATTCAGGCTGACCTGGTAATAGGAACTGACCCTGATTCTGACCGGGTGGGCCTCGCTGTAAGAGATATGGAGGGTAAACTAATACTGCTCAATGGCAATCAGGCGGCCTCTGTATTAATCTATTACCTCCTTGAAAAATGGAAAGAAAACGGCAGGTTTAAAGGCAAGGAATTTATTACCCGCACTGTAGTTACGACTGCCTTGCTGGATAAAATGGCCGAACATTATGAGGTTGAAAGTATGCAGTGCCTCACTGGCTTTAAATGGATTGCCGAACTCATCAGGAATAATGAAGAGGAAAAAAACTTTATCGGTGGAGGAGAAGAGAGCTACGGCTATCTGATAGGTGATTTTGTAAGGGACAAAGATGCTATTGCTTCGGCAGTAATGCTGGCTGAAGCTGCAGCCTGGGCTATATCCCGTGGCTCCTCCCTTTACGGCTTGTTAATGGATATCTATCAGAAGTTCGGTTATTATCAGGAGGGTTTGGTTTCGCTTACTAAAAAAGGTAAAAGCGGAGCAGAAGAAATAGCAGCCATGATTGAAGGTTTCCGTAATAATCCGCCAGAAGTTATAGGGGGAGAAAGGATAGTTCAATTACTCGATTATCAAACATCCGTTTCCCGCAATAAATCTACGGGTGTAGAAACAGCAATTGATTTACCCAAAAGTAATGTTATTCAATTTGTTACAGAAAAAGGAAGTGTTATTACTGCCCGGCCTTCTGGGACAGAACCCAAGATCAAGTTTTATTTTAGCGTAAATACCTCTTTAAATGATGTTGGTGATTTCAGCGATAAGCAAAAAGAATTATGGCATAGAATTGACGGTTTTAAAAAATCGTTGGGATTGTAAATTTGTCTGATTAAATCTTTATGATTTGAAATTATCTCTTTTATTCAAGTTATTATTGCTGGCCTGTATCGTATATGTTTTTGGGTTGTCCATTGATATAATGGGGGTTGATTCGTCTCAATACGCCAGTATTAGCCGGGAGATGGCGGAAACGGGAAATTACCTTCAGGTAAAGCATCGCGGAGACGACTATTTGGATAAACCCCCTTTGTTATTTTGGGTAAGCTCTCTTTTTTTCAAGCTCTTTGGCTATCATAACTGGTCGTTTAAAATAGGAGGTTTTCTTTTTACCTTATTAGGAGTATACAGTACCTACCGTTTGGGAAAGCTGCTGTATAACATAACCGTTGGCCGGCTGGCAGCTTTAATGTTGTTCACCTGTCAGGCCTTTTTTCTTTTTAATCACGATTTGCGGACAGATACCATTCTTACTGGTTCAGTGATTTTTGCCATATGGCAGTTGGTAGAATGGCTCCACGATAACAAATGGAAATGGTTGATCGGAGCTTCAGCAGGCATGGCACTGGCTATGTTGGCCAAAGGGCCTATCGGATTAATGGTGCCTGTTTTGGCCATTGGAGGCTATCTGATAGGTGCAGGGCGGTGGGGGGACATATTCCGCTGGCAGTATTTGGTAGCCTTGCTTCTGATCGGGTTAATGCTGTCACCCATGCTTTACGGTTTATACCAGCAATACGATATGCATCCAGAAAAAACGGTTCGTTTTGTAAGTAGTGACGGTGTTCAGCTTCAAACCGGTGTTTCGGGTATTGAATTTTATTTTTGGACTCAGAGTTTTGGACGCCTTACCGGAGAAAATGTGTGGAAAGACAATTCAGGGCCGTTCTTTTTTGTTCATAATTTCATTTGGTCGTTTTTACCCTGGTCACTTTTATTCATACTCGCTTTTTTTAGCAGGATAGTCGACATCTTAAAAGTTATATTGAAAGGTAAAAAACTCCCGGAATTGCTTACGCTCTTAGGATTTCTGTTACCGTTTATTGCCCTTTCACTTTCTAATTATAAGTTGCCTCATTACATTTTTGTGATTTACCCTCTGGCTTCCATATTACTGGCCGGCTGGTGGCACGAAAAAATCATGCTTCCCGGTAAGTTTACCTCCTGGCGATATAATCTCAGCCTTTTTCTGCAATTGTTAGTAGTGATCAGCAGTTTTATGATCGTTTATTTCATCTATTTCTATTTTTTTCCCGGAGCCACCGCTGTAGAGATCATGATCGCCTTTACCGGAATAGCCATAGCTATTTATTTCATGTTTAAGCCCAGGGGAAAAGGTATCAATCTCATAATTGCCTCTGCTATAGTTTCTGTATCAGCTAACTATACCATGAATACCTGGTTTTATCCCGAATTGTTAGAGTACCAGGCCGGTTCAAACCTGGCAAAGTACTCCAACCAGAAAAACATCGATCCTCATAATGTGTTTTTTTACCGCTACTTTATATTTAGCTACGGATATTATGTTCAGGCTACCGTAGAAACCATCCATGATGAAAGCATTAAAGAAAGACTGGAAAGAGGAGAAGAGACTTATATCATAACCACTAAAAGGGATCTGGCAGATCTGCAAAGAGATTTTGAACTGGATATTCTGAAAAAAGTAAGGAGTTACCCTGTAACTAACCTATCAATAGATTTTTTAATGGCCGAAAAGCGTTCCACAAAAGTGAAACCAGTCTATTTGGTAAAAGCGATTGAAAGCAAAGAATGATCACAACCGTTAAAACAACAGCTGATGAAATTGGGTAAATTTTTAATTTTAAGCCTTATAGCTTTATTAGCAAGCTGCCAGCAGTTTACCAAAAACACTGTTGAGCCTAAAAGCGGAATTTGGCGGGCTATTATAGCTTTGAATGATTCCATTGACCTCCCTTTTAATTTTAAACTGGAGAAAGTTGACGAAGCTTATCATATAACTATTTACAATGCTGACGAAGCCATTGAAATAAAAGATGTTACTCTGATAGGAGGGGATACCCTGAAAATTCAAATGCCGGTTTTTGCCAACTATTTGCTACTCAAGAAGGGAGAAACTGAAATGGAAGGTTATTACGTTAACCCTGATGGAGCCAACTACCTGCTCCCCTTAAAGGCGGAGTTTGGCAACGAAATGCGTTTTCCAGTAGAAACTCAGAATTGTTGTGATATCAATAAAAAATGGGCCGTGAAGTTCAGCCCCGGGACAGACAATGAGGATCCCGCTATTGGCTACTTTGAGCAAGAAGGGAATAAGGTAACAGGCACTTTTATGACTGAAACGGGCGATTACCGCTACCTGGAAGGAGTATTGAACGGTAATATACTCCAGCTTTCCACCTTTGACGGGGCTCACTTATATTATCTGGAGGCCGTAATTGAAGATGGTCAAAAAATGAATGGTCGTTTATTCTCAGGCCGCTCGAGGCTGGAATACTGGGTAGCTTACCGCGATGATGATTTTGAACTGGCTGACCCCGATACGTTGACCTATCTCAAACCTGGTTTCAATAGCTTGGCTTTTTTATTTCCCGATCTGGAGGGTAATGCTATATCACTTTCTGATGATCACTTTAAAGGCAAAGCCGTTGTTGTTCAGGTCATGGGCAGTTGGTGTCCCAACTGTATGGACGAGACCCGTTATCTTAAAAAGGTATATGATCAATATCACCAGGAAGGCTTAGAAGTAGTAGGGCTTACTTTTGAAAGAGCTAAAGATGAAGAAACAGCTTTGGCCAGAGCCCGGAAAATGAAACGCGATCTCGATATTCCCTATCCTGTTTTACTGGCAGGCTCTACCCGGAAAGACAGGGCAGCCGATGCTTTGCCCATGCTGAATCATATCATGAGTTTTCCTACTTCGATCTATCTCGATCGCAGTCACCGGGTTGTAAAAATACATACCGGCTTTTCCGGGCCGGGAACTCCGGTTTACGATAGTTTTGTACAAGAGAGCGACAGCACTATCCGGGAGATACTACTCATTGATAAAGAAAACCTTAATTAAATAAACCATAAATCACCCTGAACTATATGAAAATCATAACAGTAATAGGAGCCGGTACCATGGGTAACGGTATTGCTCATGTTTTTGCCCAACACAACCATCAGGTAAGGCTGGTAGACATATCTGCTGCCAGCCTTGAAAAGGGAATGGCTACCATTGGAAAGAACCTGGACAGGCAAATAAAAAAAGAGCTGATTACAGAGGATGATAAAAGCAAGACTCTGGCCAATATTACCACTTACACCAAACTGAAAGAAGCTGTAAAGGACGCGGAATTAGTAATAGAAGCAGCCACTGAAAACATTGACCTCAAAATGAAAATATTTGCCCAGTTGGATGAATTCTGTGATCCGCAAACTATACTGGCTACCAATACTTCTTCCATTTCCATCACTAAAATAGCTGCTGTTACCCAAAGACCAGATAAAGTAATAGGAATGCAT
Source organism: Owenweeksia sp. (assembly GCA_028277105.1). Classification (GTDB taxonomy): domain Bacteria; phylum Bacteroidota; class Bacteroidia; order Flavobacteriales; family Schleiferiaceae; genus JANQHO01. The sequence continues at coordinate 20,833 of JANQHO010000174.1, read as the reverse complement.
TTTATGAATCCGGTTCCAGTAATGAAACTGGTGGAAGTGATAAGAGGTTACGCGACTTCTGATGTGGTTACCGCTAACATCATGGAATTATCTAAGTCTTTGGGTAAAGTACCCACCGAATGTAACGACTATCCAGGCTTTGTTGCCAATCGCATTCTTATGCCTATGATCAATGAGGCTATTATTGCACTTTTTGAAGGCGTTGCCGGGGTAAAGGAAATAGACACCATTATGAAGTTGGGAATGGCCCACCCTATGGGGCCTTTGCAATTAGCCGATTTTATTGGACTTGACGTTTGTCTTTCCATCTTAAATGTACTGCATGAAGGTTTTGGCAATCCCAAATATGCTCCCTGTCCTTTATTGGTGAACATGGTTACTGCTGGCAAACTGGGCATTAAGTCCGGAGAAGGTTTTTACGATTATTCCGAAGGCCCTAAAGCTGCGAGGGTTTCTGCTGCTTTCAGCTAGTAATACACCCGATAATATTTTTCTTCATACTGACTGAAATTTGCAGCAAGATCAACACTATGGAAAGAAGAGAGGTTTTAAAAATGGCTCTGGAAAATGCTATCACTTATCAAGGTTACAGGACTTTAGTAGATAAGCTGCTGGTAGATAATAAAACCACGGGGGAGGATCACAGCCCAGACATGATCCATTATACTGAACTGAATGTGGCCCGTATGAACAAATGGGATAAACACTTCACGCTTAAGGGAGAAACACAGGACAAGCTCCACCAACTAAAAACAGATGAAATATGGCTTGTTATTACCGAGGGTTGGTGTGGCGATGCTGCACACTCGGTTCCGGTAATAAACGCATTGGCAGAAGCTTCTGATAAAGTTGAGCTCAAGATAGTATTGCGGGACGAAAATCCGGATCTGATGGACCTGTATCTCACCAACGGAAGCAGAAGCATTCCCATACTTATCCGCTTAAAAAAAGATACCCTCGAAGAATTGGGAGTATGGGGCCCCAGACCGGCAGAATTGCAAAAGTTTGCCATTGAAAGTAAAAGATCAGGAGTACCTAAAGCTTACTATAACAAAGATGTCCAGCTGAAGTATTCGAGAGACAGGGGAGTGGCTATAGAACAAGAAGTGGTATCTCAACTTGAGACAGGATCGGAAGGCTGATGGTCAAGCACTGCGGCTTTGGCGGCCAACTCACCGCTTTTCAGAGCCGCATTAATGCTGCCGTTGAGGAGATGATCACCAGCCAGGTATAGATTTTCTGCCAAGCGGGTTTCGGTAAATGATACTTCATGTTTTAGATCAGTTAAAGCCGGTAAAGCTTTTTTAATGTGATAGTTACGAATAAAACGCCATTGCTGTACCTCAGGACCATAAGTAACGGATAACTCGTTTTGGATATCCCGGCTTACTTCTTCAACCGACCGGTTGGGTATTTCTCGCAGGCTCACAGAAACCAGGCTTTTTCCTCGAGCTGAGTACTCAGGAGCGGCATCACTGATGACCGTAAAATGATTGACCAAACCATCTTCTGCGTAATTCAGTGCTATGATATTTTGCTTTAGAACAGAGCGATCGGCTTCAAAATAATAATTGGCCGTTTTGTTCCACCTGATCGATCCTTTCATATTTTCTAGTATATGTTCTGCATCACAAGCAATAATAAGCTGTTTAGCTTCTATCACTTCGCTATTTGCCAAGGTAACAGAGGTGCCTCGTACACTTTTCACTTTGGTATGAAACCGGAAACGGCTTGTTTTGAGCTTATCTTTCAGTTGTTTGGGAATTTCTTCCATCCCCTTTGCCGGAACGGCAGTTTGTCCCTCACTGAACATTTTAAAGACAAACTCGAACATCCGGGAAGAAGTAACAAGCTCATTTTCCAAAAAGATACCTCCAAAAAAAGGTTTGAAAAAGCGCTGAATTATTCTGTCGGAAAAACCCTTTTGCTCGAGGTATTCTATGGTAGAGAGCTCAGGATCGTTAAAAATGCTTTCCAGATCCTTCTTCATTAAACGGGCCTTCAGGTTCCCCATCCTGACCTTATCCATCAGGCTTCCTACCGGGGAAAAAGCCATATTCAAAGCGGTTAGCGGGTTATTACCTGCGTCTTTGACAGTAAACACGTTTTTTTTGTTATAACATACAGCCCCTGCCTTAAACGTCTTGAGATTTAGCTCATCATAATTCAGGTATTTCCGGGCTTCTGGATAAGCAGTGAGCAAAACCTGGAAGCCCTGGTCAAATAGAAAACCTTCACTCTCATCGGTTTTAAGCCTGCCGCCAACGCGATCTTCTGCCTCCAGTACCAGTACTCTTAAATTGTATTCTTCGAGTTTTTTAGCTGCGGTTAATCCGGCCAGTCCGGCACCAATAACGATTACGTCATATTGCCCACTCATACACAATAGTTTATACAGGCAACATCAGAGCCTTACTATTGTTGAGAGGAATTGAAAATTACGGTTTATCATTATTAGCTGGCATGATCCTGACTTCTCCTATCGCACAATCAGTCAGGTGCCCGTTCTCTCAATACAATACTAGCAAAACCTATTAAAGACCATCACCGACATCTCTTTTAAAAATGTAGTCTGTTCATTCAATCATTGATACCTGCCATTTACCCTAAGAGTGACTAAATTATGTGGTCAAACCAACCTCACTTTGCCATGAGAAGAATTCTTTCTTTTGCTGTCTTTTTATTATTTCACTTCAGTTCCTTTAATCTATACAGTGGTCACGAACAAGGAGGTGCAGTTATTACTTATGAAAGTGTAGCCCATGTAAATGGTAATAGCCTTGAATATGTTATTAGTGTTTATCGGGTTTTTGATCTTGCGGGCATTACACCTTCAACTGATATAACCATTAATATAGATGGGTGTGCTTATGACTATAGTGTTATCCTTCCCCGTATCAGTGCCAGTGGACCCGGAGGGTTGTCTTCTATTGCGGGATTGAATTATTGTGTGAGTGCCAGTTTCTCCCCAACTGATTACGGACTGGGTGTATACACCGATACGATTGTTTTGCCTGGTGTATGCCCGAACTTTCGCATTTCATATATTTCCGGTGGGCTCTCTCCTTACCTCTCAGCCGATAATATCTCACCAGCTCATAATGATGCCTATTTCTCTGTATTATTAAATAACGTCAAAGGGCCCAATTCCTCCCCTCAATTCGACCGTAATGACTTATTGATTAAGGCTTGTTTAAACCAGCCTCTTTCTCTTTACGGCTTTAGCGAACCTGACGGAGACAGTGTTCTTTATTCGGCTTCAAGACCCCAGCAAATAATACCTGCTACAGGAGTAATAAGTAATATACCTTACAACCCTGGCTTTAGCGTTAATAATCCGGTGGGTGCCAGCGGAGGTAATTATTCGGTAGATTCTTTGACAGGAACGGTCAGTACCCAGTTGAGTAATATTGGAAGCTATATCGTTACCATTCGCTATGTCGAGTACCGTTACGATTCAGCAGCCGCTGTCTGGGACCTGATAGGGGTGAGCCGGTTTAATGTCTTGTTGATCGGCTCCGGCATTTGCCAACCGGTTCCTTTTAACCTCATTTATCCTCCAGGTACTACAGATTCGTTGGATTGTTTGGAAGATAAGATCCGCATAGCCGCAACACGTAAGTTAGCCAGTCCAACTATGACCACTAGCGGCAGCGAATTCCAGGTTAATTCCGCTTTACAGGGAAATATTGCAGTTAGCAGTGCCAGGGTAATACAAGACAGTATAATCGAACTGCAGTTGGCTACCCCTGTACCTCCGGGAGATATTATTACTATTACGGCAGCCAATGGTACAGACGGAAACGTTATCAATTCGATCTGCGGTGATGAACTGCTTCCTTCCCAGGATACGATCCGGTATTTCAGCCGGAGCGGAACGCCTCTAAATGCTAATTTCACCTATACCATCAATCGCGATACTGTTTGGGTTAATGCTTCGTCTTCTTCCGGGGCTTTAAGTTACAGTTGGGATTTTGGCGATGGCAACTCAGCTAACGGTATCAATGCCGAACACATTTATGACAGCTCCGGGACATTTGTAGTCTCTTTAATAGTTTTAAATGAATGCGGAGTAAGTGATACAAGCCTGATACCTGTTACGGTAGTTCCTTGCGATGTACCATTAGCAAATTGGACCTATACTATAATCAGTTCTGGCAGCACTGGTATGCAAATACAATTTGACGGGTCTTCTTCCCAGGGAGTGAGCTATTTTGAATGGAATTTTGGCGATGGAAATACTAACAATACCTCATTAATGCCTATGCATGTTTACGTAACCCCAACTTTAACTTACAGGGTAAGTCTTACTGTATACAATGAATGCAATGAATCGAATACCATGACATACCGGCTCAATGAAATAAGTCTGGAAGAGTTCAGCAAAGAAAAACTTAAGATTTATCCCAATCCAGCACAGGAAAGAATTATGGTAGAATGGGGGCAAGGCACTAATTTTCAATCAATTGATATTGTATCACTCAAAGGCCAGAACATCCGCAGGCATATAATAACCCCTTTAGAAAGGGAAGGCAAAAAGCTAAATATTGACCTTTCGGGTATTGGTAAGGGAGCATATTTTATTCAACTAAAAGGAGAAGACCTGATTATCATAAAGAAACTGATGGTAGCTTATTGAAAAGGATCAATTAAAGCTATTTCTTTAAAGTTTTATACCTGAAAATGGAGACAATGCCAATCGGTTAATAATCCCTTCCGTATTCCAAAATTTTAGTTTCAGTCTTCTGCCTCTTTTCAAAATAGTTTTGATAATCAGCGTCAAAGTCAGCTCTTTTATCTATTACTTCAAACTGTTTACCCATAAGGCATAACAAGAGTTCGCAGAACTCCCGGACCGCGTGCTCATGACCAGCACTACCGGAAAAGTAATCAGCCAAATCGCGATGCTTGAGATACTCTATAAAAACCGGGTTGCTGTTCTTTTTTACGGCTAGGGATATGCCAGCTATACGGGCAACCGGAATATCCAGGATATCATCGTAACAATAACATAACTCTGAAGGGGTGATCCCATTTTCTTCACAAAAATGCAGGAGCGCCCGGTCTTTTTCTTTAGTACGGGTATACACAGCATTGAAGTGTTCCCGTTCAGCCCATTTTAAAGCTGCAGGATTGGCCTCACCTGTAATGATAACCGTATAAGGAGATTGGCTGTTTTGCAGAAAATGCCCGAAACGGAGCATATTTACGCCCATAGAGTCTACTTCACTGAAGTCGCTGGTGTTTTCCAGGCCTTTGCGCCCGCTGTTAAATACACCATCCCAGTCAAATACATAGGCTTTGATATTGCTGAGTTTATCTCTAAGGTCAAAAGCAGAAGTGATAAACTGTCCGCCCGCATTTACAAATAAGTCTTCTATATGAGTAAGATCCATTATCCTTTGTATTTTAACGCTAAGTTACCAACTTATCCAGTTTGACAAAGCTTTCAAAAGTTAACAATAGCAGGTTTATAAGATTAACAGGCTTAAACTTAGGTTAAACTTGCCTTTACATCTAAAAAGAAGCTTTGGGACACTTTTGCAGCCTTAACTGCAAGAGCTTTAAAGCTTTACTATGGACAAACGCAAAGTTGAACTGGTAGTACTGTCAGATATCCACCTGGGTACCTTTGGCTGCCGGGCTAAAGAATTGTACAAATACCTCAAGAGCATACAGCCTGAAACTCTTATCCTAAATGGTGATATTATCGATATCTGGCAGTTCAGGAAGCGCTATTTCCCCAAGCACCACCTCAAAGTAGTGAAACAGATATTTTCCATGGCGGCCAAAGGCACTAATATACATTACCTTACCGGTAATCACGATGAGATGTTGCGCAAGTTTACCGACATGAACCTGGGCAATATCAATTTGGCCGACAAGCTGGTTTTGCGTTTAGGAGACAAAAAAGCCTGGTTCTTTCACGGGGATATTTTTGATGCTTCCATTCAGAATGCCAAATGGATTGCTAAACTGGGCGGTTGGGGTTACGACTTGCTGATAATGATGAATAGCATGAGTAACTGGTGCCTTGAAAAAATGGGGCGAGAACGTTACAGCTTCTCTAAAATGATAAAGAACAGCGTTAAGAAAGCAGTAAAATATATCAATGATTTTGAAGAAACAGCCGCAGAGCTGGCCATAGATAATGAATATGACTACGTGGTTTGCGGGCATATTCATCAACCGCAAATGCGGCTGGTAACACAGAAGAAGGGGAGTTGCGTATATTTGAATTCAGGCGACTGGATAGAAAACCTCACTTCATTGGAGTTTCACAAAAACCGCTGGTCGCTTTTCCAGTACCAGGATGAAAACTTCAAAAAAGTAGTGGATGAAGACGATGATCTGAATGAATTGGATATCCACCAACTGATTAAAAAAGTGACCCTCTTTGACGAGTTCCTCGAAAAAACCGCTTAAGATACTTTATGCCATTCAAGGCACCGGCAATGGCCACGTAGCCCGGGCCCGTGAAATAATACCCCTATTACAGCAGTTTGGCGAACTGGATATTGTACTTAGCGGAGACCAAAGTGAGGTAAATCTACCCTGTGAAATTACTTACCGTAGCAAAGGACTTACTTTTGTGTACAATAGAAAAGGAGGGCTAAGTTATTGGAAGACAATATTTAAAAATGATTTACTTAAAATCATAAATGAAGTTCGTTCTTTTCCTGTTAACAACTATGATGTTATCATAAATGACTTTGAATTCATTACTGCCTGGGCTTGTAAGATTCGCGGTAAGAGGTGTTTTGGCTTAGGACATCAGGTAGCTTTTTTGTCACCTAAGGTTCCCCGCCCCTCAAAAAAAAGCCGGATAGGAGAGTTCATTTTAAAAAATTATGCTCCCTGTACAGACCGTATAGGTTTTCATTTTGACCATTTTGACGATTTTGTCGAAAAACCCGTTATCCGCAGTGAAATAAGGCAGGCTCAGATAAGTAATAAGGGGCATTATACAGTTTATCTACCAGCTTACAGTGATGAAAAGCTAACAGAATTTTTGAGTCTCATACAAAATGTAGAATGGCATATTTTCTCAAAAAACTGCACAAAAGCTTACTCCTACAAAAACCTTTCTTTTTCCCCTGTAAGCAACCAGAGCTTTATAAAAAGCTTTACCTCTTGTGAAGGTTTGCTCACATCAGCAGGCTTTGAAAGTCCTGCTGAAGCTATTTATATGGGTAAAAAATTATTTGTGATCCCTATCAAAGGGCAATATGAACAGTTTTGTAATGCTGAGGCTATGAAAACTCTAGGCATACCTTCAATTAAGCTTTTAAACCACAATACGTTAGAAGAGCTTAAAAGGTGGGTTGCCAATTCTTCACCTATCCAAGTGAATTACCCGGATCAAACTAAAGAGATTATCCAAAAAAGAATCTTTGACAAACTAGATAAAGGTCATTGAGGCTTTCGAAATGGCTTTCGCTAATACCAATTAACTTTTTGACATAACCTCCGATCTATTTCTATTTAAGTAATTTATAAGTTCTGTTGACGTTTGTAATAAACTATGCAGATGCTAAAGTTAAAGCACCTTATAAAACCATGACAAAAGCAAAGCTATTATTGCGCCCTTTCTGTTTGGTTTTAATCTGCACCGAAGCCAAAAACTTAATATTGAGCCAAGGCTTTAATAATGATAATATTTGCGAAACACAGCAAAACCTAAACAGAGTATTACGGCTCGTATATTCATGATTTTCTATAACCACAATATTCGTTTGGATAATCTGATTTTTTCTAAAAAAATTAAACTGTGGGTGTTAAAAGCTATAGTTATCACCTGTGGGTTTTGTTATTCAAGCCAGCTTTTTTCCCAGCAATTAAAAAATGGAGACTTGGAGGGGGATTTTGATCCCACTCAAATTTCCCAATTACCAGATCACTGGCTTAGTGTGCCTTTTGATGATGATGTATGTCAAGCGAGCGAGCCTGAAACAGCTACACCTGACCAAACCGGAATAAATGGACCTAGTCCTGGCCAGCCATATAGTGGGAAATCATTTGTACGTGGAGTTTTTCTCAAATACTTTAACACATTTAATCAAGATAGTCTAAATGGTCACGAAGGGATCATGCAGAGAATCTCGGGCTTCAATGTAAACTGCATCTACAAAGTCTCTTTTGCCCAAGCAGTATTTGTGAGTTTTATGGGTTTAGACACCTCTGGAATTTGGGCTGTATATCTTGATGACAGCTTGATTGGCAAGAGTCTGCCTTCTTCAATCAGAACCAACTATAACAACCCCAATCCCAAACTATGGTGGGAAAAACGTGAAATAATATTTACACCTTCTCAAAGTGTCCATACTCTAAAATTCCTACCATTTAATTTAGATTATACACCTCCTTTTCATGATGGTGTTCCCATGGCAATAGATGATATAAGACTAGAGAAAATACCTACCAGGCCTGAATTATTAAACTTGCTTCCTAATGATACTTCTGTCTACCCGGGAGGCAGCCTAAGCTTGGTTACAGGGATAGCACATACCTTTTGGAACACAGGCTACATAGGAGAAAGAATTGTGGTGACCAAACCAGGAACCTATTGGTATAATATAGAAGAACCCTGTTATACTTATTCGGACACCATTATTATTACTTCAGAAGAATTATCCTTACATATCCCAAATGCTTTTACCCCCAATGGCGATGGCTTAAACGATCATCTAGAATTTTGGATATATGGTGTAGAGAAATACAATGCAAGTATCTATAATAGATGGGGGCAAGTGGTTTATAAAAAAGAAGGAGGGCCTGGTTTGTTTAATTGGGATGGTAAAGTAAATGGCAAAGAGGCAATGCCAGGAGTTTATTCACTAAAAATTATAGTAGATAGCAAGCAGATTAATGAGTTGATTCACTTAATACGCTAACTTGTAGCCTTATTGTATAAAGTTATTGCGCTATATACTCAGCCGCCAAATCCACAATTATTTAACCCGTCCAATAATGAAGATTGTACAATAACGTTTCACAGTTTTATCAGTATTTGTAGTTTTGCACGATATTTTGAAAACACTGAGAAAATTAGTCATCATAGCGGCTGTAGGTATTCTTGCTGGTTGTAGCGAATACCAAAAAGTACTTAAAAGCACCAATCTTGAATATAAACTCAAGAAAGCCATTGAGTACTACGAGGATGAAAAATACAACAAGGCTTACCCTCTTTTTGATGAATTGTTGACACTTTATCGAGGTACTCCGAAAGCACAAGACGTTTATTATTATTATGCTTATACCAACTATCATATAGGAGATTATATTTTAGCGGCTTACCATTTCAAGAATTTCTACAAAACATTTCCAGGCTATGCCAAAGCAGAAGAAGCAGCCTTCATGGTAGGCTATTGTTACAATTTGGAATCTCCTCCATACAGCCTTGACCAATCGTATACCTATAAAGCAATCAATGAATTGCAATTATTTGTAAATACTCATCCCGAAAGTGAGAAGTTATCCGAATGTAATAAGTTGATCAGCGAACTAAGGGCTAAACTGGAAAAGAAATCCTTTGAAAAAGCCAAGCTGTATTACGAAACGGAGTATTATATGTCTGCCGTTGTAGCTTTTAATAATACATTAAATGACTTTCCCGATACAGAATTTAGGGAAGAAGCTTTATTTTTGCGGCTTCAATCGGCATATAAATTAGCCGACAACAGTATTGAAGGTAAAAAGCTACAAAGATTTATTGAAGCACAAACTGCTTACTTTGACTTTGTAGAAACCTACCCTGAAAGTCCTAAAAACGAAAAAGCTAACGAGATTTACGGAGAGATTCAGGGAATAATAAAACAACTCAGAAATAAGCAACTAGAAGATGATGGATCACAAGAAGAGCAAAGCTCCTAAAAGCACTATTACTCAAAACCACAATGAGTTGGACGCCCCCACTGATAATATCTATGAAACAGTGTCTATTCTTTCTAAGCGAGCCGACCAGATAGGAGAGGAGCTCAAAACTGAATTACACGACAAGCTCGATGAATTCGCTACCAGCAACGAATCACTGGAAGAGATCTTTGAAAACAAAGAGCAGATAGAAGTTTCCCGCTTTTATGAAGCTCTTCCCAAGCCGGTTATGCTGGCGGCTGAAGAATGGAAGAACGGAGAGATCTACTTCCGCAAGCCCGAAGAAACAACAGAAGTATAAATATGCTCAGCGGAAAAAAAGTGTTACTGGGTGTAACCGGTAGCATTGCCGCATATAAAGCCACTTATATTGTTCGTCACCTGATTAAGGCCGGAGCAGAGGTTAAAGTTATTTTAACTCCTGCTGCCCGGGATTTTGTTACCCCCCTTACCCTTTCAACCCTCAGCAAAAATCCTGTTTTGTGGGAATACTTTGATCCAAAAGATGAAGAAGGGAAATGGAATAACCACGTTGATCTGGGGCTTTGGGCCGATCTTATATTAATTGCCCCTGCCACTTCCAATACGCTTTCTAAGATGGCAGCTGGTACTTGCGACAATCTTTTAATGGGAGTGTATATGAGTGCCAAATGCCCGGTCTATTTTGCCCCTGCTATGGATCTGGATATGTACCGGCATCCATCTACTCACGGAAATATCGCTAAGCTACAATCATACGGTAATATCTTTATTCCATCCGAATCGGGGGAACTTGCCAGCGGTTTGGTAGGGGAAGGCCGTATGGCAGAACCGGAAAATATTGTAGATTTTGTGCAGGATCATCTAAAAAAACAGGCCCGGCTATACGGCAAAAAGGTGTTAGTAAATGCCGGCCCTACCCACGAGCCCATAGACCCTGTTCGCTTTATAGGTAATCATTCTTCGGGAAAAATGGGCGTAGCCCTGGCCGAGGCTGCCTGTGATGAAGGGGCCGAAGTAACACTAGCTCTGGGCCCGGGAAGCGTAAGACCAGGAAGAGAAGAAATAAATGTCATTGATATTACCACTGCCCTGGAGATGAATGAAGTTTGTGAAAACGAATTTCCCTCCAGCGATATTGCTATCCTGGCGGCTGCCATTGCCGATTATCGTCCCCTGGACCCAGCGGGAGAAAAAATTAAAAAAAGTGGTAATAAACTCGTACTGGAGCTAGTAGAAAATCCCGACATTTTAGCAGGTCTTGGTCAAAAGAAAAGTGAGAAGCAGTTTCTGGCCGGTTTCGCCCTGGAGACCAATAATGCGGTAGAGAATGCCAGGAAGAAACTGAATAAGAAAAACTGCGATCTTATCGTTTTAAACTCACCTTCCGATAAGGGAACAGGTTTTGGTTACGATACAAACGAAGTAATTTTGATCAGCCGAAACGAAAGCGAAAGAAAACTAAGCTTAAAAAATAAAAAAGAACTTGCAAAGGAAATTCTGGATCATATTATCAGCAGCATTAGTTTGTAGCTTAACCTCTAAATCGGTTTATTCCCAAGAGCTCAATGCCCAGGTACAGGTGCTCACGCCTCAAATTCAAGCTACCAACAAACAGGTTTTTACCACACTGGAAAATTCTATCCGGGAGTTTCTGAACAATACCCGCTGGACAGATGAAGTATATGAGAATAACGAAAAAATCGCCTGTTCTTTTGTGATCAATGTCACCAAATGGCAGGTAGACCAGTTTGAAGCTACCTTACAGGTGCAATACAGTCGCCCCATCTACCGCTCGGGCTACGCCTCCCCGGTTTTAGTCCACATGGACAACAACTTTGCTTTTCAATATCTGGAGTTTGACCGTTTAGACTTTGCCAAAAATACTTTTATATCAAACCTCACCTCAGTGCTGGCTTTTTATGCCTACGTTGTGATCGGATTAGATCACGATACTTTTGCAGAAAAATCAGGTGATCCTTATTACGTTGAAGCACAGAATATTGTGAGTAATGCACAAAATAATGGTTTTTCGGGATGGGGTAGTTTCGAAAACCGCAAAAACAGGTTTTGGTTATTGGATAATCTTCAGAGTCCTGCTTTTGACGATTTTAAAAAAGCCCTATATCTATATCATCGCAAAGGTCTTGACCTGATGTATGATATCAACAACCACAAGTCGGCCAAGGAAAATATCAAGGCAGCTTTAATGTTGCTGGAACCTGTAAATCAAAGAAGGCCAGGCGCTTTTCTCATTCAAATGTTCTTTGATGCCAAGGTCAATGAGATCATAAACATTTTTGGAAGTGGAGAGCCTGTTCCCCTGGCCGATCTCAAAGAGCTTCTGATAAAGCTGGATGCCAACAATTCTTCCAAATACGAACAAATGGGAGCAGGGTAGTTAATACCCTTTTTTTTGGTCCCAGAGCTTTTAGTATCCCTATCTTAATTAGTAGATTTACACTACTATGTTAAAGCATCTATCAGTAAAAAACTACGCCCTTATAGAAGAGCTTGAGTTGACTTTGCACCAGGGTTTTTCTGTTATTACCGGTGAAACAGGCGCGGGAAAATCTATTATACTGGGAGCATTATCGCTTATTTTGGGAAAAAGGGCCGAACTAAAGGCACTCGGGAACGAAAGCAAAAAATGTGTGGTTGAGGGGCATTTTGAAACAAGTAAAAGCTTTCTTCCTTTTTTTGAAGAGCAGGATCTCGATTATGACGAAACAACTATTATTCGCAGAGAGATAAGCCCTTCCGGGAAGTCCAGGGCTTTTATTAATGACTCGCCCGTTACACTGGATGTGTTGAACAAGCTGGCCATAAGGTTAATAGATGTGCATTCGCAACATCAAAATCTACTGCTGTCTAACAAGAATTTCCAATTAGACCTGCTCGACAATTTTGCTCAAAATGAGCAGATCAAAAATGAATTCCTCAAAGTTTACAACTCATACATCCATATTCAAAAAGAGCTCAAAGATGTGCGTCAGAATTCCGACCCTGAAGGCTATGATATAGATTACCTGGAATTTTTATTTAGTGAATTAGAGTCTGCTAAATTGGTTCCTGATGAACAGGAAGAACTGGAGAGGGAATTACATATTCTTCAAAATGCCGGTGAGATCCAGACTAAGTTGTCAGAAGCAAATAACCTCATCAATAATGAAGAAGCCGGGCTTTTGAGCAATTTACAAAGAGTGTACGGCACGCTGGCTTCGGTGGCAGTCTATAATTCTGACCTTGAAAACCTGGCTCAGCGAATTGACAGTATCAGAATAGAGTTAGATGATGTAAGACTTGAGATAGAGGATGAGGCCAATGCAATGGAGTTTGATCCTGAAAAAGCCCAACAACTCGATAACAGGTTAAGTCAACTTATAATGCTACAAAAAAAGCACCGGGTAAATGACGTAGAAAACCTGATTCTTAAAAAAGAGGAACTGCAGCAAAAAATAGAAAATATTGCAAATTTTGGCGAACGGATAGCCAAGCTTGAAAAACAATTAGAGGATGTAAAGAAAGCACTTGTTGAAGCTGCCCATCAACTTCACCGGTCTAGGACACAAATTACCGCTCAATTAGAAAAAGAAATAGACGAGCTTCTGGTTTCTCTCAATATGCCCCATGCTAAACTGAAAATACAGATAGACCTGTTAGATGAGTTTTCCTCCTCTGGTAATGATCAAGTCGAATTTTTGTTTAGCGCCAACAAAGGTCAACAACCTCAGTCGCTTACTAAAGTAGCTTCGGGTGGCGAATTGAGCCGCATAATGCTGGCATTAAAAGCTATAATGTCCAAAACCAAGAACTTACCAACTGTTATTTTTGATGAAATAGACACCGGTGTTTCTGGAGAAACAGCTGGAAAAATAGGTGGTATTTTAAGCAACATGGGGCGGTACATGCAAGTAGTAGCCATTAGCCATTTACCCCAGATAGCTTCAGTTGGCCAGCAACATTTCAAGGTTATAAAAGAGAATAAGGGCAATTATACTGCTACCACCATCCATGAATTATCGCACAACGAAAGGGTAGAAGAACTGGCCCGGATGCTGAGCGGGGAGAAAATTACCAGTGCGGCTCTCGAGAATGCCCGGGCCTTGATGCATTGAAACATATCATCTACCATAATACATTCGTTATATTGATCAGCCTTTTGTGTATGCTGTACTTAACTTATATTTATCACTTAGTTTGATTAAATACCCTATTTATGGAAAAAGTATTTCGATTTTTTGTTGTCGCTTCATTGATAGTTTTGGGATCGTCCTGTAAAAAAGAAGATTCCGCTGGTGGCTCCGGTGGTACAGGTGGAGCTGAATCAGCTACACTGTTAATAGCTAACGAAGGTATTTCACCTGACGGAACTGGGAGCCTTTCTACGTACGACCCCACAGTAAAAAGAGTAGATCAAAATATTTTTGCCAAAGCCAATGTATATACTATGGGAGGCTCATTTGCCAGTATGCTGAATCATAACAACACCATTTTTGCTATTATCAGTAACAGGGGTGAGGTATTTGCTCTCAATCCCGAAGATTTCACGGTAAAATTCAAAGCATCGGGTTTTGATTCCCCTCGTTATATGACTCATATTATAGGAAACAAATACTATATTACCGATTGGGGGATTAATGCCGTTCATGTTTACAATTCCAAAACCAATGGTATCATTAAAACGGTTGAAGTAGGCATAAGACCTGAAAGAATGCTGTTAGTCAATGACACTTTGGTCTTTATTACTAATAGCGGTGGTGGTCCGGCTGATAGTCTTATTACGGTTATGCATGCTAATTATGATACTGTAGTTACACAGCTGGAGGTTGGTCACAATCCCAATAGCCTTGTTATGGCTTCCGACAGCACAGTTATGGTTTTGAGCGGTGGAATAGAAGATCAGGACGTTCCCATCAACAGTACACCTGGTTCTATTTCTGTTATTAATACCGACTCTTTAACCGTGGATACTATCATGTATTTTGCTGATAATCAGCTAAGGCCCAATAGCCTTGTTACTAACCGTACCAAAGATGCATTCTATTTTCTCGACCTGTTTAAGGGCGGAAGTATCATGAAATACGATCCCCTAATACCTTCTTTGCCCTCTTTACCATTTGTGACGGGTTCCTTCAACGCCATTGTTTATGATCAGTCAAAAGAGGAGATATATGTATCCGATCCTGTCGATGACATATCTCCGGGAAGAGTATACCGCTATGATAATACTGGGGCTTTATTGGACGAGTTTACCGTTGGCATAATTCCGATAAATTTTGCGTTTAAACAAAATTGATTTCACCGTTAATGACATCAGTGACCTGGAGCTGGAGAAAAAAATCAGAAAAAGTTTAAGGTCTGATATTACAACCTCCGTATCCTTAGGTTACCTGGAAAATATTATTGTGCATTGCGGCCTTATTCTCAAAACACAATCTCCTCAGCTTAAAAAGCCCGCTTTGCTCATGTTTGCCGCTGATCATGGAATTGCAGAGAACAATTTTCCAGCTACTAAAAGTTATTTAAAAACACTGGGCAGTTTACAAGGTACTTCCCCTGTAAGCATTCTTTGTAATCAAAACAACGTAGCTCTCAGAATAATAGACCTGGGTGTTAACTTCAACTTTGAAAGTAGTTTTTCATTCTGGTATCATCACGGGAAATTGCTGAGCAGTAAAAAAATTGCTTTTTCTACCCGCAATTTTACCCAGTTTCCCGCTATGACAAGCCGCCAATGCGAGCAGGCTTTTGATACGGGGGTTAATGCCGTGTTGAGAGTAAAAAGGAATAACGGCAATGTTGTGGCCCTCTCATCCCTTAACAGCGATAATCATATTAGTGCCATAACAGTAGCCTCGGCTTTACTAGAGGAAGATACCGAGATTTTAACTGAAAAAGCCTTAAATGATGAACAAAAGAAATTGGTATCCAGGGCACTGAATAAACACCCTAAAACCCACGATCCTTTTACCATACTTACCTTATTTGGCGGTTTTGAAACAGTAGCGCTTTGCGGAGCCATTATTGAAGCAGCCCGTCAACAAATGATCATCATCATAGATGGACTTACTGCCTTGGTGGCTCTCACTGTAGCAGAAACTATTAAACCCGGAGTAAAAAAATATTGTGTATCTGTAGGAACAGAAAGCCACTTTTTGAGGAAAAATCTCAACCTTAAAGCCTACACTCCTGAAAGTATAGAAGAAGAAGGAATAAACGCTAATCTGATGATTTCTTTGGTCAGATCAGCTTTATCGCTCAATAATAGATAAGGTACTTCAGTGCTTGACCTTTAAAGGCTTAAGTGCTGTACGATCTACCAGCAACCAGGCCATACCAAATAACAAGGCACTGTAAAAAAGATTACCTAACAGCTGATTAGCAAAAAATGGTATACCAGCGGTATAGGCTGCCATCAGGCCTGTTACATCTTTGGAATAAAGAGGATTACCCATCCAGGAGCCAAAATTTGTAATAAGAAAGAAAACAGCTGCCGAAACTACAGCGCCTGTTGCAATAGGCAATACCTTGTAAGAATGAATAAGCATACCTAATAGAACGGTTACAAAAAACGACAGGTAAATACCAAACCACCCGGGAGTAAGCCATTGAAAACCGGAATAATAACTGGCTAAAATCACATTATTGATAAGGAGGTCGCTCAAAAACATTATGGCAAAGGGAGCCATAAAGGCAATGCTTTTCTTCTTGAATACAGCTCCTGAAAATAAAGCTACCGCTCCTACCGCTGTAAAATTTGGCAGGTGAGGAATAAAGCGGGTCATTATAGCAGTAATTATAAGAAGGATAAGAACTACAGTCCTGTTTTTCATCATTTGGAATATTTACAGTGCAAAAGTAAGCATTGATTTCTCAAAGATAAAATCAAGGCCTGTAAGCTTTAAATCGGCCATTCTTATAAAAGATTACAATTTTGTCTATTTCGTTTTCTGTTGTTTGTTCAATGCCTGAAGAGGGCAGAGGAGGGGGCGTTTCTTCTTCCATTTTCTCTTTCCTTTGGTAACCCATATCCGCAGAGCCGGGTATAGAGGCGGGCCTGACTCCTTCAGTCGGCAAATTATAGCTACTATATCCAGAAGCTATATTAGTTGTTTCTTCTTCTTTTTCCTTAAACAGAGCCCCTTCACCTGAGATTAAATAAGCTAAATTTACATTTGTAAATGAATCACTGATCTTTTGAATTATTTGCAAGCTAGGTTTGTTCCTTCCGCTGAGTATATGACTGATAATAGCTGGGTTGACGTCTATTTTGGAAGCAAATTCCGTATTGCTGAAACCGCTCTCTTCGATCAATTTTTTTACTCTGTTTGAAATTTCATCCATTACAATTGTAATTTATTAGTGATTTTACAAATATAATGAAAGAAATAGTAGAGATTCAAGTGGATTTAAGAATGAATTTTCACTTTAATTAAATATTTTCAAATAACTGACTGAAAGGCATTTAAAAATAAATTATTAATGAATTTAACTTTAGTAAATATCCTTGCTATTAACCTGGTATTCATAAAGTTTTTCCCCTTTGGTGTTGTAGTAAACAATTTGCAATACCCTTTCCCTGTATTTACCTGAAAATTGCATTACAGCGAAGTTCCTTTCCTGGATAAGCGAGCCTTCTATCCGATTGTCATTGGTTTCAGTAACATTTTTATTGGCTCCAGATGTAAGAGGGGAGACGGTAAACTCAAATACAGCATTGCCATTGGGTAGTGTATGCTTCATTACTTCGCTGTGGTGGCGGTCTCCTGAAACAAATACAACGCCTTTGATATTTTCTTCGTTCAAACGCCTGAGAATATACTGCTGCTCTTTTTCGTAATTAGCGTGGTTTTCATAGACTTTGGCTGTATTGAGGAATTGTCCCCCGGTAGCAACTATTTTAAAAGGTGAACGGCTCTGTTTTAAGAGATCTATCAAACGATCGCATTGTTTACGGCCGAATATATGTTTCTTCCCCTCGTTATAATTCTCTGTTCGGTTAAAACGATTATCCATCAATATAAAATTGATGTCGATGTAATTAAAACCACTCATAATACCCGGCAGATCAGAAAAGCCGTAGCTATGATTGGCCCAGAATAATTCAAAGACTTCAAGGGCCAAGTCCTTATGTATCCAGCTACCGGTGGCATTATTGGGCCCAAACTCGTGATCGTCCCAGATAGCAAAATGGTTACAGCTAGCCAATAGCTCTTGCATTTCTGGTAAAGAACGGGTGTGGGTATAACGTTCTATATAGCCCTGACGTGTCCACCAATCCGCTGGCCTCAGGTAGGCATTATCGCCTAACCACAGCATGGCATCTGGCTGTTTTTGGTGAATCGATTCAAATATTTCATATCCTCCTCCGTAGGGCTCACCAGGCCTGTCGGTAGAGGCCTGGTTAATGTAAACGCAGCTTCCCAGGGCCATACTAAAGGCCGGGGGATCAGTCCGGTAACTCCAATCAGGCTGGGTACTGAACTCTAGAGGATAGGATATAGCCTGCTTCACTCCATTCACATAGATGGAGTATTCGTAATTATTACCACTTGTTACATTTGTAAAATACAATTTAACCGCATTCCCCTTGCTATGATTCGTATATATGGTATCGGTATAGAATTTATCGTCAGGCCTTTCTTTAGAATTGTAAATCGCGTGAATCCTTGAGGGTTTTTTGGTTTGTAGCCATACGACAGCTTCTTTCATTTCGCTGTATCCCAGCATTGGTCCTGAAAGAATATCATTTTGTGCTACTAAATTACAAATGTAAAACAGGACTATTGAAATTGTTGAGAGATGCTTGTTCATCAATTTGTGTTTTAGATCAAAGGTAAAATCAGTTTGTCAGAATCTTTGAGGCTTAACATAAACTTAATTGTTTACTTTGATTTAAATTTCTTTTTGATGCAATTCCAGTTCAAAGCCAGCGATTATGAAATCTATAAGCTGGATGACTTGAAAAAAAGATGGCTGAAATCGGAAGACTGGCTTGAAATAGTAAGGCAACAAGCTGTTATAGATACTTTTGAGGTTACCCGCATAGGTTTGTCCACAGAAAACAGAGCCATAAACAGCTATAAGTGGGGGAAGGGGAAAAAGAGGATTTTGCTGTGGACCCAAATGCACGGCAATGAACCTACCGCAACCATGGCGCTTGCCGATCTTTTTGGTTTCTTATCTGCCTCTGACGATTACGACTCTTACCGGTCTAGGCTCAGTAAAAAGCTCAGTTTGCTGTTTATACCCTTCTTAAATCCTGATGGAGCCTGGTATTTTACACGTCATAACAGCCTCGGGATAGACCTAAACCGCGATGCCAGGTCACAGCAAGCCATGGAGATGAGGGTCTTTATGAATACCCTGAAAGAGTTTCAGCCTCATTGGGCTTTTAATCTGCATGATCAAAGGAATATCTTTTCGGTAGGAAACCCTCCAAAGCCTGCTACTATAAGCTTTCTATCGGCTTCCTATGAGCAAAGCCGCAGACTTAATACTGCCAGAAGCAAGGCCATGAAGCTTATCAGTGGCCTGACAGAACTGACAGAAGAACACATCCCAGGTCAAATTGGGCGCTATACAGACGAGTACTATCCCCGGGCACTAGGAGAGTTCTTTCACGGGCAGGGTATTCCATGCGTGTTGATAGAATCAGGTGCTGATTATAACGATTATTATCGCGACACAGCCCGCAAGTTGAATTTTCTGATGCTTTTAAGGGCTTTTGAGTTAATTGCAGCAGACCGGGTTGACGCTTATACAGAAGAAAGCTACTATCGCATCCCGGAAAATGAAAAGAATATGCTGGACCTGATCGTGCGCTCCAATCAATTGAATCTGAATGAGGAGATAATGGCGTTCGACCTGGGCTTTTTGATCAAAGAAGTTCCCGACCCAGAACGGCAGAGTCTCGAAAAGATCTATCAATTGGCAGAAATAGGAGACCTTTCTATGCACCGAGGTTTGGAAGAATTAAAAGGTGGAAGCATTAGCGATGTAAAAGCCTTAAAACCTGAAAGGGCAGCACATTTCAGCCTGACACTAAAAGACGGTTCTAAATTAACATTTAACCAAGGTAAAAGGATATCATGAAAAGCATCAATCCTTATGATTTAAAGCTCGTAGGTGAGTACCCGGAAGACAGTGACGAAAAACTGGATTCCAAGATAAAGCTGGCCCATGAAACTTATCTGAATTACCGCAAAACTTCTTTTGCCCAACGCAAGAAGAAGATGCTGGTATTAGCTCAATTGCTGCGCGATAATGCCAAGCATTATGCAGTAACTCTTACCACAGAAATGGGCAAACCCATTAAAGAAGCACGGGCTGAAATAGAAAAATGCGCCTGGGTATGTGAATATTACGCTAAAAATGCCGAAAAGTTTCTCCGTGCGGAAGAAATCAAAACCGATGCCCAAAAGTCAATGGTCGTATATGATCCCATAGGCGTAGTACTGGCCGTGATGCCATGGAATTTTCCCTTTTGGCAGGTTTTTCGCTTTGCAGCGCCTACCATTATGGCTGGTAACACAGCTCTTCTCAAACATGCCTCTAGCGTTCAGGGCTCAGCATTACTTATAGAGAAGTTGTTTTACGAAAGTGGTTTTGCCAAAGGCGTTTTTCAAAACCTGATGATCGGCTCGGGCAGGGTAGAGCAGGTATTGACCCATCCTTTGGTAAAAGCGGCTTCGGTTACCGGCAGCGAAATGGCTGGATCTGCAGTAGCTGAAGTATGTGGCCGTGAGATCAAGAAAACGGTACTGGAGCTAGGAGGTTCTAATGCTTTTATTGTATTGGCAGACGCTAACTTGAAAAAGGCAGCAAAACTCGGGGTTAAAGCTCGCATGATCAACAATGCCCAGAGTTGTATAGCCTCCAAAAGGTTTATTCTGGTAGAAGAAATAGCCGATCAATTTATCAGGCTATATGAAAAAGAACTCAAAAAGCTAAAAATGGGCAATCCCATTGACGAAAG